>JABSQW010000411.1 GCA_013215605.1 Myxococcales bacterium
CAGCTTGAACTTCCTAGCTTCGTGGCGGCCTTCTTCTTCGTGATGGTGTTCTGCCCTGAAGCCACGGTCCTCGGACCTTGCGGACGCCCTTCGTGCCGCTGACCTACCGTGCTCATGAGACTCGTCTGCTTCTGAGGCGGACCGTCGATCATTCGAGCGGTCGGCGTAGGCAGGGAGGGCAGTTCCCAAGGAGAGGAGTGTGAAGATGATGAAGAGGCGCAAGGTATTCACGGATATCGTCTCCAGCGTGCGGGATCCGATCCCGTGTGTTTCTTCGACTCGACATTCTGTTTGCGTACACCCAATGAGCAGAGAACGAGCATCATTCCGCTCGTGGGAGTTCATGGCCGATCATCGCTCACGTTCCCCCGATTGAGCCGGCCACCCTTTCGAAGAACCAGTAGGCGGCGAGCGGACCGATTCCGTAGGCGGGCACGCGTGCAGCCCAGCGCGGCCATTCGAAGGGTACGGCGCGCACGGCGGCCCAGGTCACCAGAATCAGCGCGACGAAGGCGAGCTGTCCCAACTCGATCCCCACGTTGAAGGCGAAGAGAGCGAGCGGAATCTCTCCCTGTGGCAGGCCCACCTGCTGCAGAGCACCCGCAAACCCCAGTCCGTGGAGGAGGCCGAAGCCGCCCGCCACGATCCATGGCATGCGATCCATCAGCGACTTCCGGTTGACGTTGCGTCGCGCCAGCTCGACGGCCAACAGGTAGATCGAAAAGGCGATCAACGCTTCGATGGGCTGGGGAGGAAACTTCACGAATCCGAGCACGGCCAGCGCGAGGGTGACGCTGTGTCCCAGCGTGAAGGCCGTTACGGTCCAGAGAAGCTTGCGGCCCCAACCGACCAGCAGGACCAGACCGAGCACGAAGAGCAGATGATCCCAGCCTGAAAGGATGTGTTCGATTCCGATACGCGTGTAGCCCACGAAAACCGAGAGTGCCGTCTGCCGCTCGGGCACGAGAAATTCCGGTTGGTCTGCCTTGAGGATATGAGTGAGTGTCCGGCCGTCCTCGAGCGCGATGCGCAGCAGCACGTCGGCGCCGCTTTCCGCGATGCCCTCGACTGCGATGCGCTCGCCCACCAGGGTTCGCGGACATTCGAGCGTCCACGTGGACACGAGCCCTGTTCCCTCGATCACGGATTGGGGTTGCCCGGCCACACAGTCGTCCGGAAGCACCGGCTCCAGGAGACTGCCCGTCGCACGCACCCGGGGTTGCTTCCAGCGCACGCTGGTCACGTGTCGGCCGAACTGCTCGTCGAGCTCCCTGAGTTCGAGAAGAGCCGGTGCGAATACGTGGGCCTGGGCCGAATCGCCGGATGCCAACCAGCCGAGGCCTCCGGTCAGCAACGCCGAGACGACGGCCGAGATCGTTCGCCGCTTCATGATTCGTCGCGCTCCCCGATTCGCAGGTCGTACTGCCCGCGGAGCTCTGCCACTCGGGCCTCGAGTACGAGGTCGGCGACCTGGTTTCGGATCGCTGAGCTGACCCGCTCTCGGACCTCTTCCAGTCGACCGAGGCGCTGGGGTATCCGCTCGTGGACGAAAACGAGGTGGTCGCCGAGCGGGGATCGGATGGGTCCTTGCCAGGAGCCGGCGGGAAGTCCCGCGAGGGTCCGGACGAAGGAAGGGCCGAATCGCCGTTCGAGCGCTCGGTCGGTCATGGCAGGCAGAATCGCCTCGACCACGGTCTCGTCCCCGAGGGCCGCGCCCTCCTCGGCTGATAGAGACTCCGCGACCAGGCGCTCCAGCATCTCGTCCGCGGCGCCCCAGGTCTCTTCACCGCGCAAGTTGCGATTCAGGGCGACGTGGGTGATGCGGGTGCGTGCGGGAACCTGGTAGTCGTCCGGGTTCTCACTCAGGTACCGCTGCATGCTCTCTTCGTTGGGTGCGCGAACCAGCGCCGTGGCGCGAATCAACCGGCGCGCCCCGTCGACCAGGATCCGCCGAGTGATCGAGTCGCTCTCGATCAAGCCGAGTTCTACGGCTTCAGACACCCGGGTCGACTCGGTCATGGTTTCTTCGGGATTTTCGGCCACGAAGGTGGCGATCTGGCTGAGACGTCGCTGAACGACCGGCTCACGATCGAGGCCGATCTCACGGCTGTAGAGGAAGAGGGCCTCACGATCGAGGATGATTTCGATCGCTGCGAGCTCTTCCTCGGCCGTGAGCGGGCGCCCTCTCTCCCGGGCGATCTGCTCGTAGACCAACTCCACACGACGAAGAGAGATGGCCGAGCGGATCCCAGCGGCGCTCGGAGCGACCGGATCGACTCCCACGACTGCGAAGACGATCCATCCGAGGAGAGCGAAGTGGACCGCCGGAGAGCGTATCAATGCCTTGATCGCGGCGAATACCATATGGGGGAGGTCCAAGCGCGTTCCTGGATGACCTGCTTCACGAGCGGGCGGTCTTTCGGATCGTCCCCGACTCCAGCACAGCAGTACTGATAGTTGTTCGAGGCGAAATGGTCCGCTCGTTCCAGGACAGCCGCGATCCCGGGGAAATTCTCGATATCTGCGGGTTCGTCGAAGAGGGCAAAATCCTTCAACTGCTGATCACAATCTTTGTCGAAAGGATCGATACCCACCTCTTGGCAAATGAGCGTGCTGTATCGAGGTACGGGATTCTCCAGGACGCGTGCGTAGTAGAAGGCCCTCTCGGAGGGGTCGAATTGCGGATCCTGCCAGACCGTGCAGAGATGTTCCGACCCCGATCCGGGGGGAAAGAGATCGTTGAAAGCGTCAGCGCCGGGCCCGTCGGTTACCGCGACATCGAAGACGGCTTCGTGAGTGCCCCCCTCGTCGTCCAGCCAACCCTTGACGATCTGGATCCGCTGGAGATCCGTTCCGTCGGGCCCATCGTCCTTCCACGCTGCCGCGATGAATCGCGGTGATCGCTTCTTGACCCTCTTGGGCAGGATTCCGCCCATCGGGACGCCCTTCTTGTAGCCCCGCTTCACGAAGTTCTTGCTGCACAGATTCTTCGGGTACTTCCATCCACCGAAGAAACGAACCTTCGGTCGCGTACCGCTCGTTCCGTAGGTTTCCTTGTTCTTCAGCGCCGTGAAGACCGAATCGCGCGAGTTTTCTTCGGCCCACGCGACCCATAGCCCGCCCGAGTTGTTCTGTATGGTGCCGGCGTCTCGGGTCGGGAAGGCATCGCCCACGCCCGTATGGCCATTGAACCGCTCGTTCTCGGGCACGAAGCCGGGGCGGCCGTTGTGGTCGTCCTGGGAGGCACCGATGCCGAGTTGGAAGGGATTGACGCCCAACTCCTCCTCGAGTTTGAGGCCGTCCTTCAAGACGTTTCGGACGAAGGCTCGATTCGACCATTTGGTGGGCTCGTCGGCCTCGCCTTCGCTGCTGGCGAGGCCCGCGGCGGCTCCTCCTCCCCTCGCATCCAGCAACTCGAAGTCGCAGTACTCATCGGGCTCGCCGGGCTGGTCCACGTCTTCTGGCGCGAGGCCGGTCTGGACCATGTGCAGTTTGCCGCTTGTTTCGTAGCGCGTGCGAAATCGCGGATCATATCGACACTCGCTGCCTCCCTTGACCTGGTAGATCTCGATCAGGGGCTGCATTCTTGCCATCAACTCGGCGTTCTCTTGCCGTTCACTCTTACTACCCGGGATCGACATCACGGTCTCCGTGGTCCCGGCCCTGCTCGACAGGTTGGTGTTGTGCGGGATTACGATCGCTTCGCAGCGGCCACCCGCATCGTTGCACTCATCCTCGAGTCCGCTCCAGAGAATGGTGGGATCGGTGTTTCCGAACAGGGTGGGGGGCGTGACCTGGTGTAGCTTGTCGGGGTTTTCCACCTTCGAGATGTCGATCGCGGTGATCGGACGCTCGATGACATCATCATTGCGGAAGATCACGTTCCTGTGCTGGGTCACACCCGACGGCATCGAGGTGTTCTCATAAGCGATGAATGTCGTGAATTCGCACGCGGAGGTCTTGTCGTACGCTTCGTTCGCGGCCTGCTGGATTTCTTGCCAGACCTCCAACTCGGATGCTTCACAGTCGTTGCTATTCGCGTAACACATTGGAAACTGCATTCCGTGGCTTGCGCTGAGGAATGTGCTGGTTGCCATGATCGAGAATGCGGCGCTGGAGAGAGAACGCGCGAAGGAAGGGATCGGGGCCGTTTTAGGCCCATCGAGGAAGCCGGGCCCGGGCTTGTCTTCGTCGGGGTTCGTGCGGGGACCCGTGAGCAACGCGCATTCGAGGGACTGTCGACCGGGCGCGTCGGAGTTCTCATCGTTGTTCAGGCAGATGCCCATCTCACCAAATGTCTCGGAGTGGTCCGTGATGCCCAGGAAGTCGAGTGGGCGCGCCCCCAACCCGGGGGGGTCGAGCGTGGTGCGGCGCATCTGAAAGCCGAACTCATCCGGCGTAATGATGTCACCCTTTCCCTGCGCGAAGGCGTAGGACTCGGCAGGGCGGCTGCGAACAAAACGAGTCGCGGCATCGAAGGAGAGCCCGGTGTGCTGGTGCAGGATTCCAAAAAAGGGCTGCTTGTACTTCTCGTAGTCTTCGCATGGAGCACGCCGTTCCGTGTACTCGAAGGGGCGATCGTCATCGTCGTCTGCCAAGGCGACCGACGCCGGCAGCATCGCGATCGCGCTCGCGGCGATCAGAAGAATTCGAATCAGGTTCCGGATGATCATCTGAGCCTCCAATTCAATGCTTTCTTCGCTGGTCAACGGCAGGGTGTAGAAATTCTTGCTGGGAATTCCTGGAGACGGCAGACCGCCTCGACATCGACCTCTTCGATCCACGGCGACGACTGGCAACTTGCCGAGAGCGGCACTTGATCCGCCCAAGTCAGGCTGTCATCACCGTCGATCACGTGCTGGCCGCCATCCCTCCCACCACCTGCTCTCTCGCGATCGCCCATCATAAAGTTGAAGAAAAATTTGTGTAACACTTTTTCCAAAACCGCGGGGAAAAAGAGGCACTGCGGCAGATCCCAGAAGAGAGTGTGGTGTCGGCGGTGTGGTTTTGGGCGCCGACGTTTCATTGCGGAGATCGTGCAAGATCGTCGAGGAGCAGCACAACGGTGGGTGTAGGGTCAAGGCCCCGAACGCTCCATGCTCGAGGGAAAGGTCGAGCCGGTGCCACGCTTCTCTTCGATCGTTTCTCAGCCTCGGCGCGCTTTTGCTTTCTGTTCCCGTGCCCGCAGAGGACGAAGCCGAGCCCGCATCGACAGCGAGTCAACATCGGTAGC
>JABSQW010000412.1 GCA_013215605.1 Myxococcales bacterium
GGATCCCATCGCGTGGGGCGCGAGCCCGTCGACGACCGAAACGGTCCCGAGCCGCGACTCGAGAAACGGCGGACCGAGCACGTCGTCGGGATCGACGAGTGCGTCGAGTGAGAGCGCGACGGCAAGCAGCCCCCAGGAGAGGGCAAGGACCGCCGTGACGCCTCGGAAGCGCTGCGTAGACCTGGGGTTCATCTAGCTCCCGGCACCCGGGGAGATGCTACGCGCGCACGGGACGGAGCGCTAGGAGCGAGCGCCTCGCCCTGGGTGAGAGACCCCTGTGTCAGGCCGCACGCCCGTACACCGTGAGCACGGTCTGCATGCGCGCCCGTGCGTCGGCGCTGGCCGACGGGTCGGCGAGCAGGCGCTCGACGCGCGCGAGGATTCCGGCACCGACGAAGAGCGGCAGATCGATCGACTCGAGCCCACCCTCCCCGGCCGTGTAGCCGCGGACGAATGCCTCCCGGATCGCGCGCACCCGTTCTGCCGTGTGGGATCCGTCGGCCTCGAAGGCCCGGAGGTCGGCGAGGAACCCACCGACGTCGAGCGCCGGGTGTGACATGCGGCACGCGTCGAATCGGTAGAGGTAGAACTTCTTTCCAGCGTCGAGTACGCAGTGCCAGCCGAATGCGCCGTGAACGGCGACAGGCGTGAACTCCTCGAGCGCATCGGCGCGTTCCGCGAGAAAATCGGCAAGACGGCCGGCGCCGGCCTCGAACGCCGAACCACTGGCGGCGCGCGCCACGGCTTCCGATTGCGCGGCGATCCGCGCGCGCAGGGCGTCGCGATCCTCGACACTGGAGAACTCGAACGGCGCGGCGTGGATGCGGCGCAACGCATCGCCCACGTCCGCCGCCACGTCCGCGAGCGTACCGACGTCCGTACGGCTCGATACCAGCTCCGCGTAGTCGCGCGTTGGATTGAACTCGTAGAGGAGGATGCGCGGGTGCTGCTTGAACACCTGCATCGGCTTCGGCACGCCGATGCCGTCGGCCTTCCGGAAGTGCCGGTAGATCTGCGTAGCCGAGTGGTACTCGGCCGCTGCGGTGTCGACCTCGAGAAGGCGCCCAGTGATCGATGACGTCTTCACACTGCTGCCGTCGGGCTCCGTGTACTGGAGCGTGTATCGGATCTCGGGGCGGTCGTCGATGGGCCGGGTGGGTAGGAACACGCGGCACCTTTCGAGGAGCGCCTTGCGCTTCTTGAACTTCCCGAGCTCGTCGCGGATCACGAAGGTCATGAAGTCCTCGTCGCTTGCGAGGCCGAGCGCCGCTGCACCATCGGCGGACGGGAGCTCCGAGGAATGAGGTGCCGCGCGGAACGCCAGGAGGAAGGTACGGCCACCGTTCGAGTAGCTCACGAACGACTCGCTGTGGTGGAATGACTCGAAGCCACCGCCATGGTGGGTCCAGTAGACCTCGCCGCGCTGAAAGCGACTCACGAGCTCGGCGACGTCGAAGCCCTCGCCCTCGTCCGTCACGGACACCACTGCCCCGGCGCGCGTCGCGGTGACCTCGACACGGATCTGCTTCTCCGGGTCACCCTGGTTTCCGCGCTTGTAGGAGTTGCCAATCGCCTTCTTGAGCGGGCGCTCTACGTCGCGCAGCAGGCGCTCGGGTGTAACGTCCGCATAGCGGCGCGCGAATGCCCGCGCGAGCGGCGCGAGAAGCTCGGTACGCGTGCGCGCCGCCATGACGAGGCGGACCTCGTCGAGTTGCGCGAAGTCCGGATCCGCGGGATCGTCGAGTGTCGGCGGCGTTGCGCCGGCTCCGATCCCTTCCAGCATGTTGTTCAGCGTCAGATCCAGATCAATCACGTCGTCCTCGAGTGAATGCGTTCGGGGGTTCGGCGGAGGAGACCCGCGCATCCACCTTATCAAATGGGGTCGACGACGAGATGTCGAAACCACTGTTCCGCGTCACTACTGCGACGCGAACGCGCAGCTCACCCGCAGGTACCGCTCTCTTGCTGGCAGGTTTGCGGCGAGCACGTGCTGGAGGTTCGGTGGAACCTCGGACTCAGCGCTTCTCGTGAGACTTCGCTTCTCGCGAGGCCGCCGCTGCGTTGCGGGCGGGTTGGTAGTTGTAGCCCGCATTGTTGAGGACGATGTAGCCGCTGGGTTCGTCTTGCGACGAGTTGCGCAGCGCCTGTTCGCGACGGACGTTCGCGAGAAATGCGTCGAGCTCGGGCGCCGGGTCGACGAAGCGCGGCGAACCGCACGTCGGACCGGCTTCGGAGACGTTCCCGGCCCGCTCGGCCCTCACGCCGGGAGACAAGAGGAGCAGCGCTGCGACCACGGTCGCGCACCCGGCGATGGTTCGAAGATCGATGCGATGGTCCATGTCGGCTCTCCGTGTCCGTCTCGCGGCGGGGCAGCGGACTCCCCACTCGTAAGCATCGGCACCGCCACGCGATCCTTGACGCCCATTCTTTCTGGAATGACCTCGAGCGTCGCCCGCTGAAACTGCGGCCGGCCTGCCGCGAAGCTTCCAGGCAAGCGCACATTCCAGACACGGACTGCCGCGGATCGCCCCGCTGGGGAGGACCGTCCCGCAAGCGAAGCGCGCAGCGAGGCGCAGCCGAGCGGCGGCTGGCAGGGGGGCGCTGCCGCCGAACCCCAGCCGAACTAGGGCGCGTAGCGGATCAGGACCCGCGTACCGTCGCGGTACCCCGAGCGCATCTCGTCTCTCCAGTTGCCGATCTCCGCCGGGTACTTCGTCTCGTACAGCGCGAGCAGCCGGTCGAACAGAGCGTCGTCACGCACCCGTTCGACCCTGGCGTCGAAGTGCGTAGCCCGGCGGAAATCTTCGTTGTTCGAGAGCCAGCCCTTCCAACGACCGTGATTTCCGACCCACACGCGCGCCCTGTCGAGGCCGCCTGCGAGGCTCTTCGCCTTCCACGATGAGGCCGACGTGATCAACACGGCAGCCCCGTCGAGGCCGCCGAACCAGACTTCGCCGTGGCACGTGCTCTCCTCACCGTTCGACTTGAGGGGCGACACGTAGACGAACTCGCTGCTCTCGAGCGCCCCCTCGAGGGAACCGGTGGACGCCATAGCGACGGCGCGCCCCGGGGTCGACCCGATCAGACCGCCCCATGCAGTAGCGCCGGCGAACGCGCCGAGGGAACCGCGCAGGAAGCCTCGGCGGTCGATCAGATTCCCGAGCCCTGCTCTTCCCCGATCTCGTGTAGGCCGCACTCTCTGGTCTCCGGATTCTCCCACCACCAGCGGCCGGCGCGGATGTCGTCGCCGGGACCAATGGCGCGCGTGCACGGCGCGCACCCCACGGTGGGGTAACCCTCGGTGTGCAAGCGGTTGATCGGGACGTTGTGGGCCTCGACGTAGGACATGACCTGATCGTGGGTCCAGTCGGCGATGGGATTCACCTTGACCATGTCGCCGTGTCCACGATCGATCTCGATCTTCGGTGTGCTTTCGCGGGTCACGTTCTGTTCGCGGCGCAGGCCGGTCACCCAGGCGTCGAGCCCCGCGAGGTAGCGGTTCATGGGCTCGACCTTGCGAATACGGCAGCAGAACTTGCGGTTCTCGATGGACTCGTAGAAACCGTTCATGCCGACCCGCCCCAGCATCTCCTCGACGTCCGGCGCGTGGGGAACGATCACCTCGACGTCCTTGTCGTAACGCTCGCGCACGCGATCGATGAGCTCGTAGGCGGCCTCGTGCATGCGCCCGGTGTCGAGCACGAAGACCCGCGATTTGGGATCGATGCGATGCATCATGTCGAGCAGGACAAGGCCCTCGGGCGCACCGAACGAGCAGGACAGCGCGATGTCCTGCTGAAAATTCTTGATGGACCAGGTCAGTATTTCTTGGGGGCTCGAGGACTCCGCCTCACCGCTCTGGATGAACCGCAAGGCATTGATCAATAAAGTTTTTTTAGATTTTTCCATTTGGCCGAAACGACGCCTTCGAGGCGACAGTAGCCGAAGTAGCGATTTCGGCCAAAATATCTTTATCTATTTACTAGGAAATAGATCGAGCTCAGCCGAGCTTCTCCTCCACCGACGTCACCTTTGATTCCATGGCGACCTCGCGGTCACGTCGGTCGTCGATCTTGACCACGCTGCCCACACGGACGGCGCCCGCGGCGAAC
>JABSQW010000413.1 GCA_013215605.1 Myxococcales bacterium
GCTCGGTGGGTCAGCCCATCGACCCGTCGTGCAAGAATGTGCTCGCCTGGTACGAGAAGGTGAGCGAGCGCCCGAGCGTTCAGGCCTGAGCGCGGCGTACTGCCCGGGCGGGCGCCGCGTGCGCCCGCCCGTCGCCAACTGACCACCGCCTGACCACCAGCTACCGACTCGGATCGAGCAGTACCTTCAGCACGCCGTCGCGACGGCTGTCGAACAACGCGTACGCGTCCGCGCCCTCCGAGAGTCCCATACGGTGGGTGAATACGGTCTCGGGGCAGAGCTTTCCCTCGGCGATGAGCGGTACCAGCGTCGGCCAGAACTCCGGTACGGAGCACACGCCGATGTGGAACGTGATGCCCTTGATGAGCGCCAGGGCCATCGGAAACGGAAACGCCATGTTGGTGCTCACCCCGACCACACTCACGAAGCCGCCGCGGCGCACGAGCGCGAGTGAAGTCTGAATGCTGGCGTCGGCGCCCACGCATTCGATCACCGCGTGGGGACCGAAACCACCCGTGGCTTCGAGCACCTGCGTCTGCACGTCGCCGGACACGTCGCACGGGATGGCACCCAGTGTCTCCGCCACGGCCAGGCGCTCGGGCACACTGTCGAGCGCGAAGATGCGCGCGGGTCCGAAGAGCTTCGCGCTCATGAGCGCCATCAGTCCCACCGGTCCCATCCCCACGATCGCGACGTCCTGACCCGGACGGATGTGCGCGTCGCGCGCGCCGAGGTACCCGGTGGGCAGGATGTCGGTGAGGAGCACCGCCTGGTCGGCGCTCACACCGTCCGGAATGGCGTGGAGCGCGTGGTCCGCTCGCGGTACCGCGAGCGCCTCCGCCTGCCCGCCGTCGAGCCCCTGATTCGTACCGAACACGGTCGGAAACCCGCGCTCGCAAGAGGTGACCGTGCCCGCGTGACACGGTACGCACTCGCCGCACCCGACGACGCCAGAGACCAGCACGCGATCGCCGACCTTGAAGCGCCCGACTCGACTCCCCGTCTCGACGACCTCGCCGATGCACTCGTGCCCGACGCTGTAGCCGGGCTCCGGATTCATCTGGCCGTGATAGATGTGGAGATCCGAGCCGCAGATCGCCGTGCGCTCGATGCGCACTACGGCGCCGCCGGCGTCGGTAGGGGTGGGATCCGGAACGGTCTCGAAACGAATGTCGGTCACGCCGTGGTAGACGAGTGCCTTCATGGCGTCAACACTACCAGGATCACGATTCGCCGAGCCGATTCGCGTCGACGAGTTCCGCCAGGCGCCTCGCGAAGATCTCGTTGCCACGGCGGTTGAAGTGACAGCAGGGATCGCGGTAGAGGGTCTCGGGGCGCTGCGCGAACACATCGGTGAGATCGTGGAAGCTCACGCCCGAGACGTCGAGCCGCGCGCCGCGTTCACGAAGCAGGGGATAACCGGTCCGCACCCAGCTCGGGATGTTTGCCGACGGGTGGTAGGTGTTCCGGCTCTCCACGGAGCTGCGCACCTTGGTTGCCAACACGTACTGATTGGGTTGCAGCACGTGGAGGTACTGCGCGCCGATCGACCGCGACATGGCGGCCATCAGGCGCGAGCCCTGCTCCCAGAGATCCGCGATGAGCGTCCAGCAGGGCTCAGCAGAGCTCGCACAGTGATCGGGAAGCACGGGGCCCGTGTCGGACGACGTCGCCAGAGCGACCTCCTCTTGCAGCTCGGCTTCGAGGAGATTCGCCTCGCGTTCGCGTCTCAGCGCCCACGTGCCGAAGACCGACTTCGCGAGCGCGCTGCTCGAGAACAGCGCCGACCCGGTGACGCGCTCGCGAATCTCGCGCGCCGCGCGCCGCGCCCGAATCGTCTCGGCCGCGAGCTCTACCGAAGTCTCGGTGGGATTGCGATCGACGAGATCGCGCACGGCTGCGTACTGCGCGCGGGCCGGAAGATAGGGGTGGTGTCCGCGCCTCGAATCGCTCGCGCCCGCCACGATCTCGTTGTAGCCGTCCACGTTCAGCACCACGTCGAGATCGATGCCGAAGAAGATCGCCTGCGCGAGCGCAATGACCTGCTGCGGTTGCTTGAAACCACCGGACGAGAAATTCAAGACGACGATGTCGCTGCGTGGCACGCCGATGTGCTCCGCGACAGCCGCGGCGAGCGCGTCACCTCCCACCGTGGCGACATCCTTCGCCACCGATCCCCCGAAGATGCCAATCGCAATTTTCCCCCGCGCCGCCTCCGCGTAGTCGTCGAGCGCCGATGGAAAGCCGTGGCGGTTGATCCGGTTGTTGCGCGTCGTCCACTCGGAGGGGCTCTCGCCGGGGAAGATCAAGGCGAGCTCGGACTCGGTGTAGGCCTCGCGGCCCTCGGCCTCCACCCACGCGAGATAGGGATGGACCACCCTGCGCAGGACGCCGGTGGGTTCCTCGGGGGCGGCCGTTGGCGACGCCGCGTCGAACCCCGCCCGCTGCACGGAGAACGCGTCGAGCAGACGGACGGCGATCTCGGCGACACCGAGAGAGAGCGCCGTAGCACCGAGCAGCAGGGCGATCCGAGCGGCGCTTCGTCCCATCAACTCCCCATGGTGGCGCGCGTTTCCTGGTGGCCGCGCAGCGATCGACGCGCAGAGTGTACGGGCTAGGAGTGCGCGCGGTAGAAACCGTTGGGCTGCTGCCGTGTGCTCCCGGTGCAGCGGTTCCTCGCCCTCGCGGGGCGTCCCCGGCGCCCGGGGAAGCGACATCGCGCCGTACGGGCAGGTGTCGGCGATTCGCTGCACCGCGCCGCGGCCCCGCTGCACCCGTGACCCGTGCAGGCGCCCTGTGCGGCGGCGAGAGCCCCTTGCCGAGATGGCACGTCTCTCGCACTTTCCGCTCCGCGGAGGGAATCGACATGCGAAAATCGCGCCTCACGACGCTCGCCGTCGCGGCCATTCTTCTAGCCGTCGGAGTGGGAGCGGCAGCCGCCGAGTCCGGAGACGATTCGTCGGGCTTCTGGGAAGTGGGGGAGCACGAGGAGCGCGCCGCCACGGAGGCAAATCCCAGCGATTCCGGCGAAGCGCCCCGCGCCACCAGCGGGCGCGAGAGCGACGCCCGCGACTCGGATGCCGACGAGTGGAGCGACGAAGACTGGGAACCCGTCGAATGGGAGAGCGACGAGGGCTTCTTCGACCGCTGCCACGGGGTCGTGTCCTGCACGTTCACCCTCGTCGGTGAAGTGATTGCCCTGCCCTTCCGGATCCTCGGTGGCGTATTTCGGTTCATCTTCTAGAGAGATCGCTGAGCCCCCAGGGAAGCTCTCGTCAGCACCTCGCCCAGAACGCTCTGCCGGTGCTCAGCATCGCACAGCCATCCTCGTCGAGTCCGACCGACGTACCCGGGTCGACGCGTGTGCTCGCCGGATGCGGCTGCGATCAGACGGGCGCTTCACCGGCCAGATTGAGTCGGTGCATGACGCGGCGCTCCAGGTAATCGGGCACGCCGAAGTGCTGCACGCAGCGGTTGTCCCAGACCGCGATGGAATGCACCTCCCAGCGAAAGCGACACTGGAACCTCGGGGAACGGACGTGCGCGAAGAGGAACCCGAGCAGTCGTTCGCTCTCGGCAATCGTCAGACCGGCGAGGCGGACGGTGAAGTTCCCGTTCACGAAGATCGCCTTGCGGCCGGTCACGGGATGGGAGCGGACCACCGGATGCTCCACAGGAGGCCAGCTCTTCTGCATCTCGCGGAGGTCGTCGCTCGAATACTCGTGTTCGATCGCGCTCGCGAGCGTCATCGAAAGATCATTCACACCGCGGAGGTTCTCGAGGAGCTCTTGCACGGGCGCCGAGAGCGCTTCGAACGCGGCCTGCATGTTCGCGAAGCAGGTGTCGCCGCCCACGGGCGGGACCACGATGGCCTGCAGCACAGCGGCTCCCGGTGGCTTCGGCTGAAAGGTCGCGTCGGCGTGCCAGTTGTCCGCGCCCTCGCCCACCGGGTTCACCTGATCGAGGTGGACGATCTCCCGGTGATCGGGGTGGCTGGGCGCGAAGGGATGGATCTCGAGCGCACCGAGCTGGCGCCCGAAGGCGATGAGCTCCTCGGGTGCGAGCGGCTGGTCTCGGAAGAACACGGCGAGGTGATCGCGGAGGGCGGCGTTGACCTGGTCGAGGTCCGCGGGGTCGAGGGGCTGGCGGAGATCGACGCCGTGGATCTCGGCGCCGATGGCGGCGGTGAGGGGTCGGACTTCGACATTCCCCATTACGTCACCCCGATAGCCGCGTCACTGGCTGGTAGGCGTTCCCGAAGCGATCCGCATGCACCACCTCCTCGATGGGCTTGCGCCGCGGCCGGCCGAGGGTCTCCGATGAGTATCCGAGATACACCGCGCACTCCATGAAGACACGCGGCGGGATGCCGAGGATCTCCTTGATCTCCTTGTCGCGCAGTCCGAAGAACGTCGTGAACAGCGACGAGATGCCGAGCGCCTGTGCGGCGAGCATCAGGTTCTGGCACGCCGGGAAGAGACTCGAGCCGCGCCCACCCGGAATGCTGCGCGTCTCGCGCAGAGTTCCGTCGGGGTTCTCCGCGTATTCGTTCTTCATCCGGATGCCGCGGTCGGGATTCCAGCACACCACCACGATTACCGGCACGCGGTCGAGCGACTCGACCGACGCGTGCCCCGTCACTGGCCGACCCGACGCGTCGATCAGCGCCTCGGGCTTCTGCGCGCGTTCCGCGTCGATGGTCGAGAACGCGTCGACCATCTGCTCCTTGATGCGCCGCTTCACCTCCGCGTCGCGCACCACCACGAACTCCCACGGCTGGGTGTTCCCGGAGCTGCACGCCATGGTGGCCGAGCGCAGAATGCGGTCGAGATCGGCCGGCGCGATGTCGCGATCGTCGTAGCACCGCACGGCGCGCAGGGCGTGGATCGCGTCGAAGACACTCATCTCTTCGGCAGCGTCGTTCGGGCCGACCGCGCTCGCGCCGTCGATTCCGGTGTGCGATGCCTCGTACGGGTTCGTGGTCTCACCGTGCATGTGGATCGTCGCGAGCCCCTGACGAACGTTGAGAAAGCGCACGCCTTCTTTCGACACCGTAAACCCATAGGAGGTCCCGCTCTCGATGTACACGACGGTACCGGGTCCACACTCGCGCTCGCCCATCGTGAAGCCGCCTTGGAGGATGACCATCACTTCGTCGTGATCGTGGTGGTGAGGCGGTGCGACGAGCCCGGCCGGGAGCCAGTTGACGTGAATCCACGGGCCTTCCACGAGATCGCCGATGAGCTGGCCGCCGCCGTCCGGGTAGTCGCCCTGACCTTCGGGTCCGCCGCGCACCCACCGTGCGTCGTCGATGTGCGTCACGATCGATCGGCCCATGTTTCCTCGCCTTTCTCGCCCGCGTCTCAGCTCGCGCCGGGGCGACCCGGAATCTCAACGGTCTTCGTGTCGCGGCCCGCGTGCAGGATCGTTCCGGGAAGCTCCGAAGTCGGCGCGCCATTCTCCACGATGGCGCGGCCATTCACGAGCACGTGATCGATGCCAGCGGCATCGGCGAAGAGCCGGGTCGATCCGCCCGGCAGATCGTCGACCATCCGAATCTCGCCGGGACCGACCGTCGCGGGGTCGAAGACCACGACATCCGCGAAGTACCCGTCCGCGAGGCGACCGCGATTGCGCAGGCCGAAGAGCCGCGCGGGAGCGTCGGTCATGGCGGCCACCGCCTGCTCGACCGTGATCAACTGGCGTCCGCGCAGGCAGTCGGCGAGGAACGCCGTCGTGTACGGGGCGCCGCACATGCGGTCGAGGTGGGCGCCGGCGTCCGAGCCGCCGAGCAAGGTGTACGGGTGGTCCCACGCGCGGGCGCGCAACGCCCAGCTCGCGTCGTCGTTGTCGGGTGGTAGCGGCCAGAGCACGGTGCGCAGCTCGTCCGCGAGAACGATATCGAGGAGCGTGTCGAAACTCGCCGCGCCGCGCTCCGCCGCGATGTCCTTCACGACGCGACCCGTGAGGCCGTCGTTCTCCGGGGCGAACGTCTCACCGATCTGGAAGTGGTCCCAGTCGGCGACGCGCGCGAAGACTCCCGCCTCCCGGGAGCGGGCGCGCTCTTCCATTCGCCGCCGCGTCTCGGGATCGCGGAGCGCCAGCATCCGTTCCGGAAGCGGCAGCCCGAGGATCGCGCCCCAGTCGGGAAGTTGAAAGATGGGCGAGTAAGAGTGGAAGCTCATCGTCATGCCCACGAGGACGGGCATGGTGAGTGCCACCACGTGCGCGCCGCGGCGCGCCGCCTCGTTGGACGCCTCGAGCTGCTGCGCGTAGCGCTCGGGCTCCTTGGAGTCGATGGTGAAGACGTTCCAGTTGAGCGGGCGGCCGGCGGTGAGCGACATCTCCGCCATGAGGTCGACCTCGTCGTCGGAGAAGCCGTTCAGACAGCCGTCGGTGATGAACTCGAGGGACGTGCCCTCGTGCTCGCCGAGGGCTTCGCAGAGCGCGAGCACCTCTTCGCGCGTTGCGAATCGCGACGGTACGGGCGCGCCATCGCTGTCGGAGTGCGTGTAGGAGCGCGACGTCGAGAGACCGATAGCGCCCTCGTCAAGCGATGCGTGGAGCAGCTCCACCATTCTCTGTAGCTCGTCGGGGGTCGCCTCCTCGCCCACCGCTCGCGCTCCCATGACGCTTCGGCGCAGCGCGCAGTGCCCCACCATGAACGCGGCGTTGACCGCGACGGCGCCGTCGAGACGTCCCAGCCATTCACCGAACGAC
>JABSQW010000414.1 GCA_013215605.1 Myxococcales bacterium
GAGCTCCGCCGGTATTGGCGTGCTCGGCGGTGCGCCGGCGAACAGCTTGCGAACGATCTCCATCCCCTTGTCGGCCTTCGACTCCGCCATCGAGCGATCCTCCAGGAAACAGCGTCAGCGGTAGGGTGAGGGGGGAATCGATGAAAGTCGAGTCCCCTTCATAGATCGATCCCTGGCGGCATCCGATCGCCGCAAACCGGTTTCTCGCCAGAGACGCCGACAGCTGCTCTTCTCGATCCATCCGTGGAACGAGGAGCAGGCGATCGAAGACCGGGTCCTGTGCGGATCCATCCAGAGCACCGTGTAGGACCGGGGCGCCCGCCTCCGAGTCTGGGACCGAGGGCCGGGCGCCCCCCGGGTGCCCTCGCACGCCGCGGGCGACGCCCGTCGCGGAAGGCCGATGCGTCGCGCAGGCTCCCGCGACTGCGCCAACCCCTCGAAACCGTGTGCCTCAACGCCGGGTGGACTCCGGCCGATGAAACGCTGGCGGACCCTGACGGAGAGATGGCATGAGGCTGCACCCCCAACGATCACTCTGGTCGGGGCTCCAATCGGGCCTTCGGCGCTGCTGGGACGCTCTGCTGCCCGACCGCGCGAGTGACGCTACGACGCTCCTGAAGGCTGCCCGCGCCGCCGCAGCAGCAGGCAACGCGACCCGTGCGCGGCTGCTGCTGCGCCGCAGCGCGGAGTCGGGGAGCGCCACGGGAACGCTCATCGCGGGCTGCTTCGCCCTGGCCTGCGAGATCGACTGCGCGGGCGATATCGCCCCCCGCCTGCACGCTCATCTCTCTGGACCCGAACCCTCCCTCACACCCGGTCAGGCTGCACGCATCGCCTTCCTGGCCCGGGATCGCGATCGCGTCCTCGCCGTGGTTGCCGCTCAGCTCGCCCTCCGGTCGACCGAGCTGCACCTCGGAAAGCGCGGCCAGCTCGAGGTCCTGCTCCGGGAATGGAAGGCGGAGCACGGCTCTCTACCGGCGCCCCGGGTGCGGGCATCGGCTGCGGTCGGTCCCGAGGAGCCCACGCCGGTCGTGCGAATCGCGACTCCCTCGATCGAACGCCCGCCCACCGATTCGACCGCGGCGCTTCCGACGCCCCGGCGAAACATCGCGAGAGAATCGGCAAGCAGTGCTGATCGCGACCCGAATGCGATCGCCCTGGCCACTGCAGCCGAGCCGGCCCTGGCGCCGGGCGCCAAGCTCGTCGATGCCGTCCCGATCGACGTGGGCGAGTTCGCGATCCGTCTCGAGCGCTCGGGCGGCCAGGTCGCGGATCTCGACTATCAGGAAATCGACGCGGTGAGCGTCGCAGCGGTCGAAGACCTCGCCCCGCGCCCCGTCATCCTCATCGACCTCGTCCTCAACTGGACGCACCACGGCGAGAAGCCGCTGCAGATCGTCCGTCTGCGCAGTGATCGCTACGCGGTCGCCAGGCTCATGCCTGAAGCCAGCGGCTCGATCGACGCACTGCGCCGCCTCCTGGAACAACTCCTCTACCGCAGCGCCGCGGTTCAGCTCCCCGACCCGAGCGGCGCGCGCGGTCGGCCGTTTCGCCACTATTCGGACCTCGCCAGCTACGAGCGCGAGGTCCTCCAGCTCATGTCCTAGGGGTCCCGATCCGGGCCAAGCCTCGGGGTCCTCAACGCAGTCCAATACCGCGGCGCAGGAGCTTTCCGGCGGCGCAGCTGCGGTCGACGCTTCGCGCGGCGACGACCGGCCGCTGCATCCGGGCGTCGGTGAATGACCGCGACACGGCCTCGGGGAAGCCCTCGGAGGGACCGCCGCGCCGAGCCCGATCCCGGTTGGTGGATCACTCGACGCGGCGGTGCATTCCCGAAATGTCGCTGGTCACCTCGCGATGGCGACGAGTCCCGGCCGATGACCGAGACCCAATCTCGTCGCCTCTCAGGATTTCCGTGCCGCGCCACATCGCGCGCCGCACGGCCCATGAGACCCCCCTCATGCGCTCCCCGGGGACTGTGCCATCGCACCGCGTTCGGAACTGTGACGCCCGTCACCCATCGTTCGAGAGAATTGCCTTGCATTTCCGAGGGATCGCAATCATCTGTGGTCGCTGTCGTCGCGCGCCACGAGGGAGCGCGCTGGCTCGATCCCTCCTGCGCGTTCCGGAGAAACGATGATCGACTTGTACACAGCGCCGACTCCCAACGGATGGAAGGTCTCGATCCTTCTCGAAGAGGCCGAGATCCCCTACACGGTGAAACCCATCGATCTCGGGAAGCTCGAGCAGAAGGAAGACTGGTTCCTGAGGATCAACCCGAACGGCCGGATCCCCGCAATCGTCGACCGGGACGCCGACGACTTCGCCGTGTTCGAGTCCGGCGCCTGCCTCATCTACCTCGCGGAGAAATCCGGGCGCTTCCTCCCCACAGACCTCGAGGGGCGCTCCCTCGTCATGCAATGGCTGATGTTTCAGATGGGCGGAGTCGGTCCGATGCAGGGACAGGCCAACGTCTTCTTCCGCTATGCGCCGGAGAAGATCCAGTTCGCGATCGATCGCTATCAGAACGAGACGCGGCGCCTCTACGAAGTGCTGGACGGTCGTCTCGCTGAGGCCGAGTACCTGGCCGGCGACTATTCGATCGCGGACATGGCCACGTGGTCGTGGGTCTCCCTCGCAGGTTGGGCGGGTATCGAGACCGCGGACCTCGCTCACCTCACCCGTTGGATCGACGCGATCGCAGCGCGACCGGCGGTCCAACGCGGACGCAACGTTCCCCAGACTGAAATCGACATCGCGGACGCAGATCCCGACGAGATCGCGAAGACCGCGCAGAAGATGCTTCAGCGCTGACCTCGCCTACCCGGGTATCCCCGCGAGGTCGAACGTCCAGTCCAGCGGAACAGACGAGCCGTCCCGGCGAATGCCGCGGTCGACCGCGAGGCGAACTCCCGAATCCGGACCCCGCAGGTAGCGCGCGCGGAACTCGCGGTAGTCACCGTGATGGTCGCCGCGCGCGGTCAGCGAGCGCGCGATAGCGCCGAAGAGACCCGCGTCGATATGCCGAGGCACGAGCAGCATGACCTCGGCGCCCACTCCGTATTCTCTCCGGACGCTGAGTGTGAGGAACTCGAGAACGGGCTCTCCCGTGTAGTCTCTCGCGCGCGGCGAAAAGCCGCCGGCCCCCGGAGCCGCGGTGAGCGTTGCCGTCGAGAGGTTCACCCCTCCGACGATCGCGCGGTCGCGCACCACGACGAAGCGACCCCCGAGTGTCTCCATCGCGCTCGCGTATTCGCGAAAGCTCGTGAAGTCCTCATAGCTGCAGGACAGCGCGGGAAAGCTGCCGGAGGCGTCGAGCAGCGCGCTGCCGCGCTCGACATCGGCGCTGCCGACGCGCGTCAAGGTGGCGGGCTCCATGGGTGATGGAGAGCTCGGCTCTTCGCGCGGGGGATCCGGCGTCTGCTCCGGGGCGCGGCTCGCAGCTTCACGGTGCGGGACGATCGTCGCCTTCCGGTCGTCGTCGGGTGCGGGGGCGGTGACCTCGGGGCGGTCGGGATGCGCCGTGGTTCCGAGGATCACCATCCCCCACACCACCACGACGCTGCGACACGCGATGGCCAACGGGCGATGCCGCACGGTCAATCTCCGCTGACCGTCTCGTACAGCGATAGCAACCGGCGGATGAGCATCGCTGATAGTTCGGGATCGAGGGGCGGTGACGCGGCGACCGACACATTGTCGTCCGGATCGGCCGGAATCTCGGCACGCGACACCGTGACCACGGGCCCCGCGAGGTCGGTGGCCTCGCCCTCGTCGAACGCCCAATCGCTCCGCGCAGTGAGCGTCTCCTCGATGAATCCATCGGAACCGACGTTCCCGACGACGGGCGAAGCGGGCCCACGCGCGATCTTCGTCGGCGCCGAGGGTTCGCTGGCGGGCGTCTCTGGAATCGCGGGCTCCGGATCTTCGGCGCTCCGATCCGATGCTCGGTCGGCGGTCGCTTCGGTTGGCGTTTTCACGGTTTCGTCGCTCCAAGCGGAGCCAGGATCGATCGGAAGCTGCGGCAGCGGCGGCCTCCAATAGAACACCAACAGTGCGGCCATGAGTGCTGCCACACCGAGACCGAGAGTTCGGATCATCGCGCCGCCCTCCCCGTTCCTCGATCCTTCCCACCCGCCCCGGATTCGGAGCGGTAGGCGAGCTCGATGTTGCGCACGCCAGCCGCGTGCGCGAAGCCAACCACCCGCGACAGCGGTGACGCCGTCGCGCGGATCAATACGGAGCCCGGCGCCGTCGCGCGAAGCGCGCGCTCGAGGTCGACCGCGCTCATGCGCACGCCGTCGAGCTCGATGATCTCCAC
>JABSQW010000415.1 GCA_013215605.1 Myxococcales bacterium
CCTCGCCACGGCCGTCGAGGGACACTCGACGGAGAAGATCCGCCGCGAGGCCCTCCGGGAACGCTGAGGGCGGCTGAATCCGGTACCCCCGCGAAGCGCCGACAGCCCTCCCTCAATCCGTAGCCAAAACACTACGTTCAGTCTCGGTTTCTCCCCCAACCCTTGAGTTTCCGGGCAGTTGGGCGGGGGGTCGGGCTTGCGCGGGGAACCCCACGGAGATAGTTTCCCCAGTTCCCGAGACACGGCGAGCGGAGTTCGATCCCATGGCGAAGACATCCCAGATTCTGCGCGACAAGAAACGCGAAGCGCTCATCAAGAAGTACGCCGCGAAGCGCTCGGAGCTGCGCAAGAGGCTCAACGACCAGAACGTCTCGATCGAAGAAAAGCTGGAAATACAGGCCCAGTTCGCGAAGCTCCCGCGCAATTCGTGCCCGACCCGTCTCAACCGCCGTTGCAAAGTCTCGGGCCGAGCGCGCGGCTATTACCGCAAGTTCGGCATTTCACGCATCGCGCTCCGCGAGCTCGCACTGACCGGCATGCTGCCCGGCGTCCGCAAGTCGAGCTGGTAGCAAGCGAACCTTCACTCCGGACGCGCAGGAGAACGCCGTGAAAGACGGCATCCATCCCGACTACCACAAGGTGGTGTTCGTCGATGCCGCGACGGGCAACGAGTTCATCACCCAATCGACCATGAAGTCCAACGAGACGAAGGAGGTCGACGGCGAAGAGCTGCCCCTCATACGTCTCGAAATCTCGTCGTTCAGCCACCCCTTCTGGACGGGCAAGATGCGCGAGCTCGACTCGGACGGAAAGATCGACCGCTTCCGCCGCCGTTACGGCAAGGGAAAGAAATAATGCCGCGGCGCTGCGAACTCACTGGAAAGAAGGTTCTGTTCGGACGCAACGTCGCCCATTCGAACGTGAAGACGAATCGTCGCTTCGAGCCCAACCTGCAGAAAGCGACGCTCTACAGTGATGCGCTGCGCCGCAAGATCGGCCTGCGGGTGTGCACGCGCGCACTGCGAACGGTCCAGCACAACGGGGGTCTCGACGCCTTTCTGCTGAAGTCCGATGACTCGAAGCTCGCGCCGGAAGGCCTGCGCTTGAAGCGGCAGGTCAAGAAGGTCCTCGCGGGCGGCCCGAGAAAGAAGCCGGAAACCGCCGCATCCTGACCCCTCCGCGCTGCACACAGCGCGATGCAGGCCCAGGACTGCGCTGCAGCCCGCCCCCTGCGGTGGCCCGCGCTCTCGGGGCCTCTCGTCGCCCCAGAGCGGCGTCCCGCGTGGCATGACCTTTGCTCTATTCCGGGGTGTCCCGCGGGAGTTCGCGGGGCTCTCTGGAGGTGTCGACAGCCATGCCGTACTACGACGACGACTTCCCCACGGACATCCGCCCCTACCCCGGACCGATTCCCGGCATTGCAGCGGTGCTCTCCGTGATCCTCCCGGGCCTCGGCCAGGTGTACGCGGGTCGGCTGCTCGCCGGGGGCCTGTGGTTCCTCGCCACCGCCGCCGGCTACTCGCTCGTGCTCCTTCCCGGATTCCTGTTCCACGTGCTCTGCACCTGGTCCGCGTACCACAGCGCGAAGAACTGGGAACGCTACTGAACGCGCAGTCGCGTTGCGCGCGACCCGGCCTACAATGGCAGGTATGAGGAGAATCCAGTGGATCCTCGTGCTGCTCGTCGCGACTGCCGCCGTCCTCTGGCTCGGCCAGTGGATCCGCGATGCGATGGGCGTCGAGGGATCGGCGGAATCGATCCGGGCGTTCGTCGCGGGCTTCGGCTGGCAGGCATGGGCCGCGTATCTCATGCTGATCACGTTCCGACATTTCCTGCTTCTCCCCTCCACGATCATGCTCACCGTCGGAGGCATCCTATTCGACATCGGGTTCGCTGGTTTCATCGGAACGCTGGGCCTCATGTGCTCCGGCGTGCTCGAGTTCACCCTCTTTCGCGTCGCCAGGCCTCAGTGGATGATCGAACACCTCGAAGAGCGGGCGCGGGGGTTCACGAGCCTCGTCGAACGCGGTGCGCCGACGGCGATCGCGCTTTCGACGGCGATTCCCCCGACGCCGATGACCGCCGTCTATTTTGCCGCCGCGTTCACGCCCATCTCCATCGCGATGTTCGCCTTGTGTGTCGCCCTTGGAGCGCCGGTCCGCGCGTACGCGCTGAGCCTCGTCGGCGCGGGCCTTGTGGACCCCGATAACGGCTATCTGCTTCTCGGCATCGGCATCCTGGTCGCAATCAGCCTCGTCCCCCTCCTCTACCCCCCCTGGCGCGAACGCCTGTTCCCCAAAGCCTGATGAAACCAGTTCGGTAAACTCCCGCCGATGGGGTTCCGGTTTCTTCACCTTGCCGATCTGCATCTGGAGACGTACTTCGGGGGCCAGCCCGAGACCCGCGAGCGATTGCGCGCGGCCACCCTCGAGGCGTTCGACCGCGGCGTCGAGTACGCGATCGAGCACGAATTGCACGCCGTCCTCGTGGCGGGCGACGTCTACGACGACCCTCTGCTCTCGCTGCGCACCGAGGGAGAACTGATCCGCCAGCTGCGGCGTCTCGTCGACGCAAACGTGTGGTGTCTGATCGCAAGCGGGAATCACGACCCCGGCGGCGAGCCGTTCCGCTCGGCGGACATCGCGGCGGACCTTGCTCCCGGCGGCGGAGACGGAGCCAGGGGCTCGGCCCCCACAGGCGCGCGCGTCCACTGGTTCCGCGCGCCGCAGCCCGAAGTCGTCACGATCAGCGATGTCGAGGGACACCCGGTGGGGATCGTGGTCGGCGCCGGCCACCCGACGCCGACCGAGGCATCGAACCTCGCGGCTGCGTTCCCCGACGCGGCATCCGCTCGAGCCGGGGCAACGCACCTCCCCGTCGTCGGCCTGCTCCATACACACGTCGCCGGTGCGAGCGCTGCGGCGACCCACGATCGCTTCGCACCGTCGACGGCCTTCGACTTCCACCGCCACGAGTTCGATTACTGGGCGCTCGGCCACATCCACGCCCGCCAGTGTGCGGCGCCGGGGCTCCCGGTCCACTACGCGGGGAACCTGCAGGGGAGGAACTGGCGGGAGATGGGATCCAAGGGCGGCCTCGTCGTCGACGCCGACGCCGGTGCACCGGCGACTCCCGAATTCGTGAGACTCGCCCCAGTGCGCTGGACGCGCTGTAGCTCCACAATTCCCAGCGGCGCGACGCGCGGTGCGCTCATCGATCACCTGACTCGTTGCATCGAGGCCGAACGCGCCTGGCCGGGGGAAGAGGTCGCGATTCGGATGGACCTCAAGGGAGCCCACCCTCTCGCACGCACCCTGCGCGATCCCGATGAGCTGAACGGTCTCGGGAAAGAGCTTGCCGCGCGCACGGGAGCGCTCGAGGTCGAGCTCCTCGGATCACGCATTGCGCTCCCTGTCGACAGGGAAGAGCTGCGCAACACGCCGAGCATGCTGCGCCACGCGCTCGACCTGATCGATCGCGCCAGGACCGACGACGCACTGCTCGAGAGCATCGCTCCCGAAACTCTTGCACGAGCCGCCGACCACTCATCGGAATCCGTGCTCGCGTACCTCCGCGAGCTGCTCGCGGACCTCGACGAGGAGATTCTCGAGCGGTCGCTGCAGGCCCCCGAGCCGGGCACCGGCTGGAGCGACGCGTGAAGTTCCGCCACCTGAAGGCCAGCCTGTTCGGACCGCTCAACGGCCTCGAAGTCGCGATCCCCGACGGCCTCGTGCTCCTGTTCGGTCGCAACGAGTCCGGCAAGTCGACCTTCCGCGACGCCCTCGAGACGCTCCTCTACGGGTTCGACCCCGCGACCCGCGACACACACCCACTCGTCGACCACCGACCCGAGAGCCCGAGCGATCTCCACCTCGAAGCGGAGCTCGTTCTGGATGGAGGCGAGACGCTGCGAGTCGAAAGAGTGTTGCAGGCAACCGGGAAGACGCGAACGGCGAGCGACGGCGAGCCGTTCTCGGGTAGGCGGAAGGGAAACAGACCGCTTCCGCTCGTCGATGGGCTTCCGCGCCTCGTCTTCCGGTCGCTGTACTCGATCGAGTTGTCGGAGCTCGCCGCGCTCGATCACGGTGTAAAGGCGCACGTGGACGATCTCCTTCTCCCAGCCGCTGCACAGCTCGACCTGCGCCCCGCGCGTGAAGTGCGCGAAGAGCTCGGACGTGAACACCGCACCCTCTGGCGGTCGGACAACCGCGGGAAGCCGAAGATCCAGGCGCTGCGCGACACCCTCGCCGCCGCGCGACGGCAAGTGAGCGAAGCGACGCACAGGGAGCGTCAGCTGAGGGAGAATCGCGAGGAGCAGGCTCGGCTATCCGCAGAGATCGACGAGCGTCGCGACCTCCGCCGCCGCCTCGAGCGTGACGCCGCGGACGCGCCCCTCCTCGCGCAGATGGCCGACCTCATGCACCGGCGCTCGCGGCTGGGCGACCCCGTCGACCTCGCGCTTCTCGAGGATGACCCTCTCGCCGATCCGTCGGCGCTCGCCACGGAGATCGAACAGCTCGACGAGAGTCTCGAACGACCCCGCGCCCGCATCGCAGAGGAACCCCTCGGGCTCGCAGCGGACGAACGTGCCGTGCTCGACCGCGCACCGGACATCGAAGGGGCGCTCGAACAATCAACAGAACACGAGATCCAACGGCGCCGGGCCAGCGAGCAGAGCGAGGGCGCCGACCTGCTCCGCGCGGCCTCTCGCCGGGAGCTTGGCGGACTCCTCGGCGAGGAGTCCGCCGAGGACGCCGTCGAACTCGTGCGTCTCGTCGCCATCGAAGCGCTTCGCGCGGCACAGGTGCGCTGGTCGGAAGCCTTCGAGGACTTCGCGTCCGCACCACCGCCGCCAGCACCGTCGCTTCCGGCCTGGTCCCTGACGCTCTTTATCGCCGGACTCGCGTTCGCGGTTATTTCGGCGCTGCTTCCTCTCGAATCCTGGTTGACGCTGTTGGGTGTCGGCGGCGCCGGTGGCGCCCTCCTGATGGGACAACTCGCGAAGACCAGGACACCGGCCGAGCCGCCGCCCGCTCCCGAACGACCGGCGGGCGTCGAGACGGCCCTCGGCGACCTCCGGCTCCCCGAGGATCTTCTCGCCACACCCACAGCCCTGCAGCGGGCCATCGAGATCCTGTCGCGCACGAAGGCTGCCAGCGAGGACAGCCTCGCCGCGGCCGAAGAGTCCCAGGCGCTTGCAGCCCAGGTCGCCGAGCGCGACCGGCGTTGGCGAGAGCTGTGCGCGAGTGTCGGCCTCGAAGCCACGCAGGGCGATGTTCCCCTCGCTCGACTGCAGAACGCGCTCGAACTCGCCCGACAGGCGGAAGCCAGTATGGAGAAGGACGCTGCCGAGCGCGAGCAAGCACGCGAACTGGTAAACCAGCTCGCCCCGCCCCTGGAGCGCAAGCGAGCGTCGCTCGGGCGCATCGCGCGGACGCTGCGTCGCGCCGAGCCGGACATCGCGGATCTCTCCGACGCCTATGCGCGCGTGCAGCAACGCCTCGACGAGGCGCGCTTCCTCCGCCGCCGCGAAGAGGAGGTCGCAGGCGATCCCCGCCACGGCGAGCTTTCCGGGCACCCGGCGCTCTCGGGCGAAGTGGTCCCACCGCCCTGGGACCCGGGCGAGGTCGCGCGGCGCAACATCCAGATCGCGGAACTCACCGAAGGAATCGAGTCGACGAACGTCCGACTC
This sequence comes from Myxococcales bacterium, assembly GCA_013215605.1. Lineage (GTDB taxonomy): Bacteria > Myxococcota_A > UBA9160 > UBA9160 > SMWR01 > JABSQW01. Next base: position 5,693 of record JABSQW010000415.1, read on the forward strand.
GGCCAGCTCGCCCGCACCCTCGACAGTGACGACGGGCGGACCCTGGCGCGCGCCCACGACGAGGTGCGCGAACTCGAGGACGCCGTCGTCCGCGTGGAGCGTCGACGCGACCGCCTCGCTCTCCTCGAATCGATCGTCGCGCGCGCCGAGCGCGAGTACCGCGACGCCCACCAGCCCGATGTGCTGCGCCGCGCCGGCAATCACCTGCGACGCATCACGGGCGGTCGCTACACGCGGCTCGACTACCTGAGCGACGACGAGGGCGGCCTCCAGGTGTACGGAGCCGAGCACGAGGAGCCCGTACCCGTCGCCTACCCGATCAGCCGAGGCACTCTCGACCAGATCTTCCTGTGTCTGCGACTCGGCCTGCTCGACCACCTCGACGCCGGCCGGGAGAAGCTCCCGCTCGTCCTCGACGACGCCCTGCTGAGGATGGACGACGAGCGGCGCGAAGCCGGCGTGCGCGTTCTAGGCGATCTCGCCGCGACCCGGCAGATCTTCCTGCTCACGTGTCACAATGCCGTGGCGAGTGAAGTAGAGCGGGCTCTCGGGGTAGCGCGAATCGCGCTCGGTGAGACCGGTCGTGCGGTCGACCCGGGCGCAGCGATTCCGTAGACCTCTCTCCTTTGCACCGGAACCAGTCCGACCGTCGGCCCGTCGAAGTGGCCGGAGGATTCCATGCGCCTACCTGACAAGGGCACCCCCCAGGACGCCATCATCGAGTCGATGCGTGAGCGCAAGAAAGCCGACGCCGACTGGCGTGGCGCGCGGACGTGGAGCCTCGTCTACCCAGCGGGCGAAGAGGTCGACGAACTCCTCCGCGCCGCCAACGAGGTCTACCTCTACGAGAACGCCCTCAATCCCTTCCGCTTTCCGAGCATTCGAGCGATGGAGGATGACGTCGTCTCGATGACCGTGGATCTCCTCCACGCCGATTCCGAAGCAGGAGGCGCAATGACGTCGGGGGGGACCGAAAGCATCCTCATGGGAGTGAAGACCGCGCGTGAACGCGCGCGCGCCGAGAAGGGAATCGAACGCGGCAAGATCCTGGTACCGCACTCCGCCCACCCCGCCTTCGCAAAAGCGGCGATGTACCTCGACCTCGAACACGTGCAGATTCCTCTCGACGACGACTACCGCGCCGACGTCGCCGCTGCGCGCCGCCTCGCCACCGACGACACCGTGTTGATCGCCGGTTCGGCGCCCAATTATCCGTTCGGCGTGGTCGATCCCATTCCCGATCTCGCCGGGTTGGCCGCCGAACGCGGTATTTCGTTCCACACCGACGCCTGTCTGGGCGGCTTCATGCTGCCCTTCTATGAGCGACTCGGCGCCCCGGTCCCTCCGTTCGACTTCCGCGTCGAGGGCGTCACTACGATTTCCGCTGACGTCCACAAGTACGGCTATTGCACGAAGGGGGCGTCGGTCATCTCACATCGGAACGCCTCGACGCTGCACTCCCATCAGCTGTTCATGTACGACAAATGGCCCGGCGGCCTGTACGGATCGTTCGCCATGGCCGGCGCGCGACCCGCCGCGCCGATCGCCGCGGCGTGGGCGGTCATGCACTACCTCGGCGTGGAGGGCTACACGCGTCTCGCGCAGGTCGTCCGCGGCACCACGGAGCGCCTCCAGGCCGGTATCGCGGCGATTCCGGAGCTTCAGGTATGGGGTGAGCCCTCGATGAGCGTGTTCTCGTTCGGCTCCAACGAGATCGACATCGGCGCAGTGGGCGACGTGATGGACGACCGCGGTTGGCATCTCGATCGCCAGACGGGCCCCGATGCCCTGCATCTCATGGTCTCGCCCGCACATGAGAAAGTCGCCGAGAGCTTTCTCGACGACCTGCGCGAAGCAGTCGCGACCCACGGTCCATCTCGCGGCCGCAAAGCGAGGTACAGCTAAACCGCCATGTACAAGGGCTACTCGTGCATCGACAGTGACAGTCACGTCCTCGAGCCCGCGGACCTCTGGGAGAAATATCTCGACCCGGAGTTTCGCGATGCCGCACCGCGCAGTCACGTGGGCTATTGGGGAGAGCCGTACGCGTACCAGATCGACTGCACCGTGAGCGCGCTGTCGATGCCCACGTTTCTTGCGGGTCGTCCCGCGCCCATGCCGGGGCTCAAGGACGTCTACGGCGACCATCAGGATCTCGGTTTCTCACCGGAAGTCTACGAGCGCGTCCTCGACCGCACGGGCATCGACTACATGGTCGTCTACCCGACCATCGGACTCTTCGCGACATCCGTCGAGGACCTCTCGGCGGCTACCGCGGCCGCCTACCGACGAGCGTACAACCGTTGGCTCCACGATTTCGTAAGCGCCGGTGACGGCCGCCTGATCGGCGCGGCGTCCATCGATCTGCGCGATCCCGAAGAGGCTGCGCGGGAGGCGCGGCGCTGCGTCGTCGAATACGGATTCCGAGCCGTGACGGTGACTCCAAACCCCGTCACGCAGTATCCCTGGTTCCACGAATTTCACGATCCGCTGTGGGCCGAGTTGCAGGAACTCGACGTTCCGCTCGCCATCCACGCCGGAGCGGGGACACCCACCGACGTAGGTCGCCTGCACTTCGGGGATTGGGCAGCGGGGCGGGGCGTAGGGGCGTTCAGCATGGGGAACATGCTGCAGTGCATGGCGTTGATCGGCGGCGGAGTCCTCGAGCGCTTTCCGCGTCTGCGCGTGGCCCACCTCGAGGTCGGCTGCGGTTGGGTTCCGTACATCCTCGATCGCATGCAGTCGGGGATCCAGGGTTCGAACCGCGCGAGCTCGCGCTACCTCCCCATGGAGGGTCTGCGTCAACCACCCGTCGACTATTTCCGCCGCCAATGCTTCGCAGCATGTGATCCAGACGATCCCCACCTCGCGTGGGTGATCGCCGAAGTCGGCGACGGCTGCATCGTGACGGCTACGGACTTCGGGCATCCTGAGGGCCGGGGCTACGCGAACGCTCTCGACGAGATCCTCGCGATCGACTCGATTTCCGACGAGACGAGACGTCGAATCATGTGGGACAACGCAGCGCGCCTCTACGGCATCGAACGAGCCGACTGACTCTTCGATCCGGAACCACCGGCGAGTATCCAAACCAGACATGGACGCGGAAGGCAGAGTCGCACTCGTAGTCGGTGGAGCGAGCGGGATTAGCCGGCTCGCCGCACGGCGTCGGCCTTCCGCGGGAGGCCGCGCGATCACGGTCGACCACCGCGCCGAGGGATCTTGACGGCCCCTGCTTCCCCCGACGACCACGCCTTCGTTCGGCGACCCCACCGCACGCTCGTCGGCCTCTCGATTCCGGTCATGTTCTCGCTCATCGCCGAGCCACTGACGGGCGCAGTCGACACGGCCTTTCTCGCGCAGCTCGGTGCGGTTCCCGCGGCGGCTCTCGGCGTGGCCACGATGCTGTTGTCGAGTCTGTTCTGGATCTTCAACTTCCTCGGCGTTGGAACGCAGACCGAGGTGGCGCGCGCACTCGGCGAAGCCGCACCCGATCACGCGCGCGACGCGGCCGGTTTGGCGTTGGCGCTCGCCCTGTCGATCGGCGTCGGGCTCGCGTTGCTGAGTTGGCCGGTCCTCGAGGTCGCCGTGGCTTTCATGAGCACGGACATCCTGGTTCAACGGGCGAGCGTTACCTATCTCGAGATTCGGTTGATCGGCGGCCCCGCGGTCCTGCTCACCATGGCGGCGTTTGGCGCGATGCGCGGATTGCAGGACATGCGCACCCCGCTGCAGATCGCGGTCGCGGCGAACGTCATCAACGTGGTGCTCGACGTGGTGTTGATCTCCGGTTTCGGCCCCGTTCCCGCCATGGGTGTGGCGGGCGCCGCCTGGGCGGCGACGGTCGGACAGTGGGTAGGTGCTCTGTGGGCGCTCTACGCCGTACGCCGCCGGCTCGGCCTTCCGCCGGCGCTGCGGTGGCGGGAAGCGCGGTCCCTGCTGCGGGTGGGGCGCGACCTCACGGCGCGAACGGGTCTCCTCCTCTTGTTCATCTTCCTCGGAACGCGCGCGGCGACGCTGTCCGGCACAGAGGTCGGGGCGGCCCACCAGGCCATCCGGCAGATCTGGATGCTCTCCGCCCTCGTCCTCGATGCATTCGCGATGACGGCGCAGAGCCTGATCGGTTTCTTTCACAGCGGCAACCGCTCGGATCTCGCGCGACGCGTCGCCGGGGTCGCGTGTGTGTGGGGGCTCGGCAGCGGCGTGCTCTTGACCGTGGGAATGCTCGCGAGCACCGACATTGTCGCCCTGTTGCTCGTCCCGGAGAGTGCGCGAGAGATCTTTCCCCGCGCGTGGATCATCGCCGCCATCACGCAACCCCTGAACGCCCTGTCGTTCGTGACGGATGGCATCCACTGGGGAACTCGCGACTACCCGTATCTCCGCAACGCGATGTTCACCGCCACGGGCGTGGGCACGCTCATTCTCTTCGCGATTTCCGGAGAACCCGAAGCGGCCCTCGCGTGGATCTGGTGGGCTACCGCGGTGTGGATCGCAATTCGCACGCTATTCGGAATGGGTCGAATCTGGCCGGGCTGGGGGACGAGCCCGTTGAAATAGCGTCGCGATTCCAGAGATCCTCGAAGAGCCACGAGAAAGGCCGCCACGGGGAAATCCCCCGGGCGGCCCAGTCTCAGCCCCTCGAAGTTCCGATTCTCGCCCCTAGCGACCGGTCGCCACGTGCTCGACCTCCTGACTCACCCGGGCCTCGGCCAGCGCTTCGACCACCGACTCTCCCGCGGAGGCGGCCGTGTCGGCAAGCTCGCGCCCCTGTAGCTGACGCTTGATCTCCACGAGCTCTCGGCGCGCCGACTCCATGCGGACGTCGTCTCGGATGCTTCGCAGGCGTTTCTTCATGCTGTCGTCGCCCTCGATCTCCCGGTCGAGCTGACGTTCGGTGGAGATGCGGGCGATGTGATCGCGCACGCCTTCGAGCGCCTTCATCTCGGCGTCGACCGACAGACCCTCGATCGCCTCCTGCATCCGGCGCCGGGCCTGGGCGTTCGCGAGGGTCGCGAGCATCCGACCCTTTTCGCGAACCAGGCTGCGGATCTCATCGCGGAAGCGGATCAGGTTCGCCTTCGCTTCCTCCGCTTCGGTGCGAATCCCGGAGAGCTCCTGGTCCGCGCGTTCGAGATCGTCCATCAGGGTCTGCTTGTGGCTGATCAGCGACACGGAGGCTTCGTCCTCGCCGCGGCGCACTGCACGACGGATGTCATCGTGCAGGCGCGCAATCGTCGCACGGCGTTCGCTGATCTCGGCCTCGAGCTTGTTGCGCATGTAGAGGATGCCGGCGACCGCCTCCTTGAGCTCACGGTACTGCTTCGTGCGCTCGTTGATCGCGGCCTCGTAGACCGCGCGCGGGTTCTGCCGCTCGCCGTCTTTGATCCACACCGAGAAGATTCCGTGGATGAGATTGCGCAGGCGTCCCACCAGGCTCTTCGGTCGATCGTTCGTCATGTCGTTCTCCTCTCTTGAAATCGATTCGCCCGTTGATTCGGGCTCAACCCCGTCACTCGTTGGCCGTCCAGTCTTCCGATCGCAGCTCGAGCTCGCGGATCTTCTGCTGCAGGCTCTGGCGCACCATTCCGATCGATTCGGCGGCGCGCGAGATGTTCCCGCCGTTCTCGCGGAGTGCGCGCAGCAGGAACGCGCGTTCGAAGCCCTCGACCGCGCGCCGCTTCGCCTGGCCAAAAGGCAGCCCGCTGAGGTCTTCGCCGGCCGCGGCGTCCCCGGGGCCGACATCGGGAAGGTTGAGGTCCGGCTCCTCGATCACCGTGCCGGCCGTGAGCACCGCCGCCTGCTCGATGACATTGACGAGCTCCCGGACGTTCCCGGGCCACGAATACTTGGCGAGCCGGGCCAGGGCACTCTCGGCGAGCTGCTTCTTCTCGCGACCGAGGCGCTCGGTGACCTCTTCGAGGAAGCGCGCTGCGAGGGCCGCAATGTCTTCTCGGCGCTCGCGCAGCGCCGGGAGCTCGAGCTCCACGACCTTGAGCCGGTAGTAGAGGTCTTCGCGGAACCTCCCATTCTTCACCTCTTCTTCGAGGTTGCGGTGGGTCGCGGCAAGCACCCGAACGTCGGACTCGATCGATCGCGTGCCGCCGACGCGTTCGAACGAACGCTCCTGCAGCACGCGCAGCACCTTCGCCTGGGTCTGGGGTGCCATGTCACCGATCTCGTCGAGGAAGATCGTTCCACCGTCGGCGGCCTCGAAGCGGCCCTCGCGCCGGGCATCTGCGCCGGTGAACGCGCCCTTCTCGTGGCCGAACAGCTCGCTCTCGACGAGCTCGCTGCTGATGGCCGCGCAGTTGACGGCGACGAAGGGTCGGTTCTTGCGCGCGCTGCGGTTGTGCACCGCCTGGGCGACGAGTTCCTTACCCGTTCCACTCTCTCCGCGAATCAGGACGGTGAGATCGGTCTCGGCAACCTTCTGAATCGTCTCGAACACTGTGCGCATGGCCGGTCCCGAGCCAATCAGATTCTCGAAGCCGAACTGGCGCTGAACGCGGTCGAGGAGCAGCCGGTTCTCGCGCTGGAGCCGCGTTCGCTCGAGTGCGCGCTTCACGACCAAGCGGATCTCGTCGTTGTCGAAGGGCTTCGGCACATAGTCCTCGGCCCCGCTCTTCATTGCGTCGACAGCGATCTTCTCGGAGCCGTGCGCCGTGATCATCACCACGACCGTCTCCGGACGCGCCTTCTTCGTAGACCGAAGTATGTCCATGCCGCTCGGTCCCTTGCCGAGTGCCAGATCGGTGAGCACGAGGTCGTAGGAAGCGGCGTCGAGCTTCGAAATCGCCTCGTCGCCCGAACCCGCGACGTCGACCTCGTAGCCCTCCCGGCGCAGCAGACCGGACAGCGCGATCTGAATGGCTCGCTCGTCTTCGACGACCAGGATGCGCGGATTCACGATGAGCTCCCTTCTTCGACGGGCACGTCGAACTCTGCGATTCGGTCGCTTCTCGGGAAGGTGAGGACGAAGGCGGTGCCCTCATCGGCGCTGGACTCGACCTCGATCCGACCGCCGTGTGCGTCCACGAGCTTCCGACAGATGGCGAGCCCCAGACCCGTCCCAGCCGCCTTCGAGGTGTAGAAGGGGCTCCACATCTTCTCGAGAGCCTCGGGATCGATGCCCGGACCGTTGTCGGCTACACGCACCCAGACTTCGGTGCCCGCCAGGTTCTCGCCCATCTGTACGTCGACGCGCGGGTCGCTGATCTCCGCGCTCTTGAGCGCGTCGATGGCGTTGGCGGTCAGGTTGATGACGACGCGCCGCAGCTTCTCGGCGTCTCCCAGTACGATTCCGTCGCAGTCGTACTGGTGTCGAAGATCGATTCCGCTGCGCGCGGCTCGATCCTTGAACGTCTCGAGTGCGGAGTCGATGACGTCGGCCAACCGGACCTCCAGGACGGTCATCTCCTCGTCGCGCGCGAAGCGAAGGAGATGGGACACCGAGCGCTCGACGCGGTGAAGCTCCTCGAGGGCGACACGCGCGTACTCGACGTTCTCGCGCGCCGTCGGATCCTCCTCCATCTGCTGCACGAGGCTCTTTGCCGCGGTGATGGGATTGCGTATCTCGTGCGCGATCGACGCGGAGAGCTGCTCGAGCGACCGCGCGTGCTCCCCAGAGAGCTCGCGCCGCTCGCGCGACAGCGTGTCCTGCACCTGCTTGTCGACCTCTCGCTCGACGAAGCGCACCCGCAGCTCGGGCTCGACCCACTGCCGGTACACGCGCTTGCCGAGACCAAGGCCCCAGAAGATGAAAACGAAGAAGGCCGCGGGCGGGATGAAGATCAGCAGCGCGAGCGTGATGGCCGCGAACTTCAGCAGATCGCCGGTGAGCTCGACGCGGCGCTCGGCGCGCTCTTCGATGCTGAGGCGGCTTTCGTCGAGGCCGTCTTCGCGATCGGGGCTCCATGAATCCCAAGCGTGCCGCTGGCGGTGGTGTCGACGCTTGCTGCGGCGCCGCTTCCGGCCTTTTCGCCGTCGTCCGTCATCGAATGAGTCGTCGTGCATCCACCAACCTCCGGCAGGAGAGCCCGCGGCCTCGAACTCGTTGGAACCGAATCCGCCTGAAGATGCTGTGAATCTCCCGTTCCACGCCGACGCCCCTCGAGTACGGGGATCGTTGCAGCGCATGTCAGACGACCCCCTGCGACGGAGCGGGCGCGGCCTCGTTGCGCTTCGGGAAGGTGAGGACGAACTCCACGCCGGAGCCGAGCGTCGACGTCGCTTCGATCGAGCCGCCGTGGGCATCGACCAGCTTCTTCGAGATCGCGAGGCCCAGCCCCGTGCCGTTCTCCTTCGACGTGTAGAAGGGACTGAAGATCTTGAGCAGCGCTTCGGCGTCGATACCCGGTCCGTTGTCACGCACGCGTGCCCACACTTCCGTTCTCGCCAGGTTCTCGCCCACCATGATCGAGACGTGGGGGTCGGGGGTTTCCGAGTCATCCAGAGCGTCGAGGGCGTTGCCGATCAGGTTGATCAGGATGCGGCGCAGCTTCTCGGGATCGCCGAGCATCGTGGCTTCGCTGTCGACCTCGCGCTCGAGCACGACACCGGAACGCGACAAACGATCGCGGAACGACTCGAGCGCCGAATCGACCACTTCCGCGAGACGCACCTCACTCATGTCGAGCTCTTCTTCCCGCGCGTAGCGGAGCAGGTGGGAGATCGAGCGCTCGACGCGGTCGAGCTCCTCGAGCGCGACGTTCGCGTAGGAGATGCTGTTGTTGGACGTCGGGTCCTCGCCCATCTGCTGGACGAGACTCTTCGCAGCCGTGATCGGATTGCGGATCTCGTGAGCGATGGCGGCCGACAGCTGCTCGAGTGCGCGCGCGTGGCGATCCTCGATGCTGCGGCGCTCGCGCGTTACGTTCGCGCGCACCTCGCGCTGGACCTCGGACTCGATGAAGTGCTCGCGCAGCCCGGGCGCCACGAGCGCGCCGAAGTAGTGGATCACGAGCCCGATCCCCCAGCCGAGGGCCGTGATGAAGGCCGGCCGGAAGCCGGCCACGAACAGCAGGAAGGTGCAGACCGCGAGGTAGCTCACGAGGTGTGTGAGAAAGGCGAGCTTGGCGTTTGCCCGGCGCCGAGCGATCCGATAGGCGCGCTCTTCGGCCGTGAGCTTGCGGCGGCGCGAGCGCCGCGAACGCCTGGGGCGGCGGGCCGGCCGGCCGGCGGCGAAACGTTCCACCTGCGCGTCGAACTCGCCGTCTTCGTCCCAGCGATCGCGCATCGATCCCTCCCCGAAGGCGCCCGACGCATCCGGAACGGTGCGGGTGGCCTCAGTATGGTTGGCCCGACGCTGGATTCCCACGACGCCCATACCGGACAGCCAGAGCAAGGGCTGTGCCGAAAACCAAACTCGTTGGTTTTCAATGGGTTAGGGACGTGCGCCGCAGCGCATTCCGCAGCCTCCGTGCTGCGCCCGCAGTCGATTCACTGCAGCCTGTGTGCGCTGGGAGATGCCCCGACGGGATTCGCGCGGCGCCGGAGGAAGCGTCAAAATACGCACCCCGTCGAACCGAGCCTCGCGGAGACCGGCTGAGCCAGTGGGGCTGAAGGAGAAGAGTGGAGGAGGAATGCCCTTGGCAAAGCTCGAATCCATCGCGGTAATAGGCGCTTCCCTCGCCGGCCTGCGCGCCGTGGAGACC
>JABSQW010000416.1 GCA_013215605.1 Myxococcales bacterium
ACAAGAAGAGGGAGAAGCGGCTCAGAAAACAAGGGAAGGGCCCTGGGGCGCAGTAAAGAGAGTCAAGAACGCGACCAGCTCAAGAAGGCCAATGGAGTTAGGCGCCTATGATGAGTCCCATAGAAGCGATTGAATCTGGTTATCGGAACTACTTCAACATTGATGGCCGTGCGCCTCGATCGGAATTATGGTGGTGGCATGGGTTGTATGTCGTCAAAACATTTTGGACCAGAGATGCTTTTGGCTAAGAGACGGTTTTCGTTCTCTTCCTATGCGGCCTGACGGGCCAGGTACTCCTTCTTCCTTCGTTGCATCGTGAGACGCTTGATCTTCGATCGCTCGCTCAGCACCTCGTGCTGCCGACCGAAGTAGACATCCGCAGGTGTCACGTTGTCGAGTGCCTCGTGGTAGCGCTCGTTGTTGTAGTACGCGACAAAGTCCCCGATCGCCAGCTCTAGCTCCCCTGGGAAGTAGTAGTGCCGGAGCTTGACTACGTTCTTCATCGATCGGTGATAGCGCTCGATCTTGCCCTGCGTCTGCGGGTGGTACGGAGCGCCTCGCGTGTGGCCCATGCCTCGCTCGTCGAGGTACTCGCGGAGCTCGCTCGACACATACGCCGGGCCGTTGTCGCTCAGCAGCCGGGGGCGGTGCTTTACTCGGATCTGATCCACGCTGGTGACCGCCAGCGCCCGGTCGAGCGTCTCGGTCACGTCGGATGACCCCATCGTCGAGCTCAACTTCCACGCGATGATGTAGCGCGAGAAGTCATCGAGAACGGTGGACAGGTAGTACCAGCCCCAGTGGACGATGCGGAAGTAGGTGAAGTCGGTCTGCCACATCTCGTGAACCCGATGCGTCGGATGCTGGAAGGCGTCTGATGCGGACATCAGCACGTAGGCCGGACTCGTGATGAGGTCCGCGGCCTTGAGCATCCGGTAGACGCTCGATTCGGACACGAAACAGCGCCTCTCGTCGGTGTAGCGACAGGCCAGCTCTCGCGGTGAGAGATCCGTTCGGTCGAGCGCCAGTTCGAGCACTTGATCCTGAACGGCCTGGGGGATCGCGTTCCAGCGCGGCCGAGGAGCCGGCTTCCTGTCCTGCAATCCATCGAAGCCGAGAGCCAGGTAGCGCTCGTACCAGCCGTAGAACGTGCTGCGGGGCACGCCTAGTTGTCGCAGCGTTGCTCGGGCCGACAGCTCCGTCTCTTCAACCAGGCGGATGATCTCCATCTTCTCCGAGGCCGTGCGTCTCACGTGTCGTCCTCCTCGCCATGACCCGTCAGACTTTTTTTGAGCACCCGGTTCTTGAGCGTGATCTCAGCGACCACCTCCTTCAACTCTCGGTTCTCGCTTCGCAGCTCTTTGACTTCGTCGCTGGTCGCTTCGCGAACGGTGTCTCCCGCGAGCTGCTTCTTGCCCGCTTCGAGGAAGTCTTTGCTCCAGCGGTAGTAGAGGTTGGCGGCGATGCCCTCGCGCCGGCACAGCTCGGAGATGCTCTCCTCGCCGCGCAGGCCCTCGAGAACGATGCGGATCTTCTCTTCCGGGGAGAACTTCCGTCGCGTACGGCGACGGATCGCACGGACTGCCGCCTCAGTGGATTGCTTCTTCGGGGTCGTCATGTCGAGACACTCCTCGGGGCTCTCGGCCCCGTGAATTGTCTCTTAGCTCAGGGCACCTGGCAGTCCGAATGCTGCTGACGGGATACAGGTGGTGGTGTGGGTTCCCGAGGTGCCCCGTATTGGGTTCCTAATTGACAGAACCTCTAGGATAGGAACTTGCAGAAACGCAGCTTGAACTTCCTATCTACTCATCGTCCCACTTCAAGAAGCGGTCTACGGCCGATAGTAGATCGGCGACGTGTATGCGCGCTC
>JABSQW010000417.1 GCA_013215605.1 Myxococcales bacterium
ACGAGACAGACGGCATGGAACTCGACGACGCGCTTCGTTACGAGTGGGAGTACGGACAGGCGGTCTTCGCCAGTGAGGACGCGAAGGAGGGCCCGCTGGCCTTCGCGCAGAAGCGCAAGCCGAACTTCAAGCGGAAGTAGGCACGGGAAAAAGCCGTTCGAAAACTGCTGGTTGTCTCGGGAACCCGAGGCGCCGGGCGAGTGTTGCAAAGGCCCCGATGCGGCGCGCTATGCTGCCGGTGATCGCAGTCGGCCCTTCCCCCCGCCGGAGGGTTCATGAGCCCGACCCGCTCAGCGCGCGGCCTTGCCGCGGCTTGCTTCTTCCTGTTCGTCGCATTCGCACCGCTCTCCCTGGCCGGTGACGGCTCACTGCCGTTGTCCGGGACCGCGGAGGGCGGCCGCATCAAGCTGACCGTCGACGGCGTGCGCGTGGCGCTGCGCACGCAGCCCGGAGCCCCGGCGGCGTCGGAGCTCGAGCGCCTCGCGCAGGCGTTGCGCGCGACGCCGTCGCTCGAGGGCCTTGACGTCGCAGCGCGCAACGGCCGACTCACGGTGAACGCCGTCGTCATGAGCGTCGTCGTCAGCGACCCGGGCTTCGCGCCCGGTGAGTGCGGTGACGGGCGGCTCGCGTTTGGCGAACGCTGCGACGATGCGAACGCCCTGTCCGGGGACGGCTGCTCGGCCAGCTGCGAAATCGAGTTCGACTGGCAACTCTACGGGACGTCTGCCGGCGATGGGCGCGTTGCGCTCGAAGTGCATGGGATCGAGGTGGCGGTGTCGCCGTCCGCGGGCCTGCCGGGTCGTGCGGTGCTGGTGGCGCTCGCGGTGGAGCTCGCGACGGAACCCAGCTTGAACGCGCTCGGTGTACACGCCCTCGTGCTCGGCGACCGTCTCGTGCTCAACGAGCCCATCGGTTTCGTGGCGGTGTCCGACAGCGGTCTGCGCAGCGCCGGAAAGCTCGCTCGTGGCCGCAACGCGCCGAGCCCCTGACCCGCCGCACTCCGAGGCGCTAGTCGAAGTCCACGGCCTTTGCGAATTCGGCGAGCACGTCGATGTACGCCTGTGGGCCCGCGTAGTCCATGCGCTTCGCGCCGATGAGTTCGGCAGCGGTGTCCATGGCGCGCACGGAGAAATGGGTGCCGCCCGCCTCCTTCCACGCCTCGAATTCGCTGCGCCAGGCATCGGGCCCGAGGCTGAAGTCGACGGTGGCTTCCGCGCCGAAGCCCTCGACGCTGCGCCCCTCGGCTTCGAGCATGCCCTGAATCGTCTCCCACTGTCGGCGGAACGGCGGACCCGCGGCGCCGAACTGGAAGCCGTCGGCGTGGCGAGCGGCGCGCCGGAAGGCGGGTTTGCTGAAACCGCCGCACCAGATGGGGATCCTGCGGACCGGCTGCGGGAGCAGACCCGCGCGGTCGATCCGGTGGAGCTTGCCTCGGAAGTCGATGGTCGGCGCGCTCCAGAGTTCGCGGAGCACGTCGATCTGCTCGTCCAATCGCGCGCCACGCCCCGCGTAGGGGACGTTTAGGCTGTCGTACTCCACCCAGTTCCAGCCCGTACCGATGCCGAGACGCAGGCGGCCGCCACTCAGTACGTTCACCTCGATCGCCTGCTTGGCCACGAGGGCCGTCTGCCGCTGCGGGAGAATCAGCACGCCCGTGGCGAGTTCGAGGCTGGTGGTCTGGCCAGCGAGGTAGCCGAAGAGCACGAGCGGCTCGTGGAACGGGTGCTCCTCGGTGTAGGGACCGGTGAGCGCGGGCTCGCGCCCGGCGTGGACGGCGCCGAGCACGTGGTCGTAGGTGATCATGTGGCTGTAGCCGAGCTGCTCGGCGGTCTGCGCCCAGTCGCGAATGGCGATGGGGTCGTTGCCGATCTCGGTCGTGGGAAAAATGGCGCCGATCTTCATGGGATCCTCCTGCGGACGGACTGTACCTGGAATGATCTTCTCACGAACCGTCAGCGGGCGTAGCCGAGGGCGCGGAGTCGCTCGCGCATCGCCTCGGAGAGGGGTGGGGCCTCCGACGGATCGGGTCCCTCGAAATCGATCCACTCGAGCCGCTCGCCGAGGGCGGTGACGAGATCCGAGCGCGCGGCCGGCGTCGCTTTGGCGTCGGGATCGAGGCCGCGCCGCGTGACCGCGCCGTCCGAAGCGAGCACCGTCGACCCCGCTGCGTCGACCACGACGAGTCGATGCCGCGGCGTTTTCTCGCCGCGCAGGAAGAGTTCGGACACGACGGGGACAGCGTCGATCGCGCCGCCCCGAAGCGCCGGTAGCAGGCTTCGCCCGCGAAACCCAGCGGGACGCGGGACGGCTGCGATCTCGAGGAGGGTGGGCGCCACGTCGATCAGCGACACCGGCGTATCGACGCGCCCGGACTGCCGCTTCGGCCCGCGGATGACCAGCGGGATGCGGATCTCCGGGATCTCGAGGGAGTCGCCGTGCAGGTAGCGACCGCCCTCGCCGAGGAGTTCGCCGTGGTCCGCAGTGATGACGATCCAGGTGTTCTCGAGCGCGTCGCGCTCACGCAGTGCAGCAACCAGGCTGCCGAGGGCCACATCGAAGACCGTGACCTCGAGTCCGTACAGACGTCGGATCAGCCGGGCCTCCGCGTCGGTGAAGTTCCAGCGCTCGTTGACCAGGGCCTCGCTGAGCGCCGCCGCACCGTCTCGACAGGGCTGCTTGCCGTTGCTGCAGCGATACGGCGTGTGGGGCTCCATGTAGTGGACGTAGAGAAAGAAGGGTCGATCGAGCGGCTGCGACGCCAGCCAGTCGACGGCGAGACCGGTGATCACACCGGCGGGAGCGTTCGGAAAGAGCTCGAGCTTGGTCTTCCCCCAGCCGGCGAGATCGACGGGGACATCGAAGTGGTCGAACCCCTGTTCGAAGCCCGTGCCCGCTTCGATCAGCACGTTCGCGGCGAATCCCGCGGTGGCGTAGCCGTGATCGCGCAGGGCCTCGGTGAGGGTGATGGCTGCCTCGGGGAGCACCGAGCCAAAGCCCACGACGCCGTGATGCGAGCCGACCTGGGAAAGGAGCAGCGAAGCCATGGAGGGCAGCGTCCACGACGAGTTCGCATACGCGCGCGTGAACCAGACCCCTTCGGCGGCGATGGCGTCCGCGTGGGGCGTCGCGAAACGACCTCCCGAGAAGGCCAGCGCGTCGGCGCGCAGCGTGTCGACCACCACCAGGACGAGGTTCGGGCGACGTTCGGACGCGCAGCCCCCGAGCCAGAGCGCCGCGCACAGGAGCAGCACGGCGCGCACGGCTGCGATCAGCGCGACGGTGGACCCGACGAGACGGCGATCTCGATCTGGTTCTGGACACGGGTCACGCCGGGCGTTCCTGCGGCGACGCGCACGGCGTGTTCGCGGAGGTCGCGGCTCGGAACCGAGCCCGTCAGCGTGGCGACGCTGTCGTGGACCCGCGCGGCGACGGCGACGTCTTCGAGGTCGTGGTCTGCGAGCAGCCGCTTCTGGACGGTGCGGAAGAGCACGTCGTCGGTGGCGGCTTGTCCGACCACCGACTCGGCGTCGCGCAGGTTCACCCGCGC
>JABSQW010000418.1 GCA_013215605.1 Myxococcales bacterium
CTCGCTCATGATCGCCACGGTCTGTGCCGTGATGATCAACCCACGGCGCTCGACGCGGTCGGCGAGCACCCCACCGAAGGGTGAGAACAACAGCATCGGGATCGCGACCGCGGCACTGACGATGCCGAGTGCCAGGGGGCTGTCGGTCAGCTGGAAGACGAGCCAGACGCGGGCGATCTGCATCGAGCCCATCGCGAGAAAGAAGCTCAGATTGCTGGCGAAGATCCAGCGGAACTCGTTGTTCGAGAGCGACTCGACCGCGGAACGCCAGCCGGAGCCCACTGCGGGCGGAGCGGATCGCATGGGCGCGTTCATCATGGACCCGCATCCTCGCAGGTTCGAGTGACTGCGACCAGCCGCCGGATTCCGATTCGAAGCTAGTGCTGCGCTTCCAGCTGGGCGAGCATTTCTTCCGACTTTCGCAGGGCCGCGTCGGCGCGCGCGATGACGTCGTCCTCGGCCGACCGGCTGCAACGCTCGCGGCGTTCGCTCGCCTCGCTGACGGTCTTTGCCTTGTGGCAGGGCGTGCACAGCGTCTGGAGGTTGTCGAGGTCGTGACTGCCGCCGTCGACCAGCGGAACGATGTGATCGAGCTCCCACAGCGATCGCCGCGGCACGAAGCCGAGATCGCGCAGGCGCCGGTGGGAGCCGCGGCCCTTCTGCTGGCGGCGCAGCGCGTAGGTGTCGAGATTGCACGCCGCGCAGCGACCGCGGTCGCGGCGTCTCACGCGCCGTCGCGCCTCACGCGGGTCGCTCTCGTTGTAGGAGTCGACACACGCGTCGTGCCAACGCCTCCGGCGATTCACCTCGCCCTTCTTCGGGCCCTTCTCGTGGAGGGTCGCCTCGCCGCACCAGCGGCAGGTTCCGCGTTCGGCGTCACTGAAGGGGATCCGGGGACGTCGATGGTCGCTCACGTCACTCCCTCGCACGACGCCGTAGCGTCGCTCGAAGGGGCGCTACCGGGAGGGGCGCAGAGAATCGGACAGGCTCCCGTCCGCGTCAACCCACTTGTAGCGGGGAGCCGTTGAGTGGTATTTGGGCGGCAGCGCGATCAGCGGGGAGCGCGAACGCGCATGCCCGGCCCCCCCCGGACGACCCCACATCGGACGACGATTCCTCTGGAGGAGCAGCCCATGGCGCAGGCATCGAAGAACAAATTGCTCGTCGAGCGTGAAGGTCACGTGGTGACGCTGACATTCAACCGGCCGGAGCGCCGCAACGCCATCACGATGTCGATGTTCGCCGCGCTCAAGAGTGCCGTCGAAGACATCGCGCGCGATCCCGATGCTCGCGTGGTGGTGCTTCGCGGTGCGGATGGCAGCTTCTCGTCGGGCGCCGATCTCACCCCGAGCGAAGCGAGCGAGACGCGCGGTCGCCCGGACGTGTCGCCTGCGGCGACCTCGACCGCGCTCATCGGCGTCGAGGTGAACACGGCGATTCTCGCCCTCCATCGCCTCGCGAAACCGACGATCGCGTGTGTCGAAGGCATCGCGGCGGGTGCCGGCGCGAACGTTGCCTTTGGCTGCGATCTCGTGTTCGCTGCGGAAGACGCGCGTTTCAGTCAGATCTTCGTCAAGCGGGGTCTCTCCCTCGACTGCGGGGGCACGTGGCTGCTGCCGCGACTGGTCGGGCTGCAGAAGGCGAAGGAGTTGGCGTTCTACGGCGACTGGCTGTCGGCGCCCGAGGCGCTCGCGCTGGGCCTCGTCACGCGCGTCTGGCCGGCGGCGGAGCTGGCAGACCGGGTCGGCGAATGGGCGGCGCGC
Source organism: Myxococcales bacterium (assembly GCA_013215605.1). Classification (GTDB taxonomy): domain Bacteria; phylum Myxococcota_A; class UBA9160; order UBA9160; family SMWR01; genus JABSQW01. The sequence continues at coordinate 1,764 of JABSQW010000418.1, forward strand.
CTGGCCCGCCAGGCTCCGGTGGCCGTCTCGATCATCAAACAGTCGCTCGATCGTTCGATGAACCTGACCATGGCCGAAGCGCTCGACCAGGAGGCCGTGGCCCAGGGGGTGTGCACCTCGACGCTCGATTTCCGGGAGGCGATGCGCGCCTTCGCGGAGAAGCGCGAACCCGAGTTCACGGGAGGTTGATGGAATGCGCGAAAGAACACTGGGGATGGCTCTGGCCGTGGCGGTGCTGGTCGTGGCCGGTTGCGGCGGGGGCAATCTCTACGAGGGCATGCCAGGGCATGTGAAGCGCCGTCATGTGGTGCTCGAGGGTGCGCGCAATTTCCGAGATCTCGGTGGCTATGCCACGGAGGACGGACGCAGCGTGCGCTGGGGCACCTTCTACCGCTCGGACTCACTGGCCGAGTTGACCGACGGCGATCTCGAGAAGCTCTCCGCGCTCGGGGTCCGCCTCGTGTGCGACTTCCGCTCCGAGGAGGAGAGGAGGGAGGCTCCGGATCGACTCCCCGCCGATCCGGCGCCCGACGTTGCGGAACTCCCCATCGGCGTCGAGGGCTCGCAGGCCACCGAGCTGCAGGAGCGGCTGACCTCCGGCGACATCGCGGGGCTCGACCTCTCGCAGATGCTGGTCGACGGAAACCGCTCCTTCATCACCGACTTCGTCCACCAGTACCGCGCAATGTTCCAGCGTCTGCTGCGCGAGGAGGCGCTCCCCGTTCTCGTCCACTGCACGGGAGGCAAGGACCGCGCGGGCATGGCCTCGGCGCTGATCCTGCGGAGCCTCGGCGTTCCCGACGAGACCGTTTTCGAGGATTACCTCCTCACCAACCACTACACGGCCGAGCGCGTCGAGCGCACGCTGATGTTCATTCGGTTGACGTCCTTCTTCCGCACGGACCCGGAGCTGGTGCGACCGGTCATGATCGCGAAGCGCGAGTATCTCGAGGCCGGCTTCGAGGAGATCGGCAAGCAATGGGGATCCTTCGACGCGTTCCGACGCGAGGCCCTCGGCGTGAGCGACGCGCAGCTCGTGGCGTTCCGAGACCGGGCGCTCGAGTAGCCGCGCGGTCTCCCGTCGCTCAGCCGGGCGGGGTCAGCGGGTCGGCGTGAGGCCGAGGGCGTCGAGGGCTGCGAGCGCGCAGGCTGCGTCGCGCTCCTGGTCTGCGCCCGACACTCCGATGCCGCCGAGCAGGAGTCCGTCTTCCACGATCGGAAAGCCGCCGTCGGCGCCGATGTAGCCGTCGATCTTGTCGATGATCCGCAGCTCGGACGCTGGAATGCTCTCGAGGTAGCGAGCCCACTCGCGGGTCGGCATGCCCGTGTTGACGGCGGTGAACGCCTTGTGGCGTGCGGTGGTGGCGGCAATCCGCGGCGCGCCGTCGCAGCTCACGAAGCCGACGAGGTCGGCCGCGGAATCCATCACCGCGACGTGAACGAGCACGTCGAGATCGCGGGCCCGGGCCAGGGCGGCGTCGAGCAGGCTGAAGGTCGCGGCGGTGGTCAGGGTCGCGCGGGGGCTGCCGTGCTTCATCGGGTTCCTCTGCCAGCCGGCCTTTTCTGGCCGGCAGGCGTGACGGTGAGGGTGAGGTCGCGTAGCGACCGCAGGGACAGTCCGGGGAGGTGCTCGAGGCTGTTCTTTCCCGGCGTGAGTGCGAAGGGGTCGAAGCGACGGAGCAGGGTCCCAAAGGCCGTCTGCAGCTCGAGTCGGGCGAGCGGGGCGCCGAGGCAGTGGTGTTCGCCCTGACTGAATGCCATGTGGGATCCGGCGTTCTTTCGGTGCAGATCGAGAACGTCGGGGTCGGGGAATTGGGCGGGGTCCCGGTTCGCAGCACCGAAGCGCAGGTGAACCATCGAGCCCTTCGGGATCTCCACCCCGGCGAGGTCGGCGTCGCGCAGGGCATAGCGGAAGAAGCCCTGGCTCGGCGATTCGAGGCGCAGCACCTCTTCGACGAAATTCTTCACGAGCGCCGGATCGCGTCGCAGCTCCGCTTCCACGCCGGGATTCTGAATCAAGAGCAGCATCCCGGCGGCGAGTGCGCTCGTCACGGTCTCGTGGCCGCCCACGATGATGTGCTCGGCGAGGCCCATGCGGTCGGCGTCGGGGAGGGGGCTTGCGTCCGGCAGGCGCGCGCGCACGATGTCCGTGAGGATGTCCTCGCCCGGGTCGCTGCGCTTGCGCTCGAACTGTGCATCGAGGTAGCGCTGCAGCTCGACCCCGGACTTCGCCACTTCGATCTCCCGCTGCTTCGACAATCCGTAGCCGAGGGGCTCGAGCCAGATGTCCGACCACGCCTTGATGCGCGGCGCGTCTTCGGGCGGCACACCGAGCAGCCTTGAAATCACGCAAATCGGCAGCCGCCAGCCGAACGCCTGCTGGAACTCGACCTCTCCCGCTGCGGCCATCTCGAGCGCGAGCTCATCGACCGAGGTCTGCACGAACTCCGCGAGCGCCTTGACGCGGCCGGCGGTAAAGGACGTGTCGACGATGCTCCGGTACGTGCGGTGATCGGGCGGGTCCGTCGAGAGCTTCGTGTTGCGCGGATAGCCCTCGCGCTCGAACACCTCGAGAGCCTCGCGGTGCTGGAACATCGAGCTGCCCGTGTACCGCACGAGATCGATCGACCAGACCTCCGGATGGGCGATCACGGTCTTCACGTCGCGATAGCGCGTGACGAGGTATGCGCCGAGGTCGGGCATCCGGTAGACGGGAGCCTGCTCGCGGAGCGCCGCGTAATAGGCGTAGGGATCCTCCTGGATCGTGGGATCCATGAGGCTGTGTTCGGCGACGTTCACGCGGCGGCCCTCAGCATCGCCCGGCACGGCTCACCACGAGGTGCGCGGGCGCGCGCACCGTGGGGCTGTCCTTTCGCCATGCGATCGGTTCGTGGAGCGCGATGTCCGGGGCGTGCTCGAGGAGTGCGCGCACCGCGAGCTGTGCTTCGAGGCGCGCGAGCGCTGCGCCCAGACAGAAGTGTCGCCCGCCGCCGAACGACAGCGTCTCCGCGCCGCGCTCGACCGGCCGCTCGACGTCGAAGCGGTCGGGATCGGGGAAGCGGCGGGGATCGCGGTTCGCGGCGCCGATGCAGACGAGCAGGTGGCTGCCCGCCGGGATCGCCACGCCGCCGAGCGTGATTGGCTCCACGGTGGTGCGACTGCAGGAGAGCGCCGGCGGCTCGAAGCGGAGCGTCTCCTCGACCACGCCTACGA
>JABSQW010000042.1 GCA_013215605.1 Myxococcales bacterium
CGACGCGCAGTGCGCCGCCGGTGTCCACCCACGCCATGCTCCCGCCTCCGGCGCCGACCTCGGCGATGTCGACGACGGGAATCTTGACGGGAAAGCCTTGTCCGCCTTTGCGTCCCGATAGACTCGCCACGCCGCCGACGTGGAAGGAGTGAGTGACGTCGGGACGCCCACCCCGCACGACTCCCGCCTTTGCGGTGGTGCCCCCCATGTCGAAGGATACGACCTCTCGGTCGCCGCGCTGTCGTCCGACGAAGCCAGCGGCGACCACGCCTGCGGCGCCGCCGGACTCGACGGTGTAGATCGGCACGCGTGCGGCGCGAGCCGCCGTCATCACGCCGCCGCTCGAATCCATCACTTGTACAGCAGCGGGAATGCCGATCTCTCGCACCAACGCTCCGAAACCGTCGAGGTACTCGGACATCTGGGGACCGACGACCGCGCACATCACGGTCGTCAGGGCCCGCTCGTACTCGCGCACCTCCGGCCACACTTCCGACGAGCTCACGACGTAGGTGGCGGGAAGCGCGGTGCGAAGCGCGGCGGTCAACCGTTCTTCGTGCGCCGGGTTGGCGTGGGCGTGGAGCAAACACACGGCCACGGCCTCGGGCGCGCGGGATGCGACCGCGGCCACGACGGCTTCGACGTTGGCGTCCTCGAGTCGCTGCTCGACGACACCCTCGGGAGACATTCGCTCGTCGACCTCGAAAGTGAGCGCGGCCTCGACCGGCGAGACCGGTTTCTCGTAGTGGAGGTCGTAGCGGTCGGCCTCGACACGCGCCTCGCGGCCGAGCTCGAGCATGTCGCCGAATCCGCGCGTGGCGAGGAAGGCGGTTCGCGCGCCCTTGCGCTCGAGAATCGCGTTGGTGGCGCGGGTGGTGCCGTGAACCACGCGCGTGATGCGCTCCGGCGGAACCTTCGATGCTGCGAGAACCTGGCGGATGCCGCGCCCGATGCCGTCGAGGGGTGCCGCCGGTGTGGTGGGGACCTTTGCGACGTGGAGCCGGCCGTCGGCGTCGGCCACGACCACGTCCGTGAACGTGCCGCCGACGTCTACGCCGAGTACGGCGCCGGTCCGCTTCGTCACGCGCTGGCTGCTCCGGCGATGGCGCGGCGACGCGCGTCAGTGGCGTCGTCGTCGACGCGACCGCTCGCGTCGAGCACGACGCCGTAGACCGAGTCGGCGGCCGCGCGCGACACCCGTCTGGCGTCGACGTCCGCGCACACGCATTCCGGGTCTCGTCCGGTGGGCGGTCCGAGACCGCCACCGCCGGACGTCCGCATGACGAATACGTCGCCGGCGCGTAGCTTCACCTTGGCCTGCTTCGAGTGCAGGGGCTCCCTGCGACCGTCGCCGCGCAACACGTGGTAGGAGCCGCCGACGCCCGCAGCCCCGCCGCCGAGGCCGCCCGGTGGGACGTCGATCCGGTCGCCGCGCACGGTGAGCTCGGCGTCGGTCAGCACCCGCACGGCGCTCTCGGTGCCGCGCCCGCCGCGCCACGTGCCGGCGCCGCCCGAGTCTTCGAGGAGCGATGCGCGCAGGAAGCGCAGCGGAAAGCGTCCCTCGAGTGGCTCGATCTGGGGGATCACCGAGCGGCCGCCCAGGAAGAACGCGCCGGTTGCGTCGGCGCCGTCGGATCCGGACCGCGCACCGAGGCCGCCGAAGTCGTAGTTGAGGCACAGCCACGGGACGCCGGCGTCGTCTACGCCCGAGAGGGCGTAGACGTGGATGATCGCGCTCTGGGCGACCGCGTGTTGAGGCAGGGCGCTCGAGAGCGCCGCCAAGACGGCCTCAGTGCCCGCGGTCACCGACACGACACGACCGCCGCACGCGGCGGGCGGAAGGGGGTTCACGAGCGAGCCCTCGGGAAAGCTCGCGCGGATCACGCGGAAGCAGCCCTCGTTCATGGGAATGGTCGGGTCGGCGAAGCAGCGAACGGCGTAGACGACGCCCGAGAGGATCTGCGACAGCGATGCGTTGATCGCGCCCGGCGACTGCGGTGACGTTCCCTCGAAGTCGACGTGGACATCACCGTCGCCCACCTCGACTCTCGCGCGAACGTCATAGTGCGCGTCGGCCACGATGCCGTCTCCGTCGATGCGGAAGGCTCCCCGGTAGACGCCGCGCGGAATCTGCCGCAGCTCTTCGCGCATCCGCTTCTCCGCGTAGGCGATGCTGTCGTCGGCGATGCGCGCGAGATCGGACGCTCCGTGGCGGGCGATGAGCTCGCGAACGCGCGTCGAGATGATGTTCACTCCAGCGACGAGTGCGCGGACATCGCCGAGGACCATGTCGGGGGTGCGGCTGTTCGCTGCGAGCAGACGCTGCACGGACAGGACGGGCTTGCCGGCGGCGTAGAGGCGCGTGGGGGGCAGGACGAGACCCTCGGAGAAGACGTCCGTGGCCAGCGAGGCGAGTCCAGCCGGGTAAGCTCCGCCGAGGTCCGCGACGTGGATCAGCGTGCCTCCGAACCAGGCGACGGCGGCGTCGACGAAGATCGGCCGGAAGACGAGGAGATCGTTCGCGTGGATGCCGCCGCGGTAGGGGTCGTTCAGGACGTAGACGTCGCCCGGCTGCATGCTCGCGATCTCGAAGTCCTCGAGCAGCGCAGGCAGCGATGCACGCAGGCTCGCCCCGTGCATCAGGCTCGTGGCATCGGACTGCGAAACGAGTCGAGCGCGCGCGTCGAGCAGGGCCGCACAGGCGTCCGCGCCCTCCTGGATGAAGGCCGAGTACGCCGAGCGCACCACCACGATGCTGGCCTCTTCCACGGCCACCGCGAGCGCGCTCTTCACGATTTCGCGCGTGATGGTGTCATCGATCGAGGGGGAGGTCGCGGCGCTCACGGTCCGCTGGACTCTATCTTGTGCCTACATCGAACGGCAAGATAAGCTTGCCGTGCATCCAATCCCCTCGATACTGAGCGAGGCAAGGCGACTGTGGCCCAGGGCATCCGGCGACCCCACGAAGCGATCGACTACGACGCGATGGTTCGCGCGTATCCGCCGCCCCCTGAGTACTTCGAGCAGGGGTACTACGCGGCGCCCGAGGAGATCGAGCGGGTGCAGCTCGTACGACTTCGCGAACGCGCGCATCGCGCCTACCTCATCCCGTTCCACCGGCGACGATGGGACGAAGCGGGCTTTCACCCGAGTCATCTGAAGACGCTCGAAGACCTCTGGCGCGCCCCGTACTACACGGTGGACGACATCCGCGAGAGCATCGAGGGGTCGCCCCCCTATGGGGACTACCAGGCGTTCTCGGTGGACGGAGTACTCACGGAGCCGGCGCGCATCTACATGTCGGGCGCGACCACGGGCGCCGCGCGACCCACGCTCTACACCCAGTGGGACCGCGAAGTCGGCGCCATCCTGACCGCGCGGGCGCTGTACATGTTCGGCATCCGTCCCGGCGACGTCGTCCTCAACGCGTGGGCCTACTCGACCCACAACGGCGCCTTCAGCTTCGATGAGGCGCTCCACCGCTGGCTCAACTGTGTCGTGCTCACAACGAGCACGGGGAACGTCACGAGCAGCCGGCGCCAGGTGCAGCTCGCGCGCGACTATCGGGCCACCGCGATTCTCACCACGGGCGATTACATGCTCCGTCTGGCGGACGTCGCGAAGGAGATGGGGCTCGACCCGCTCGAGGATTTCAACATCCGCGCGCTTCCGAACATCGGAGATCGCGACAAGCTCGAGGCCATCTGGGGTGTACCCAGCTATCAATCGTATGGATTTCACGAGGTGCAGTGGGTGGCGGTCGAGTGCCCGGAGCGCGAGGGCCTCCACGTGTTCGAGGACGCCTTCGCGATCCAGGTGGTCGATCCGAAGACGGGTGAGCGCCTGCCCGACGGAGAGCTCGGCAGCCTCGTCGTGACCGAGCTCTACAAGACCGGCAGCGCGCAATTCCGCTACAACATCATGGACCTCTCGGTCCTGTACCCGCGCGGCCAGTGCAAATGCGGGAGCTGGCTGCGGCGCATCGGCCAGTTCGCCGGCCGCGGCGACAACATGGTGAAGCTCCGCGGCGTCAACATCTGGCCCGAAGCCGTCGGCGAGATCGTCTGCGACGACCCGCAGATGGATCCCGACTATTTCGTGCGCGCCGTTCGCCAAGGTGACCGCGACGAGATGGTCGCCCACGTCGTCACGCGCGCCGACCGCGCGGCCTGGGGAGCGTTGAAAGATGCCGCCGAGCAGCGGCTGCGTGACCGGCTCGGCGTGAAGCTCAGCGTGGAGCTCGCCGCGCCCGGAGAGCTCGACGCGATGACCGAGACGAACACTTCGCCGAAGCCGAAGCGCTTCCGCGACGAGCGGGAATAGAGAGAGGTCACGCGGACTCCGGTCCGCACCGCGAGAAGAAGCGAAACGAAGCTTCGGAGGGTCAGCCGTGGGCGCGATCGATTACTGGTGCAATGCCTTCACGCCCGATCGCCGCGCGCTCTGGGACGCGTCGATCGCCGGGCAGGGCGTACCGCTCAAGATCCACCGCGAGGGGGACGGTTTCGCCGAACCGGCGGAGCTCGTAGCGCGCATGGACGAGCTGGGTTTCGACACGCTCGTCCTGCCCACGTGCGATCTCGCGGACCACGCCGGCGAGCTCGACTTCGAGAGCATGGCGACGAGGCCCGAGGAGTTCGCGAAGTGGGCAGACACCGCCCCCGGGCGCTTCGTGGCGGCGTGGAGCTTCGACCCCGCGAGCGGGATGGCGGGTGTGCGCCGCGCCGCGGAGGTGACGGGTGACGAGCGGTACGTCGGGCTCCACACCCACACCCACAGCTTCGATCGCCGCTTCGATCACCGCGACTACTACCCCTTCTACGCCCTCGCGTCGGATCTGGGACTCCCCGTCGTCATGCAGGCCGGGAGTTCGGGCGGTCTGATGGCGAGCGAGTGCGGGCGTCCGATCGGTATCGACCGCCCAGCCATGTATTTCCCGGATGTGAAGTTCGTGTTGTCTCACACGGGGTGGCCGTGGGTCGACGAAGCACTCGCGATGGCGATCAAGCACGCGAACGTGTTCCTCGGGACCGCCACGTATCCTCCGCGTCACTGGTCCGCCGAACTCCTGCGCTTCGCGGCCGGACCGGGCCGTGGCAAGACCCTCCTCGGGACGGGCTTCCCAGTCGTCGGCCACCGCCACCTGCTCCGACAGCTCGACGAGGTCGAGCTCTCGAGCGAGGCGCGCGAGCAGCTGCAAGGTGGCGCCGCGCGCTCGGTGTTCGCCCGCATCGCCGGTCCGCGCTGACGGCGGAGGGGCGCTTGCCAGAGCTCCGGCCGGAAGGCAGGCCTGGCGCCGCCGGGTGGCGTGATAGGATCGGAGGTCGGCGCAGGAGGTTCCGTGGTCAGGCTCGTAGATGCGAGCGGGTCCGACGAGGGTCCGCCGCCCGACGACGATTCGCTCGACGGTCGCATCCCTTTTGGGGAGCGCGGGCGTCCGTATCGCGTGCTCGTGCTCGGCGACTGGGTGGTGGAGGATCGCTGGCTCACGTCCGCGGCTGACGCCGACGCCGACGTGGCAACGCTCCACGCGCTGGCGGGACGCGGCGATGTGACGCAGCACCTGGCCGGCGCCGGTGCCGCAGCGCTGCTGCTCCACGGCGTCGAGAGCGAGGTGGCAGAGGACGAGGTGGCTCCTCTTTGCGAGATTCTCGGCCTCGGTGTCTGGAGTCGCTTCGACACTCGGATCCTGAAGGCGAACTTCGATCCGCTCTACGGACTGGCCAAGACGCCGCACCGCCTGCAGAGGCCCGATCCCGCTGCACCCCATGACGCGGTGACGCGCGTGCGCCTCTACGACCTCGCGCGCGCGCTACCCGAAGAGATCGCCACCTCCACACACCGACTCGTACGTCGCTTCGAGCGCCGTGGGGGCGAAGTGGTCGAGCGCGACCGCGTCGACTGGGAGACGCCGGCACCGCGCGACGACGCCGACACGCCCACGTGGCTTCAGCCCGGCTTCGACTGGCGGGCGCTCGAAGAGGCGCTCGATTCGGAGCAGGACATCTTCGAGGTCGACGCCGTGGTGGTCGTGGACGAGGGGCGCGGCGTGGTTGCGGCGCCGCTGCTGCGTTTCGTGAACCAGAAGTGCCCCTTTGCCGAGTGGTTCGTCGAGACGCCAGACCCCGGGGCGCCGTGGCTCGGCGAACTCGAGGAGGCGGCACTGCGTCTGCTCAGCGTGCGACCCACTGCGGGGAGCGGCGTGGCGGATGCGTCCATCGACTGGTTCGGCGCGAGCGGAGAGCCCACGCGGGAGGCGGTGGAGGCTCTGGGCACGTGGTTCGAGCGGTACCCTGGAGCGTCGCCGCTGTGTGTCGCCGTGCTTCCCGCAACCGGCGGTGCGCTGGCCGGGGAGCGCGCCGTCGCGGGCTCGGGTCGCGCGGATGAGTTGGTGGTCGTTCCACCTCGCGCGGCCGACGCAGGCGCGCCGATCGTAGCCGGGGAGAGTGTCGTGTTCGCGAGCCTCGTGGCGAATCAGTTGCGCCATCCCGGCGCACCGCTGGCGTCGCTGATTCCTCACGCCGTGTCCGACGTCCTTCGCTTCGACGCCTACGCGCGCGATCAGCTCCGCGGAAGCGCCTCGCCGCTCTCGCGTCCGCAGCTGTCGCTGGTGGGTGAGGGCGACGGCGACGCGCCCGGCGCGGATTTGTCTTCGCGCGACTTCGCCGACGTCGCGAGGAGTTGGCGAGAGGCCGCGCGGGGAGAGGGCGTGATCGTGACGGCCTCGGGCGCGCTCGAGCTGCAGGGATGGCGGGCGGCCGCGGAGGTCGGCGGCTACGTCGCCTGGGAGCGCGGAAAGCGGCGGGCCCTCGCGCGTCTGGTGGGCGCGCTCGGTGCCTGGGCGCGGCACGCTGAGGCGGCGTCCGCGGCCGGCCTGCTCCTGGGACCGCCCGGTTCGGGCCGCAGAACACTCGCGACGCGGCTCGCCGAGCGCTTCGGCCTGCAGTTCCTCTCGTTCGATACCTCTCAGCTCTCGAGTCGCAGGGACGTCGTCGACGTGCTCGACGCCATCACCACGGCGTCTCTCCAACGCGGAGCCGCGCCACTCCTCGTCCATGTCGACGAGGTGGACGCGCGAGTCGGAGGCGAGACGGTCTTCGAGCTCTTCGGGAGCGCTCTCGAGCGGGGTGCCTACGCGCGCGACGGTCGCGCCTTTCCGCTCGCGCGAAGCGCGTGGCTGTTCAGCGCGAGCGGTGCGCTCCTGGCGTCGGCAGATGCGCCCCATTGGCGGAACTTCGTCGCCGGTCTCTCGTTGGGAACGGTGGATCTCGCTGGGGGCGCCGATCCCGCGGAGCGGGCGCTCGAGAACGTCTACCTCGGAGCACGCCTGATCCGAGACGTTCACCCGGAGGTTCGGATCGCCGAGCGCGGGGTGCTCGAGCTGTTCCGGCACGTGCCTCTCGACGTCTCGGCGCGTGAGCTCCGCGCCTTCATCGGTCGTCTCACGGGAGTTCGCGACGAGCGCGTGAGCCTCGCCAACGTTCCCGCCGGCGAGCGGCTCGGCAAGCAATCGGTCGACGATCTCCTGGCCTCGCTGCTCGCGACGCCGGAAGACGAGTGGGTCGAGATCGTCTGGTAGCCTCCATCGCGCCCCGGTCCGGGCGGGAGGCAACGAGATTTCAATGCGCGACCCCGATCGACCCGACGCGTACGCTTCGCCACTTCGCCACTTCGCGAGCATCCCCCTCTACCTCGTGCTCACCCTGGCGACGTGCGGGCTCTTCAATCTGTACTGGAACTACCGGCAGATGGAGGCGTGCAACGAGCTGCTGCGCCGCGACGAGTTCAGCTTCGTGAGTTGGCTGCTCCTGATCCTGATCACCTGCGGGATCTACCACCTCTTCTACCAGTACAAGATGGGCGCTGCGATCAACGAGATTCAGGACCTCGCCGGTCTGCCCGTCACCGACGGTCTACCGGTTCTGAGTGTCGTCGCGGCCTTTTTCGGCGTGGGCATCGTTGCGGATTGCATCCACCAGTACGAGCTCAACCGGATCGACTGGGAGCCGGGATACTGGGACCGACCATGAGCGGTGGCTGGTCGTCGGAGCGCCTGCTGCGCGCAGCGCTGGGAGCGATCCTGGCGGGCATTGGTCTCGCCGGTGCGCTGCGCGTCGCATTGGGGATCGAGGCGTCGTCCATCGCCGGGTTCCTGCCGGGTTGCATCTTCCGCGCGATCGCGGGCGTGCCGTGTCCCGGCTGCGGAATGACTCGAGCGCTGCTCCTGCTCGGACAGGGTCGAATCGAGGAGGCCTGGGTCGCGCACCCGCTCGCCGTTCCGCTCGCGCTCGGCATGCTGTGGTTCGCCGCTGCGCTACGCGTCCCAGCCGCTCTCCGCCAGCGTCCGTTCGGCGTCGCTGCGCTCACCACAGTGGTGGGAGTCTGGATCGTCCGCGCCGCGACCGGTGCGCTCCCCCTGTGAGCTGGAATCAGAACTCGGAAGCCACGGGATTCTCCGGAGTTTCCCGGTGGGGCGAACGGCTCGGGGTCCCGTTCAGCTCTGGGGCAGGGGTCCGGCGACGGCGGCCTCCTCGGGGGGCTGGACGCTCGACACGCCCTTCAGCGTGTCGAACACGAGAGGGAAACCGCCCGCTTCCGTCATGTCGTTTCCAGCGTCGTCGAGGACGCGCTCGCCGATCGACGAGAGGAAGTTGTGCGCTCCCCCGTACGCCATCACGATGTATCCGATCTCAGCGATCTCGGCGTCGGAGAAGTGCTGCTGGAGCTCCTTCATGAACGTCTCGTCCGGTCCGTACGGGCCGAACTTGAGTCGATCGGTGTACCGGAGTGCCATCTTCTCGCGCTCGGAGAGGTCGGACTCCTCGAACTTGGAAACCTTCGAGATCTTCGCGTTCGTCAGTCCTGCCTGCTGACCCTCAGCAGTTCGAGAGATCCTTCACTGCTTGCAGTCGACGAGGATCGCCGACCGCATCCGGATCATCTCCTTGATCTGCCCGTCGAGCTGTCCGTGCTCCCAGAACGAGCGGATGAAGGCGAAGAAGGCCTCCTGAATCGGAGCGGGCAGCTCCGACTGGTCGATGTGTGCGACGAACTTCATGTCGGTCCTCCAGCGGTGGCGATGCGCCCCAAGTGTCCTCCGCGCCACAGACCGTGTCAATCGGACGTTCCGCTTGAACGACACAGACGCCCGCGCGTAGGCTTGTGCGAGCCGCGACGCTTTTACTCGCAGTATTTCGAGAGGATCTCCATGCCGCCCACGTCACAGCGTCCGTCCGTATGGGAAGAGCAGCGTCTCGGTCCCGACTCCGTACTTCTCACCGACCGCGTGGCGATCGTCACCGGTGCAGCTCAGGGGATCGGCGAGGCTACCGCGATCGCACTGGCGCGTTTCGGTGCGCACGTCGCCGTGTGTGATCGCAAGGCCGACGAGCTTGCCGACACCGTCAAGGAGATCGAGTCCCTCGGGCGGCGCACGGTGTCGGCGGTCATCGACGTTCGCGATGAGGCCGCCGTGCGTGGCTTCGTGGACGACGTCCGGTCGCAGTTCGATGTCGTGCACATCCTCGTCAACAACGCGGGCGGCGGCTTCTGGTCGGAGTTCGTCGACGTGAACGCGAAAGGCGAAAACGCGCTCATCCGCGAGAACTTCGGCACGGTCACCAACTGCGTGCGCGCCGTCGTACCGCTGATGACGGAGGGCGGTTCCATCGTGAACGTGACCTCGGTCGAGGCGCACCGCGCGGGCCCGGGCTTCGCGATCTACTCCGCGATGAAAGCGGCCGTGGCAAACCTTTCGAAGAGCCTGTCGATGGAGCTCGCGACGCGAAACATCCGCATGAACTGCATCGCGCCCGACATGATTCCGACGCCGGGAGACGTCGGCCTCGCGGCCGACTCGGCCGCGACATCGATGCCCGGCATCGAGTCCACGACCTGGCCCGAAGCAGGGTCGAGCTGGGACTGCGCGGCTGCGACGGTGTTCCTCGCGAGTGACTTGTCCCGCTTCATCACCGGAACGACGATTCACATCGACGGCGGGACGGACGCCGCCGGAGGCTGGAAGCGCAGGACCGACGGTGGCTTCGTGCTCTGACGTCGTTTGCAGGGAAGGGGTCCAATCAAGGCGGTAATGGCTCTCGAGCACGTGCTGCGCGGCGAGCAGAACGCGGGCCCGAAGCGGGCCGAGAGTGCGCCCGGCGGCTGCGACGAGGCCGCGGGGGCCGCCAGGATCGAGGTCTTCCCCTCGCTCGACGCCTACCACGAGCCGCTGCTGCCGGTCGAAGCCGCGCCGACGCCCCGCTGAGTCGCGGCTTCGCGGCGCAACAGAGATTCGAAGCGTAGGCCGTCACACCCGGGACGCGGCGGCGCGGCGATGGCGAGTCTCGCGACCGAGGCATAGCCTGTGGAACGCCGATGGGAGCGCAACGCAGCCAGTGGTCCGCAGGCGTCAGCCTGGGGGCGAGCCGAGGCGCCATCGCCATCATCGTGCTCGTTCACGTCGTGCTCGCGTACGACGCGTTCGTACACGATCCGAACATCGGTTACGACGCCGGCGACCACTGGGCCTACGTGGAAACCCTGGCCGAGGGCCGGCTCCCGCTACCGCGCGACACGCGGGAGTTCTTCTGTCCGCCGCTCCCGTACGCGATTCCGGCCCTGCTGCGCGCAATCGGGGTCGCGACTCCGTGGGCCGCCAAGGCGGCGCAGGGGCTGAACGTCGCATTCTCGCTGGCTCTGTTCGCGGCGCTGCTCGGCATCTGTCGCGAGCTGCGCCCCGGCGACCGGCGCCTCGCCATGTACGCGGTCGCGCTGCTCGCGATCTTCCCGGTCTACTACCGCTCGTTCGTCCAGGTGCGAGGCGAGCCCATGCTTGCGGCGTTCGTCGTTACGAGCGTGTGGCTCGCGCTGCGCACGGTACGCCGATCCGAGGGGTCCTGGCGGGACGCTGCCGTCCTTGGCGCCGCACTCGGAGGTGTACTGCTCTCGCGTCAGTGGGGCGGGTTCGTGTTTCCCGCCATCGCCGCGTTCTTCGGTTTCGTCGCCTGGCGCGACACCCCGAGGCGTCGCGCGCATCTTCAGTCGCTCGCTGTCGCGTTCGCGGTGGCGGGGATCCTGGGGGGATGGTTCTACGCGCGTTCCGTCGTCCGGTTCGGCAGCGTCGCGGCCTTCAACCGCGCGCCGGCGTCGTTCTCCACCACGAGCCAGCCGACTTCCTTCTACGTCGGCCTCGGCGGCGCTGAGCTGTTCAACGAGCCAGTGCGGGAGGCGTTCCCGAACGAGTTCTTCCCGATCTTCTATTCCGACGTGTGGGGCGACTACTGGAGCTACTTTCTCGTGCGCCAGCCGCCCTTCGGCCCGCTGCGCGGGGGGCGGCCACACGTCGATTCCAACCGCGCCGTCATGGCGCCGTATCTCGGACGGGTCAACGCGTTCTCGGTCCTTCCGACGCTCTTCTTCGCCCTGGCGGTGCTGCTGGCGCTCGCCGCGTCGCGGCGACTCGTCGCAGTCCGCGGTCCGCCCGAGCCGCGCTTTGCGACGGACATCGCGCGAGCGCTGATCGTGGCCTGCTTGCTCTGCTCGCTCGCGGGCTATGCATGGTTTCTGATCCGCCACCCGATTCCCGATCGCGGCGACACGATCAAGGCGACGTACATGCTCCAGGTGTTTCCATTCGTCGCGCTGCTCGGCGCGGAACTCCTCGTGCGCCTGCGCGAACGCCAGCGTTTCGCGCACCGCATCGTCTGCGCCGTGCTGATCGCGGTGGCCGTCCACCACGTGCCGCTCTTCTTCACGCGCTACGCGGCGCCACTTCCCGGCCTCTCGCTGTTCCCTGGCGGTGCGGTCGAGACCCGGCCTGCGCCCGACGCGCCGGGAATTCGGGGGGGGATCCTCGCGGAGTACTTCCACGGAACCGAGTTTCAGCGGGCAGTGCGCGTCCACGACGAGGAGAGCATCCGCGTGCACGCAGCGGTCCGCCCGATCGTCGGCGTCAACCCCGATCGCTTCAGCGTGCGCTGGACCGGGTGGCTGCAGTTTCCGACGGGTGGCGACTTTCTGCTCTGCAGCGAAAGCGACGACGGAGCGCGCGTGAGCCTCGGCAGGCGTCGTCTGATCGACGACTGGCAGCCCCACGCGATCCGCCGGGTCTGTGAGCGCGTGAGCGCCAAGACCGGCTGGGCTCCCCTCGAAGTCGAGTTTCGCGACCTGTTCGGCCTGGCGCACATGAGGATGCTGCGCGGCCGCAGTCTGGGTTCGCTGCAGGTCGTTCCGGCCGCGCAGTTGTGCTGCAAGGATGCCGGGGCCGAGGACGCCAGGCTGTAGATCGCAGAGAGGCCCTTCAGACGACCATGCTGGTGGCGAACTCCGCGAGCTCTGCCGCCACCGACTTCCAGTCGAAGCGCCGCTCGGCGACATCGCGTAGAGCCGGTCCGAGATCCTGTTTCTCGAGGGCTTCGAGCAGCGCCGTCAGCGAATCCGCCATCGCCGCGATCCGACGCGCCGGATCCACTTCGAGCTTCATGTGCTGCCAGATTTCGTCGGGCAGGTGGGGGCGCAGGTCGTCGAGGCCGTCGCGTAGGCCCGAGTGGTAGGAGCCGGTCGGTAGCACGCCGTTGGCCATGGCCTCCGCGAAGACGAGCGGTGACGCCTCCTTGACCAGCGATGGAAAGACCCCGATGCGGCAGCACGGGAAGATGCAGCGCAGCTTCGCGTGGTCCAGGCGCCCGAGGATGTGCACGCGGCCGCGAAGTGCAGGTCCGTTCTCGAACAGCTCAGCGCGCTGCGCGGGGACGCTCACGTGGGCGGCCAGATCGTCGAGCGGCCCCGTGGCTGGAGAGCTCTCGAGGTCGCGACCCTTCGCGACGAGCGCGTCGAAGAGGGCCTCGTTTTGCGTGACGAGGCTGTGGATCAGGCCCTCGAGCACTTCGCGGTAGGTGCCGGAGCCGACGAGGACGAGATGGGTGTCGGGCCGTCGCGCGACGATGCCGGGGAGCGCGCCGATCAGCGACTGGATCCCCTTGCCCCACGTCATCGATCCCACGAAGAACAGCAGGTCGCGGTCGACGGGGATTCGCCGGAGGATCTCGGGGAGGTCATCGTCGGGGAGCTTGTGGTCGTAGGCGGTCCAGTAGTCTCGGGTGGCCTCGATCTCACCGGCGTCGAGGCGGTCGCGCAGCTCCGCGCGGAGCGCCGGCGTCTTGCCACCCGGGACGTGGAGACTCTCGAGCCGGTCGAGTGACGCGCGGCGCTCGGTCCGCGGTAACGGCGCGAACAGCGACGTATCGGTGCCGATGCCGATGGCTTCGCTCTTCGCCTCGATCTCGGCAATCAGATCCGGGTAGAGGCCGTGCACCCGCTCGCGGACTTCGCGCGAGATCCAGGCAACTCCCGAGCACGCGAGCAGTCCCTCGCGCGCGGCGCGGAGGTAGCGCTCGTCCTCGGTGATCGTGTACTCGATCGCGCTGCCGTGGGGCACGATGTAGAACGGTACACCCGCAGCAGCGCAGGCTTCCGCGGCCACCACCGGCTGGTAGACGAGGTGGTTGGCGTGGAGGATGTCGGGGCGCTCGTCGCGGAGAACGCGCGTCACGCACGACACCATCGTCTGGTGGTAGTCGGCGAGCTCGGCGTCGGTGAGCTGGGAGAACGGCTTCACCGGGCCGACCCTGGGCTGGTCGGTGATGAAAACGGGAAACACCGATGCGCGGGGCAGCTGATGGACGGTCACACCCCGGCCCGAACCCCCAGTGCGGCGAAATCGCTCGGTCGGCGTTCCGTCCGCGTCGTGGCAGATGACGCGACGGACGAAGTCGAAGGTCTCGGGCTCCGGCTCGGCGCAGATCACGATCACCTCGTGACCGAGGCTCGCCAGCGTCCGGCTCAGGTAGCGCGTGTACTCGTTGCCCCCGGAGCCGGTGAGCTCATAGCCGTGGTAGATCGCGAGCTTGAGCGACTTCATGCCTCTCCCTGAACGTCCGGTCGCGTCTTGTCTCGTCTCGTCACTGCCGCGGCGCCCACGGCTCCAGGGTCCGTGACGCCATCGTGACGAACCCTCTATAGGAACGTGACCCTCCGCGCCGCCGCGTCAGCCACTCTTTCGTTTTGCAAGCAGGGGGGAGATGAGTGTATCGGCCGGCGGGAACGGATCTGAACTTCGTGTCGGGGAGAGAATCCTGAGGGGGGTCCGGCGTCTCGGTCCGCTGTTGCCGCTCCTGATCGCGGGCTTCCGGATCGATCCGCGGCATCGGCAGCTGGATGGAGCCGTGACGACGGAACGAGACGGTTCAGGGGCTCTCGGCGGCACCCGACCCGTTGCCGTGCACGGCCACTTCCGCGGCCACTTTTTCGCGCAGGCGTTCGATCTGGGTTTCGATCGTGTTGGTCATCATCCGATTCACGAGCCATGCGGGCATCGGACCCGAAACCTCGGTGTGGCTCTCGTAGATCGCGAGTGTGCGTCCCGGGCCGGCCGGAGCGAAGGTCCAGCCGCCGTCGGATTTCTGGATCCGCTCGACGCCGCGCTTCGGAGGCGGCCCCTCGCTGTCGATGGCCTCCCAGGCGATACGGTACGCCCCCGACGCTTCGTCGTGGGAGCGGCGGACGCGCGTGACGATATCGCGGTCGGCGACGATGGGGATGCGGATCAACGAGTAGGTGACGATCTCGTTCTCGTCCCTGCGAATCAGGCTGCGTTCCATGTCGAGCCCGTCGTCCGGCGGACCGGCGACGCTGCGAAGTGCCGCCGCGGCGACGACCGCCGGTGGGACGTCGATCAGCGCCTCGAGGCGATACGCGTCGAAGTCCGAGGAGGGCAGGTCATTGCGGTAGATCGAGAAGCCCACCGCCGGATCGTCGTCCATCTTGTGGAGCTTCCACGCGGGAGGGCGCGCGGTTACCGGCGGGAGGTCGTCGGCAGAGGCGAGCGGGGCGATCGGCAGCAGTCCCGCGATCGTCGCGAGGGCGATGCGCCATCGGGCGTTCGCATGTCGACGTTCGGGCATTGGAGTCTCCTATCCGCTATTCGGGCCGCGGCTCGAGCCCGGGCTCGAACCGATGCGCGGTGCGAGGGCGCCACCGATGAAGTGGGCGGCTCGTTGCAGTCGCTCGGCCAGGGGGTAGCTGGGTTCGTTGAGCCAGTTGGTGACCGTGGCGTGGAAGGCGCCGATCAACATCTCGGAGAGGAATCGGGCATCCTCGTCGCGGCGCACGTCGCCGGCGATCTGCCCGTCGCGGATGAACTCGGCGAACACTTCGCGCACGTCCGCGAGAATCGGCGCGGCGGTGTCGTGGCTGCCCGTGTCCCGCATGAGCGAGAGCAGGATGTCGCGCGCGAGGTGGTGGGCGCCCTCGACGAGACGCGCTGCATCCTCGGCCATGCGCGAGAGCTTCTCCTGGGTCGTGAGGGCCTCCTTGCGCTGCTCCTCGACGAGTACGCGGATCACCCGGTGGACCTCTCGGGTCATCTCCGCGAGGACGGCTTTCTTGCTGGGGAAGTGGTTGAAGAACGTGGCCTGGGCGACATCGGCCGCCTCGGCGATCTGTTCCACGGTGGTGGCGTCGAAGCCGTGCTGGAGAAACAGGGCGGCCGCGCTGTGCTGGATGCGCGCACGCAATTCGCGTTTCTTGCGCTCGCGTCGTCCTTCGCTTCGGGACTTCATACGGATCCGCTGGCTCCGATTGGCGAAGCGGTCCAAAGTCTCGCGGGTCCGCTGCCTAGAGGTTCAACCGGTACAAAGTTGGAGTCTACTCCAATCTTATAGGTGATACCAGCAGCTCAACCGGCCAGAGCGCGCGCGGGGCCGGATGCCGAGCCCGCGTCGCGGGGCGATCAGCGATGGCGCGGGGTGGGTCGAGACCTGGGAAACCAGGCCGAGGCCGAAACGCCAGCCGCTTCGATGCGGGCCACGATGTCGGGCGCTACGAGGCCTCGGGTGATCTCGTGGTAGCCACCGCTGTAGAACATCCGGTGGGCGGTCTGGAAGTGAGCGATCGTTTCACGCAGGTGGGCGGGCGATGGTTTTGCGAGGGCGCTCAGAGTGGGATTCACGCCGATCCGGTAGCCCTCCGGGTCGCGGTCGGGCACGAGCACCGTCATCTCGCCATCCGCGGCGAAGGCGATCGCGTAGTTGTGCTCCATGACCGCGCGGCCGCGCTCGGCGGGAACCTGCAGCAGGTCCACGCCGAGGAGCGGCGTCACGTGGTGGGTGCCCAGGAGGCCCGCGATCGTCGGGCCGACGTCGATGCTGGATCCGAGGGTGTGGACACGCCGTGGCCCGAGCTTCGACGGATTCAGAAAGAGCACGGGAATGCGGAACGCCTCCATCGGGATCGTCTCCGACCCGGCGAGACGCGGGCCGTGGTCGGCCATGACGACGAAGAGGGTGTCGTCGAACCAGGGTCTCGTGCGCGCGCGATCGATGAAGTCGCCGATCGCCCAGTCGGCATAGCTCGCGACGTTCGCCTGCCGCGGCGGAGCCGCGGGGCGGTCGATGCGTCCCTCCGGGAAGGCGAAGGGAGTGTGGTTGGAGACCGTGAGCAGGGTCATGAAGTAGGGCGCTGCATCGCCCCTGCGGGCGTCGAGGCGTCGGATGGCCTCGGCGAAGAGGTACTCGTCCGCGACGCCCCACACGGTTTCGAAACCGCTCTCGAGGATGTCGTCCTGATCCAACACGGTGTCGACGCCGATCGTCGACATGAAGGGCGCCATACCGTCGAAGCCCGCTCGCCCCGCGTAGAGGAATGCGGTTTCGAAGCCCTCCTGCGCGAGTAGGAGCGGCAGTGAGTTCATCTCCTCGGAGCCCGGCCGGCGCGCCGTCGACGCGCCGGGAATCGGCGGAAACGAGGTCATGATGGCCTCGATGCCGCGAACCGTGCGCGTGCCCGTCGCATGGATGTTGTCGAAGTAGAGGCCTTCCGCCGCGAGCGCGTTCAGCCGGGGGGCGATCGGCGTGCCGTCCTCGTGATTCCCCTCGACGAGTGACATCCCGAGCGACTCCTCGATCACGAGGACGACGTTGCGGAAGCGCGGTCCGGCGCCCGCCGGCCGGTCGGGCGACACACGGCGCAGAAAGCTGCGCACGCCTTCGGGCGCGAGGAACGTCGCGTTGTCCTGGGCGAGTCGAACCCGAACGAGACGCAGCGACTCCTCTTCGTCGAGCGTCGGATAGTGACTGTCGTAGTCTTCGGGCTCGGCTCGTGCGGCGCGCGCCAGCGTGTAGAGACCGTTCGCAGCGATCTCGTCGAGCTCTCGAACGCCGGTGGGGCGGAGCGGGTCGTTGGACAAACCGAGGGCCGCGAAACCGCTGAGGACCGCGCAGGCCACGAAGGCGCGACGCCGTTCGAACGGCGTGGGCGGTCGCGCGAAGGCCCGACGCATCGGCTCGCGGAGGCAACGGGCGGTCGCAGCGACGAGCAGGGCGAGCGGCGCGCCGGCCGCGGCGATCTCGAGCAGGGCATCGAGCAGGAATCCAAACGCCTCCCTGGGAAACTCGAGGTAGGCGAGGATGAGCCGATTCGGTCGGATCGCGAACTCTACGAAAAAGTAGTACTCCCCCACGGCGACCATGATGAACACCGCCGGCATCACCGCGGCGACGGTGCGCGCGAAGCGCCAACCATCCGCATGGGCGAGCCAGCGCGGGAACACGAAGAGCGCGATCAGGAACGGCAGGCCCAGGACCAGGCCGGTCGCGAGATCGTTGGCGAGACCCGCGGCAAATGTGAGGGCGAGCGGTCCGGCGAGCTCACGCAGGGGAGACGCGGTGAACAGGTGGGGCACGAGGTCGAGCAGGGCGATGCGCCCCAGCGTCGCGATGGCGAGATACGTGAAGACGAACCCGAGCCACAGTCGCAGGCGTCGATCGCTCATTGGGCCTCGTGGGGAGGGGCAAAGCGACCCGGGTCGGGCCGGCGTAGAGGTGAATGAAAACGAACGAGACTGCGTCCACCCCTGGCGATGAAGGGCGCGCGACGCGGGAATCTAGAGGTTTGGCCCTTTCGGGGCCAGCACCGGTTCAGGGGATCCGAGATGCACATGCGGTTGGCGGTCCGATCTGCTGAAATACGCCTCCCCGTCGCGCCCGCGAAAACGGGAGCGGCGCGGCGACCAGAGCGCCTGTCCGGTCCGTTCCCGCGCCGCGGGGCGGCGAGTGCCATGGCGGGAAACTCCGGAGCGGGGACTCCGGGCGGGAGGAAGCCTGTTTCGATGCCGCACGGCCCCGTGCATTTCTTGACGACTCGGCTCCGCCAGGCGGCCGGGCGCTCAGTCGTGAGCCTGGTGTTGGCCGTGTCCGCGGCGCCGGCCGGGGCGGATGCCCCGCAGGATGCGGTGTCGGCCATTGAGGGGCTCCACGACACGTTGATCGCGGCGATGAAGGACGCCGACGCGCTCGGTTTCGCCGGACGTCGAGAGCTCATCGCTCCCGCCGCGACCGATGTGTTCGACTTCACGTTCATGGCCGTCAAGTCGCTCGGTCCCCACGCTCGAAAGCTCTCCGAGGGAGATCGCCTGCGCTGGATCGATGCATTCGCGCTCTTCGTCACGTCGAATCTCGCACGGCAGTTCGACGGGTATTCCGGCGAAGTATTCGAGACTCGCGCGGTCGATAGCGCGCCGCGCGACACGCTGATCGTGCAGACGGTCCTCGTGCGACCCGACGACGACGACGTACGACTCTACTACCGGCTTCGCTCGCTGGCGGTGTCGAACCCCGCGTCGGCTGCCGACGACACGCCCGCGGAGACGACCGACGGTGAGGTGGATGACGAACCCGAGACGGCCGTCAGCTGGCACGTGATCGACGTGTACTCGAACGGCACGGTCAGCGAGCTGGCGCTGAGGCGTTCCGAGTTCTCGGGCCTGTTCAGGCGCCAGGGATTCGAGAAGCTCGTCGAGACCGTGGTGACCAAGGCCAACCGCGAATGATCGCTAGCTGATCAGGCGCTCGCGGATGGCGCGTCGGGTCCAGGCGAGCAGTGCGCCCGAGACGATCAGCACGTACGCGAGGTCCCAAGCGACCGTCCACGACCACGCACCCTCGAACGCGGCGCGCGCGAGGCGGACCGGGTGCAGCAACGGGAGGAGCTCGGCCACGAGGAGCAACGGTCCCGCGAGGCGCTCCCTGATCGGGAAGAATACGTCCGAGAAGAGGAACAGCGGCGTCAGGAACAGCGTGAAGTAGAAGCTGAACAGGTCCATGTTGGGAATGCGCAGCGTGAAGGCGAGGCCGACCACCGCGAAGAGCAGACCCGCGATGGGGATGACGGGAATCGCGAGGAGGGCCGACGGCATCGGCGCGAGGCCGAAAGCTGCCACGGCGAGAAAGAAGCTCCCGCCGTAGATCAGGACCCGTGTCATCGCCCAGGCGATCTCACCGATGAGAATGTCGTCTGCCTCGAGGGGTGTGGTGAGCATCGCGTCGTAGGCGTGCTCGTAGTGGAGCCGTACGAACACGTTGTACGTGACCTCGAAGCTCGCCCCGTTCATCGCCGCGACGCAGACGAGGCCCGGCGCGAGGAACTCGATGTAGGACGTGCCGCCCATCTGTTCGATGTACGCCCCGACGCCGATGCCGATCGCCGAGAGGTAGAAGACCGGCTCGAAGAAGTTTGGCAGCAGCGTGAGCTTCCACGTGCGCCGGTACATGGACGCGCTGCGGCGCCAGACCGCGAAGGCGTGCGGCCAGGACACGCTCACGCGCCGCCCTCGAGCTTCGCCCCGGTGGCGGTGAGGAACACGTCCTCGAGGTTCGCGGGGCGGACGATCAGCGCGCGGCGCTCACCGCCGTCGAGCCGGTGGATGGCGGCGACCACGGGGTCGCTGTCGTCGGAGTACAGCGTGAGGCGGTTGCCAATGCGCAGCGGGCGGGCCGCGCCGGAAAGAGCGGCTTCGAGTCGCACTGCTTCGGCCCGCGTGCAGTCGAGTTCGACCGCCTCGCGTGCGAGGCGGGTCTCGATGAGCTCGCGCGGCGCTCCCTCGCACACCCGACGCCCAGCGCTCATGATCGCCACGCGGTCGCACAGGCGTTCGGCCTCGTCCATGTAGTGGGTCGTCACGATCACGGTCGTGCCGCGGGCGCGCAGGTCGCGAATCCGCGACCAGAGCGCGAGGCGTACCGCGGGGTCGAGGCCCGTGGTCGGCTCGTCGAGGATCAGAAGTTCCGGGTCGTTGATGAGCGACATGGCGATCGCGATGCGGCGCTGGAGTCCACCGGAGAGCGCCCGCACCGGAAGGCGGGCGTGGCTGCCGAGTTCGAGGAAATCGACGAGCTCTTCGATGCGGCGAGACAGCTCTGCGCCCGGCAGGCGGTGGTAGCGTCCGAAGATGCGCAGGTTTTCGACAGCCGAGAGCGCTTCGATCAGTACGTTCTCCTGAAGCGTCACGCCGAGACGCGCGCGTACGGCGCGGGGATCGGCGCCGATGTCGATGCCGAATACGCGAATCGTGCCGGCCGTCGGCCGGGTCACGCCGTAGATCATTCGCAGACTCGTGGTCTTCCCGGCACCGTTCGGGCCCAGGAGGCCGAAGCAGCCGCCGCGCGGAACGTCGAGGTCGAGCGCGTCGACGGCGGTGTAGGCTCCGAAGCGTTTCACGACGCCGCGGATCTCGACGACGGACGAGTCGTCGGCCCGCGGGGTGCGGTCGCTCGCTGCGATGGATTCGGCGGGAGGGGTCGTCATCGGTTCGATCCGTCACCCGCGGTGGATGCGGGGGGCGCGGGTAGGGTACAACGGTGCGGCGCAGCGTCGCGCAACCCGAGGAGAACGGCGTGAAGGTCGACGGTGGACTCTTGATCGGTGGACTCGCGGAGGCGTCCGCGAGGGCTCGCGCCCTCGAGGCGGACGGCTACGACGGCATCGTGTCGGCGGAGGTCTCGAACGACCCGTTCCTCCCTCTCGCGCTCGCCGCCGAGCAGACGGAGCGCGTCGAGCTCATGACGTCGATTGCCGTCGCGTTCGCGCGAAACCCGATGATCCTCGCGAACACGAGCCACGACCTGAACCTGGTCTCGAAGGGTCGCTTCATCCTCGGGATCGGGTCGCAGATCCGGCCGCACATCACGAAACGCTTCAGCATGCCGTGGTCGCAACCCGCGGCTCGCATGCGCGAGTTCATCCTCGCGATGCGGGCGATCTGGGACTGCTGGTACCGCGGGGAGCCGCTGGCGTTTCGTGGCGATTTCTACACCCACACCCTGATGACGCCCAACTTCACCCCGCAGGACGCCACCTACGGCGAGCCGAGGGTATTTCTGGCCGCGGTGGGGCCGCGCATGACGGAAGTGGCCGGCGAGGTCGCCGACGGAATGATCGCCCACGGCTTCACGACCGAGCGGTATCTGCGCGAGGTGTCGCTGCCCGCCCTGGAGAAGGGGCTCGCGAGGTCCGCCCGGTCGAGGTCCGACTTCGAAATTTCTTGTCCCGTCTTCGTCGTCACGGGCGCCGACGAGGAGAGCTTCACGAAGTCTCGCGAGATGGTGGGGCGGCAGATCTCCTTCTACGGGTCGACGCCCGCGTACCGCCCGGTCCTCGAACTCTGCGGCCGCGGCGAGCTTCAGACCGAGCTCAACCATCTCTCGAAGCAGGGGCGCTGGGACGACATGGCGACGCTCATCGACGACGACCTCGTCGAGGAGTTCGCGGTGGTGGGACGCCCCGAAGAGGTCCCCGAGCTGATTCGAAAGCGCTTCGGCGATCTGATCGACCGCATGATGTGCACGTTCCAGCTCGGCGATCCCGAGCTGCAGAAGGCGATGCTGGCGGCACTCCGCGACACCGCGTAGTCGCGAGGAGCAGGCGCGGTGGATCCGCGAGCTTTCAGCCGTTGCTGGAGTCGACGCGCTGCTGCCAGCTCTTGATCATCGTCCCGAAGTGGCTGGGGTTGTAGATGTCTTCCTCGTACGACCACTGCAACTCGCCGGCGTACTTCAGCAGGGTGAAGTTGTACGCCTGATGGAGACTGCCGTCCCCGGGGTCCAGCATCCGGTTCCAGACCTGCGCGACGATCCAACCGCGTTCTTCGTCGATCATGTACCACTCGATCGGGAAGAACTTCATCTGGTCGTTGGGCGGCGTGGACATGGTCTTCTGGATCCAGCCGTAGATCGCCTCGCGACCGCCGAAGGTTCCGAAGAGGTGTTCGACGTATGTCGCATCCTCGGTAAAGAGGTCGGCCCACGGGCGCCAGTCGCCACTCGTTCCGGCCCGGAGCGCTGTGGCCTGGTAGTGGTCGAAGGCCCGCTCGAGTTCTTCGCGACTGAATTTTCCCATCCGCTTCACTCCGCCTTTTTGAGGGGTCGGGTTCCGGGGTCCGAAGGCCGAAACCGTGTCGGACCGATTATCTGCGCCGAGGGGGGTTCCGCCAAGCCCTTACTGCGGAAGCGGAAAGAAGTGCCGTTTCCCCCGAACGGGTCCCCGGGTGCGGACTCTGGGGAGACGACTCCCATCCCCTATCCGGGGGGTGGTCGGCCCACGCAAGTTCGCCTCTGATCAAGGGAATTCGCCTTTATTTGAGTTGGTGAATCAGGTTATGCTTCACGCGCTGAGGGCCCGGCGGTAGGATCTGTCTGATTCCCGAGTTGGATTCGTGGGCGCGAAGCCGCATTCGTTGCAGCGCGACGGAGGCGGACACGCCCAACCACCGACCCGAGGGCGATACGGGTACTAGGCCAAGCGGGGTTCCGGCACAGGGTCCCCGCGCGGAGTCCCGGTCAGGGAGCAGCCACGAATGATGCGAAGAGCCGTCGGACTCGCCGCCGCGATACTGGTGTTGTCGCCGGCCGTGGTTTGGTCGGAAGACGACGAGGCGGCACCGGGGTTCTCAGACCCCGGCTGGTACCTGGGCCTCGGAGTCACGTTCGATCGGCTCGCGAACGGCACCGAAATTCGCGGCTTCAGAGGCACCATCAGCAACGAGCCGCTCACCGGGATCAACGTCAAGAACACCCTCGGAGTCAATGCCCGTGTCGGGTATCGGTTGTTCGACTACCTCGCGGTCGAACTCGACGCCGACTACCTGCCCGAGATCGTCACCGAGGCGAACTACAACCAGAACACCATCGTCTGTAGCGGACCCATACCCGCACAAAAAGTTTGCACGGAGCTGAGCAACGCCGGGCGCGCGGTGTATGCGGAGAATCAGCGCCAGACCAGCTTGCTGTTGATGACCGCGAACGTGAAGGTCCCGCTGCTCACCGGGCGCTTCCAGCCGTTTCTGCTCGCGGGCCTCGGCTTCTACCACGACAGCTCGGTGGACTCGCCGGCGAAGATTACCGATGGTGTCCTCGGCGAGGACGTCCCTGCAAATACAGCGGAGTACATCAAGGTCACGAATGCGCACGTCGGCGAGATGAACCTCTCGAATAGCGGCTTCGGCTTCGCCGCGCGTCTCGGCGGTGGCCTCGATCTCTTCTTCACCGAGACGTTCGGGATGACGGCCGACATTGCCTGGATCTATCCCCAGGATCTGAAGGGGCTACCGATCGAGGACCCGAGCTTCGTGTACACGAGGGTGGGTCTTGTCTACCGCTTCCGGTAGACGCGGGCGGATCCATCACGGCGCATAGCCCAGCGCGCGCAGGCGTTCGACGGCCTCTGGGGTCAACGCTGAGGGTGAGCCCACGGGCAGGGGAGCGTTGACTGCCCGGATGTGCACGCCCACGGGCAGCGCGGCGTAGCGGTCCGGAAACACCGCGAGTCGCGGGTCGCCGCGCTCGAGGGGGATCGGCTGGCCCATCGCGAGCTCCGTCCCATCGGCCAGGTGGAGTCCCGCCCGAGCGCCGCTTCGCTGGATGTCCACCTCGAAGGTGACGACGGCGTCTACGGGCTCGGTATCGAAGCGGACGGCGCCCATGTAACGCGAGACGATCACCTCGAAGGCGAGCTCCGCGCCGTCGTTCGAGAGCTCGAACCGCTCGAAGCGCGCGAACTGGGGACCCGGATAGCGGCCGAGATTCGACGACAGCCGCTCGGCGCCGACGATCCGCCCTTCCGCTCGGGCACGACCCACCACGCGGATCGGCGCGCCTTCGAGAGCGATGAACTTCAGGTGCCAGCCGCTTTCGGCGAGCGCCGCGTAAGCGTCGAGAGCGCCCACGAGCGCCGGGTCCCAGGCTTCGGGAGGCAGTGGGAGCTGCTCGGCCGGGTCGCTGGCGAGTTCGAAGAAGAACTGCGGGTCGCCGGCGACGGCTCGGATGAGCTTGTGGGTGTCGGACTGTGCCATCCGGAGCTCACGCCCCTCGCGCACCGATTCGGCGAAGACGACGCGGTCGCCTCGCGAAGGGACCCCGGCGAGGCTCGACCCGACGCTCCCTTCGAGGGGGGAGCCGCCAACGAGGTCGAGCACGGTGGGCGCGAGGTCCACGAGGGAGACCAGCTCCTGGCGCCGCGAGCCCGGCGCGAACGCCGGATGGCCCGCGATGATGAGGGGAACGCGGAGCTGCTCGCCGAAGAGTCCCGTGCCGTGGCCGATCCGACCGTGCTCCTTGAACTCTTCTCCATGGTCGGACGTCACGATCACGAGCGTCCGGTCGAGGACGCCGCGCTGCGCGAGCACTTCGAACAGGCGGCCGAGCTCGGCGTCGGTGTAGGCGATTTCTCCATCGTAGAGATCGATGATGTGCTGCAGGTCGACGCGGGGTACGACAGCGCCGCCGCGACCGAACGCCTTCACGCTTGCGAGCGTGCCGTCGACGGGACCCGCGTAGTCGGGAGCGGCGAAGCGATCGAAATAGGGCGCCGGTGGGGTGTAGGGGACGTGGGGATCGAAGAGGTGGAGGAAGGCGAAGAAGGGCTCGACGGGTGTCCTGCCGAGGTGTTCGAGCAGGAGATCGACGGCTTCGCTCGCGACCGGATTGGTGGCGCCCCCTTGGATCAGCGAGTCGTCGAAGACGTCGAACCCCCGATCGAGGCCGAACTCGCTCGACACGTAGACGTGGCTCACCACGGCGAGCGTGCGGTGGCCAACGCTCCGCAGGGCCGAAGCCAGGGTGGGGACACCGTCGGCAAGCCTTGAGGCTTCGTCCTGCATCCCGTGGAAAGCGGGGGTGCGGGACGTGAACATCGAGGCGTGGGCGGGCAGCGTCCAGGGTGCGGTGCTCACCGCGTTCTCGAACAACGCTCCGCGCGCGGCGAGGCCGTCGAGGTGCGGAGACGTGGGCCGCCTGTATCCGTAGGCGCCGAGATGGTCGGGTCGCAGGGTGTCGATCGAGACGAGCAGGACGTTTGTCGGACCCGCGAACTCGGGCGCGCGACAGGCGACGAAGAGGAGGGCGGACAGCGCGCAGATCGCCAGAGGTCGGGTCACAGTCGGATACGGTACCCGGTCGCATCCCGGCGCGGGCGGTTGGAACCGCCCGCGCACGATTCATGGGTGGCACGAGGTGTAGCGTTGACGTTCCGGCCGGATCTCCAGCGAGAGTCCATCCTCAGCGGTTCGCACCGTCGCCACCGTAGCGGAGCAGTGTGAACAGGTTGGTTCCGACGACTTCGTCGTTCTGGTTGTAGAACGTCGTCAGATTCGTCTGGAAAAAGCCCGGTCCGAGCTTCGTGTTCTTGCGGGGCGAGCAGTTCACCACCTCGTTGGTCTGGTAGATGACGTCGCCGGGGCGGATGGTCTTGCCGTAGGTCTGTACCGAGCCCTGGGCAATTGTCTCGCGGGTGCCGGGGGGCGACTTGAAGCCCCCTCCCTGCACCGGCTTCCGGGGCGGCCACGGCTTGCGTTCGGGAAAGTTCCCGTCGGGCGAACTCGAGTCGACCCCCTGGTGCCCGGCCCGGCCGGACGTCCAGGTGATGAGGCCCATCGGCGGCGCGATGACGCCCCGGTGGCGGCTCTTGACCGCGTATTCGCCGTCGATGTACTGCGGGTTCGAATCCTCGACCATGTCGCACCAGTACATGATCTGGACCTGGCTCACCGGGTAGGCGCCCGGGGCCTTCGGCGAGACCTCCCCGAGCCACTCTTTCGCGAAGTCGGGGATTTCGGGGTGCACCTCGACGGCGGGCTTCGCGAGGCTCTCGATCGGAACGACCGGCCCGCTCTCACGCGAGGGCATCGCGAGCGTCGCAGCCGATGTCGCGCACACGCCGATGTGATTCGTCGCGCGCATCTCGATCTTCACGCGGGCGTCGCTTCCGACCCGCTCCTTGGACGTGACGCTGCCCTCGATGGCTGCGATGTCGCCGGGGCACAGCTGGTCGATCATCTGCAGCGACGTCTCGCGGAAGTCGCTCTCCGGTCCCGACCAGTCCGTCACGTAGCGTCCGAAGAGCGCCTGCTCGAACATCGTGTTCACGAACATGTCTCGATTGCCCACCGACTTCGAGTACGCGGGGTCGTGGTGATAGGGCATGAGGTCTCGCGTCCCACACACGCCAAGAACCATCGTCTTGATCGTGATGGGGAATTTCAGGACCCGTAGACTTTCGCCGACTTCTACGTCTTCCCAGAATTTCGACTCCATGGGCTCTCCATCGCGCGCCTGTTCGAGTGGGGCCGTATGGTACTATTGCCGCGGCCCGGGCGGGGCACGAATCGCGGTTGTACTCAGGAGATTTGATGGACGAATCGAAGATCAAGCAACTCGTCGAAGAGATGACGTTTCCGAACGGAAAGAACCGCGACATGACGATCGATGAGGTTGCGGTGATCCAGCCGGGCCTCGGTCGGATCATGCCCGAGATCGGGGCGCGAACCTGGAAGCTCTACTACGCGGGCAAGGCGGAGAACTGGCCGAACGCGATGTATCAGTGGAAGGAGACCACGAAGCTCTTCGAACTCGGTGCGTACACGCGTCCGAAACACGAAGACGGCATCGAGGAATACCTCCGGGACGACTGGGCGCCGGTCAAGAAGGCCATCGAGAATGAGAACCTCGACGAGTTCATGAAGGCGATGGAGCAGGCCGTCGACTCGGCGAACGCCTGGCACGAAAAGAAGGAAAAGGGCTACATCCGCTGGAAGGTGCCCTCGGAAGCTCCGCCGGATCTGGACCTCACGCCGAGAAAGTGACGAAGATGCCGGCCGGGTTCGCCCGGCCAGGGGGCACCGGGTTGCCGATCCGGTCAGCGCCGACCGTGACGGTTTCGTGGGCGCCTTCGACTTCCGGATTCAGGGCAGAGCAAAGGCGACGAGAGAGTCGCCTCCGTTCGTGCCGAGAAGCCCGTGGCCGCCCGCCGCGATCGCGAGGTACTGGCGCCCGTCCCGGCGCACCCGGTACGACATCACGCCCGCCTGTCCGCCCGCAGGGAGTCGTCCTTTCCAGAGTTCCTCGCCTGTCTCGGTGTGGAAGGCCCGGAGGAAGTCGTCGCTGGTCGCCGCGATGAAGATGAGCCCGCTCGCCGTCACCATCGGTCCGCCCTTGTTCGGAACGCCCATGTCGAACCACAGCGGGAAGGGCGCGAGATCACGCGTGGATCCGAGGGGCACGTCCCAGAGGATCTCGCCTTTCGCGATATCGATGGCCACGAGCGTTCCCCACGGCGGTGGGTTGCACGGGGCGCCGAAGGGGGACATCAACGGGATGCGTTCGAGACCGTAGGGCGAGCCCCGTTGGGGTTCGAAGCCGTACTGGGCGGTGTCCATCTCCTCCGTCCACCCCGCGCGTGGGATCAGGCGGATGCGGGTTGCGACGCGCATCGTGTTGATGACCATGATGCCGCGCTCCGGGTCGATGGCGGGGCTTCCCCAGTTGGCGCCGCCGACCATGCCCGGATATTGCAACGTGCCCTGAATCGACGGGGGAGTGAAGGCGCCGTCTGAGCGGAGTTCGGCGATGGCATCGCGGCACTTCGCGCGATCCCAGGGTGTGAATCCAAACGCGTCTTCGGGCCGCAGGGGCTCCTGGGGGTGAATCGGCGGTGGTGCAACGGGGTAGGGCTGTGTGGGAGACAGGACGTCGCCCGGCGCAGCCCCCTGTGGTACGGGCCGCTCCTCGACCGGGAAGATCGGTTCTCCCGTCCGGCGATCGAGAAAGAAGACGGTGCCCACCTTCGTGGTCTGCGCGATGGCCGGGATCGATCCGTTGCGGTCGGGAAAGTCGAGGAGGGTCGGCTGCGAGGGGACGTCGTAGTCCCAGACGTCGTGGTGAACGGTCTGGAAGTGCCACTGGACTTCGCCGTTTCGCGCGTCGAGCGCGACGACGCTGCTCGAGTAGTAATCGAGTCCGTAGCGTTCTCCCCCGTAATAGTCGGGCGAAGTGTTTCCGGTGGGCGCGAACACGAGCATCCGCTCGCGATCCACCGCCAGCGGCGACCACACGTTTGCGGTGCCGCGTCGGTAGCGGACGTCCGGCGGTGCGTCGCGGAGCGCCGGCGTGTCGGGCGGGACGGGATCCCAGCTCCAGCGCAGTGCGCCGCTTCGCGCGTCGTAGGCGCGGACGACACCTCCGGGCGAGTCGATCCGCCGGTTGTCGAGCACCATCGATCCCGTCACCACGAGGTCGTCGACAATGGCCGGTGGCGACGTGACGCCGTACTCGCCCGGGTCGCGCTCACCGATGCCGTCGGCGAGATCCACCGTGCCAGCCTTGCCAAACTCGGGGCAGGGGAGGCCGGTCACGGCGTCGAGGGCGATGAGCCGCGCGTCGAGGGTGGCCGTCAAGATGCGCATGCGGCACGCGGCAGACGCCGGCGCCTCGGGATCGGTCCAGACCGAAACACCGCGACAGTTCTGCGTGTAGATCATGGAGGTGTCGACCACAGGGTCGAACGTCCAGCGCTCCTCACCCGTCTCGCTGTCGAGGGCGATCACTCGGTTCGTGCTCGTGCACAGGTACATCGTGTCGTCGATCACGATGGGGGTCACCTGGAAGGAGCTCGGCCCGAGGGCGTTCGTGCCGTCCTCGTAGTCGCCCGTGTGGTACACCCACGCGATTTCGAGGTCGCCGACGTTCTCTGCTGTGATCTGCGTCAACGGCGAGTAACGTCCGCCGCCGGGACTCGATCCGTAGGCCTCCCAGCCGGCCGTGGGACCGGAGAAGTCGAGCTCCGGTGCATTCGAACACGCGGCGAGGGCCGCGGCCCCGAGGGCGAGAGCGGCGCTGCGAGCGACCGGCATCATGCGAGTGCTTCTCCTGTGGTGGACTGGTTGGCGGACGGACGCGGGGTCCGGGGCATCAGGGCATGAACTCGCCGCCGTTCTCGTCCAGACTCGCTCCGGTGACGACGCGTGGCAGGGTCGGGTGCGAAGAACAGCGCGGCATTCGGGCAGTCCACCTTGTCTTCGAGAATCACGCGGAACCCCCGTCGAACACGTCGCCGAGCGACTTCCCAGCCAGGAAGGACCCGCGGGCGCGTATTCTACCACCCGGGTTGCATGAGTTGACCCGCAGCTCGCGCAGGTGCGATCGTACCCGCACTGAAGTGATTGGAGGAGAGCACCGTGGCCAAGCGACGGGACCAGATTCGCATGACCGAAGAGGAGATGTGGGCGTTCATCGAGGAGCGCAAGAGTCTCCAGGTCGCGACCCTGAACCGCGATGGCACCCCGCACCTGACGACGCTCTGGTTCGCGATCGTCGATGGCGCCCTCGTCTTCGAGACCTTCACGAAATCTCAGAAGGTGAAGAATCTACAACGCGACCCGCGCATCGCGGTGCTGCTCGAGGACGGAACCGAATACGCCGAGCTGCGCGGCGTCTCGATCAATGCGAAGGCGGAGGTGCACAGCGATCCCGACAAGGTTCACGGACTCGCGAAACAGGTGATGATCCGCAACAACCCCGACGTTCCGGCCGAAGCGATGGATCAGGCCGCGAAGCAGCTCGCTGCCAAGAGATCGGCCATCGTGGTGCGGCTCGAGAAGGTCGTGACCTGGGATCACCGAAAGCTCGGGGGAAGCTACTGAGCGTCCCGGAGCAGCAGGGCGGCTTCGATTTGACTGCCCGTCGAACCGTGGAACTGTTCGAGCGTCTTGGTTCGCTTGAGGTAGATGTGGAGATCGTACTCCCAGGTAAAACCAACGCCGCCGTGTAGCTGAAGGGCCTGACCGCAGACGAAGCGGGCGGCCGGACCCGCATAGGCTTTCGCAACGGCGGCGAGGTAGGCATCGTCCGGCGCCCCGCTCTCCGCGGCCCACGACGCCCGGTAGACGGCTGAACGGGCGCTCTCGGTCTGGAGCAGCATATCGGCGCAGCGGTGCTGGAGCGCCTGAAACGAGCCGATGGGCGCGCCGAATGCGGAGCGCTCCGACAGGTAGGCGGTCGTGACCTCCAGCGCTCGATCCATCACGCCGAGCAGCATCGCCGCGGCCCCGAGCGCCGCCAGAGGGTCGATCTTCGCGAGCGCGCTCCGTGCGGTGCTCGAATCCGCGACCAGGGCCCCCGCAACATCCAGCTCGATCTCCGCGAAGCGCTGTGCGTGATCGAGGGTCGGGAGATCCTGCGCCTCCCAACCCGTCCCCGGTCGCTCCGCGAGCACGAGGCCTTCGTTCGTCTCGACGAGCAGCGCGTCTGCCTGCGCGCCGAAGGGCACGAAGGTCGCGCGGCCCCGCACGCGGCCGTCGGAGAAGCTCGGAGTGGCGACACTTCGCGCGGTTCGCGCGCCCCATTCGCGGCGCGCCAGAACGACCAGTGTGTCGCCCTTCGCAGCCCGTCGACACCATTCGGCGGCCACTTTGTTCTCGCACGCGGCGAGCAGCCATACGGCGAGCGCCTGATCGAGGAACGGGCCGGGCAGGGCCACACGCCCCATCTCCTCGAGGACCACCGCGAATGCGATGGGCCCCATTCCGCCGTCGGCTTCGGGCAGGAGGAGACCCGGGTATCCGAGGTCACCGAGCTTGCTGTGGAGTGGTTTCGAGTAGCCTTCGATCGACTGCTCCATGACGCTACGCATCTCCGACAGCGGCGCCTCCTGCTCGAGCAGTTCGCGCGTGGAACTTCGCAACAGCGAATGTTCGTCTCCGAGGTCGAATCGCATGGTGGCCTCTTCAACGTGCTGTGGGCAGGTGGAGTACCCGCTTCGCGATGATGTTGCGTTGAATCTCGGACGAGCCCGAATAGATCGTGCCCGCGCGCGACCAGAGGTACTCGTAGCCCCAATTGACGTCCTGGAGCGCTCCCTGGGGTCCTGCTTCGAGCTGCGCCTTCGGTCCGAGGAGGTCGAGCGCGGTGTCGGTCAGGCGCTGGTGGAACTCGGACCAGTAGATCTTCTCGATCGAAGACTCGGGGCCCGGCGCCTGACCCGACGCGAGGGTGGCCAGGGTGCGCATCCCGTTCGCCCGCATGACTTCGTTCTCGACCAGCAGCTGGCCGACTTTCTCGCGCACGCTCGGATTCTCGTACTCCCCGGTCTCGCGCAGAGCCGCGATCATCCCGTCGATCTGACGCTCGTACGATGCCGGGGGCGCCAACGACGCAGCGCCGCGCTCGAACCCGAGTACCGTCATCGCGATGCGCCAGCCCTCACCGACCTTTCCGACGAGGTGCTCGCCCTTGGCGAGAGCGCCGTCGAAGAACACCTCCCCGAACTCGGAGTGACCGGTGATCTGTTTCAGCTCGCGCACCTCGACCCCCGGCTGGTCGATCGGCACGAGGAAGAAGCTGATGCCCCCGTGGCGATCTTCCGGATCGGTGCGCGCCAGCACGAAGATCCAGTCGGACCACGGCCCGAAGGTCGTCCAGACCTTCTGTCCGGTGATGCGATAGTCGGCACCATCGGGTTCGGCCTGGGTGCGCAGCGCGGCGAGGTCGGATCCGGCGCCGGGCTCGCTGAACCCCTGGCACCAGATCTCCTCGGCGGACAGCATCTTCGGGATGAACCGTCGGCGTTGTTCCTCGGTGCCGTGGTGGATGAGGGCGGGTGCGAGCAATCCGAGTCCGAGACCGTTGACGATTCCCGGCGCGTCCGCCCGGATGAGCTCCT
The DNA here is from genome assembly GCA_013215605.1 of Myxococcales bacterium. Classification (GTDB taxonomy): domain Bacteria; phylum Myxococcota_A; class UBA9160; order UBA9160; family SMWR01; genus JABSQW01. The sequence continues at coordinate 31,819 of JABSQW010000042.1, forward strand.
CCTGCAGGATCGCCTGCTCGACCTCGCTGGCGCCCCGTCCGCCCCACTCCTGCGGCCAGCTCATTCCGAGATAGCCGGCGTCGTTCAGGCGGCTCTGCCAGCGGCGCCGCACTTCCACGAGGGAGTCTGCGTCGTGCGACGGGTCGCGCGACTCGACCCTCCAGGGCCGCTCGAGGTTCTGTGCGAGCCAGTCGCGCACCTCGATGCGAAACGATTCCTGCTCTGCTGTAAATCCGAGATCCATCGGTTGCCTCGTCTGCCCGGATGCCGTTCATTCGGATCCTTTCGCTGGGCGTCGAAAGATCCCCTCTGATTGACACGCATTCTGTCACAACTTCGGGGGTGACTAGAACCTGTGGGGGCCTCCGCGCCAGCCACTAGCGCGCGTCGTCGAGATGCCAGCGGTGTGTCAAAAACCGCGCGAATTGGTCAAATCGCCCCTCGGGAAGGTCCCTCAGACGAGCGGAAGGTTGCGCAGCCTGCGCGGTCCGAGTTCGTCGCATCGACTGCGCCGGGTCGTGCAATCGCTCCGCCTCGTGTGCCCGATCGCTCCCCGACGGCGAGGGGCGTGAAAACCCGTTTCGGTCGGTGTGCGGAGACGTTCGACGACGCGACCTCGCATCGAATGCGGGCTAGGATTAGCCGTTCACGACACCGCGCGGCGGGAGAGAGGGGATCCCCATGGAATCGATCTACGTCATTGCGCTGACGGGTTTTTTTGCCGGCTCCGTCGGCTTCTTCGTCGGCCGACGCATGAGCCGCGACACCGTGCGCGCGCGAGAGCTCGAAACGGAGCTCGAGGACCTGCGCAAAGAGCACGAGATCTCGCTCGCCGAGGTCGAGGCGGCGAAACACGAGTGGAAGCGCACGCAGGCCGAACTCGAGAGGTACCGCAACGAAGTGGTCGATCATTTCTCTGGAACGGCCGAGATGCTCCACGACCTCACCCTGCAGTATCGCGCCGTCTACGATCACCTGACGGACGGCTCGAAGCTGCTGTGCCCCGAGGGCTCCCTCAGTGTCGACACGGGGGCGGGGGCCGCCCTGTTGCCCCAACGCAGCGATCCCGCGGAGTCCGACGAGACGACCCCGGCGGATCGCCCGATCTAGTTCGGCTGGGGCTCGGCGGGCCGAGCCCGCCTGCTCGGCTTCGCCTCGCTGCGCGCTTCGCTTGCGGGACGAGCCTTGGGTCGCGCTCCCGGACGGCCGACTCTCGAGTCGGCCTCCTAGTCGCGGACGGCGCGACCGGAACGCAACGTGTCGAGGTGCGCGCGGAAGACATCCGATGAGGCGCTATCGGACTTCCGCAGCCCGAGTACAGAGAGCGCTCGTTCGGATTCGATGACCGCCTGCTCGAAGTCGCCGGTCTCCGCCAGCGCGCACGCGAGGGTGTCGATCAGAGCGGGACTCGCGCCGTCGGTGGTCGCGACGACGCGACGGGCGATCGCCAGAGCCTTGTCGCCGTCGCGAAGCTCGGGGTTCGCCAGCGTCGCCAGCGCGTACGCGTAGTCGTTCGCGAGATCCGTCGACGCGGGGCAGCGCTCGTTGCCCTCGTGCAACACGGCCAGCTGGGCTTCGTATCGCCCCGCGTCGTGGAGCAGATTCGACAGAACGATGCGGGGTTGGGAGGCGCAGGGCTCGATATTGAGCGCGTCGGTCAGAACGCGCTCCGCCTCGTCGAGGTCTCCGGCTTCCCCCCGGAGGCGTCCCAGCTTGGTTGCGAAGATGGGGTCACCGGGGTTCAGCTCGAGCGCTCGCCGCAGCAGCGCCGGCGTCTCGTCGGCGAGACCCAGCTGCTCGTACACGAGGATGAGGCCCTGCAGGATGCTCGCGCTGTCCGGGTGGCGATCGGCGAGGCCCTCGAAGATGCTGCGGCTCGCTTCCAGCTGATCGCTTTGGACGCCTCCCCAGGCCTGGGAAAACAGCGAGAAGTCGCGGGCCAACGTCGAGGGGTCGGGCGGGTGTGCTTCCAGCGAATCGACCTCGAGCTCGAGCGTGCGCGGAGGAGGGGACGTCGGGACGTAGCCGAGGAGCAGGAGCTGCTCGATCGTGGAGGGATCGACGGCTGTCCTCGCCCGCCCGGTCGGTAGCGGCGTGGCCTCGACCAGGGCGCCGAGCGCCGAGCGCAGCTCGCGGACGACCCCGGGATTGCGGTCCGCCCGATTCTCGAGTTCGAGGGGATCGGTGGAGGTGTCGTAGAGCTCCGGCTCGACCTTGTGGATGTACTTCCACGATCCACGCCGGACGAAACGCAGTACCGACGCGCCGAACACGTTCAGGGGTTCGAGGGACTCCCCGTAGGCGAGGGTCTCGTCGTCCATCGCGCCCCCGCGTCCGCGCAGGGAAGACGCGAAGCTGCGACCCTGCATCCCGCTCGGGGGGGCGAGGCCCAGGAGATCGAGGAGCGTGGGCATCAGGTCGACGGTTGCGACGAACTCGTCGGACACGACGCCCTCGGCGACGCTCGGCCCGCGGACGATGAGCGGCACCCGGATGGTGGTGTCGTAGACGAAGAAGGTGTGAGTCGTCTCGGCGTGTTCTCCGAGACCCTCGCCGTGGTCGCTCGTGAGGACCACGAGCGTTCGATCGTCGATGCCGTGCTGTTCGAGAGCGGACCAGACGCGCGCCAGCTGGTCGTCCACGTACGCGACTTCGCCGTGGTAGCCGCTCTTCGCGAAGCGGGTCGCAAAAGGGTTTGGGGGGAGGTAGTAGGAGTGCACATCGAAGTAGTGGAGCCACAGGAAGAATGGCTCGTCGGCGTGAGTCTCGATGAATCGCAGCGCGTGACGGGTGATGTCCGATGCGTCGCGCTCCGGATACGTCTCGGTCTCGCCGTTCACTTCTCGCGACGTCAACTCGATGTCGAAGTCGCTCGTATCCCTGTACTGGTCGAAGCCCTGGTTGAGCTGCGTGCGGCGGCTGATGACCGGCGCGGCGACCTCGGCGCCGGTGGCGTAGCCGGCCTCGCGCAGAACCTCAGCGAGGGTGACCTCGCTGTCATGGAGCAGATACCCGGCATTGGCACGCACCCCGTGCGCGTAGGGGTACTTCCCCGTGAACATCGTCGCGTGCGAGGGCAGCGTGCTCGGCGCTGCCGTCGAGCAGTGTTCGAAGCGGACGCCCTCGGCGGCCAGGCGATCGATGTTCGGTGACGGCGCCAGGCGCTGTCCGTAGACCCCGAGCGCATCAGCGCGCAGGGTGTCGATCGAGATGAACAAGAGGTTCGGCTGATCGACGCTGGGGCGGACAGGCGGCTGGCAGCCGGGCACCGCGAGGAGCACCGAGAGCGCCGCTGCGCGTGCAGACCTCGCCGAGATCGCTCTCAGGCGTTCGGCCCGAGCTGACAGAAGGCCCCCAAAGCCATTTGTTTTCAACATGTTGAAAAAAATGTTCCCCACCGCAAAAAATTTCGTCACCTATTCGTGGCCGCGGGCCCCTCACGAGTACAAAACAGAATCCCCTTCCAGAGCAAAGCGGGTCATCCGACAAGGGTGGCCCGCTTTGGTCGTTCGGGGTCGTGGACGCTGAACCCCCACGGGGAAGCTCCGCGAAAGATTATCACCCACTGGGCTGCAAGTTTCCCCGGCGGATCGGTCGCGCGGTTCACGCCCTCTTCGCGAATCCAATCGGCTTTCAGCGTCATTCGGGTCGCGGGGGGCGGCATGTCTCGTATTTCGGGATCGCTGCCCGGTGCGCTGCGGGTCCGGCCTTCGAAAGCCCCCACGCGTGCCGCGAGCGACTACGATGCCGGGAGTCGGGCCTTGCCGGTTCAGCGGGACGCCCGGGGAGCACTCCACTTGAGCACTGGAATCGCCGGACCGCTCAGCGGCTACCGGATCGTCGATGTCACGTCCATGATCTCCGGTCCGATCGCGACGCG
>JABSQW010000419.1 GCA_013215605.1 Myxococcales bacterium
CACTACCAAGAAAGCGCATCGCCATGTCGCTGGTGCACTGCTTCATGCAGACGACGACCCAACCGGCGATCCAAAGACCACAGGAAAGAAGAACCATGTCGATCGAGACGATCCAAGAGGCTTCGAGTGTGCTGGTGGCGGACGACGCCTCGATCATGCGGGAGTCGCTTCGCGAGATCCTGCGCCACTCCACCTATCACGTGGTGGGCGAGGCCTCCGATGGCATCGAAGTGGTCGAGCAGTTCGATCGGCTCCGACCCGACGTCGTCGCCCTCGATCTCGTGATGCCGGGCCGCTCCGGAATCCACGCGCTCCGAGACATCCTGGACCTCGCGCCGACCACGCGTGTCGTGATGTGCAGCGCGCTCGGCCAGGAAACACTCGTCGCCGAAGCGCTTCACGAAGGTGCCATCGGGTTCATCGTCAAACCCTTCTGCCCCAACCGAACGCTGCGCACGCTCGACCGCGTAACCGATCGGGTCCGCACCCCCGAGATTGCGCCGATCGTCAGGGCGCTGCGAGCCGCGCGCCCCGCTGTGGACTGCGCGACGACCTCTGCCCGCTGCATCCTCGCCGCGCTCCGTACCGCACTCGATTGGGAGCGCAGGCCCGCCGCGTAGGGCAAATCCTCTCCAATTCGCCTGGCGAGACCTTCGCCGCGGCTTTGCCGGACAAGCTCCCGTCGGCTCACCGGCCAGCTCTGCCCTGCCCTGCACCCACTCCTCTGAGATTCGACGCGCTGGATCTCTGCGCGCTCGTGCGCAGAAACGTCTGGACGGCCGCCGGCTCAACAGCGACAATCGGCCGCCTGGGAAGGCCATTTGGCACAAGCGGCTGGGGTGTCCACCGACGCTCCGGCCGCCTGTGTTTCACCAAGCTCCCGCACGAGCGTCGCCGCAGCCGGGGTGCGTTCGCCGGAACCGAGGCAAGCGCCGGAGGGACTCGATCGCGATCCGCGCCATGTTCGAGCTCGACCGGATTACCAAGCGCTACGATGGCCGCACCGCGGTCGACGGCTGCGATCTCGCAATCGAGCCGGGTCGCACCACGGTACTGATCGGGCCGTCCGGCTGCGGCAAGTCAACGCTGATCCGGCTGATGATCGGGCTCGCGCTGCCCGACGCCGGGACGGTGCGATTCAGCGGCGAGGACGTCACGCCCGAGCGCGCGCCCGCTCTGCGAAGACGCATGGGCTACGTGATCCAGGACGGCGGCCTGTTCCCGCATCTCACGGCGGAGGAGAACGTGACGCTGATGGCGCGCCATCACGGCCTCGATACGAGCACCATCCGCGCCCGCGTCGACGAGCTCGCCCTGCTCGTAAAGCTCCCGGGTGACGCCCTCGCTCGCTTTCCGGTGCAGATCTCCGGCGGGCAGCGTCAGCGGGTCGGACTGATGCGAGCGCTCATGCTCGACCCGGACGTTCTCCTGCTCGACGAGCCCCTCGGAGCTCTCGACCCGATGATCCGATTCGAGCTCCAGGGCGATCTCAAGCAGGTGTTCGCGTCGCTCGGCAAGACGGTCGTAATGGTTACACACGACATGACGGA
>JABSQW010000420.1 GCA_013215605.1 Myxococcales bacterium
CGAATAGCCGCCCGTCTTGCCGGGTGGTAGGCTCCACAGCGGTCCAACGCAACGCGGACCACCCGAAGAACCGGATGCCCGGCCCGCAGCCTCGCTTTCGCCTGTACACACGACCGTCGAGCTACGCGACGGTGCTCTCCGCCGCGCTGCTCGGCCGCAGCCGCGCTGGCGACGCGCTCGGATCGCTCGCTTCGGCTGTTGCCCGCCACACGGGCGTTCCGTTCGGCGTGCCTGTCGCACGCGCTCGTACCGGCATCTACCTCGCCGTGAAGTCCGTGGTCCGGCCGGGACGGAAGGTGGTGCTGTCGCCGTACACGATTCACGAAGTGGTGAACATGGTGATCTGCGCCGGGGGCGTCCCGGTCTTTGCGGACATCGAACGGGAGACCTGCAACGCGAATCCCACGCTGTGCGCGGAGCTCATCGACGAGGAGACGGACGCCGTGCTCGTGACCCACCTGCACGGCCTCGCGATGGAGCTCGACGAGCTCGCGGAGGTGTGCCGGGGCCGCGGCGTCGCACTGATCGAGGACGCCGCGCAGTCGTTCGGAACGAAGCTGCACGGTCGACCCGTCGGCGGCATCGGCGACGCGGGAGTCTTCAGCTTTGGGATGTACAAGAACCTCACGAGCTTCCTCGGCGGGTTGGTCGTGACGCGCGATGCCGAGCTCTTCGACCGCATCGCGGGCGAAGCGGCGTCGTATCCCGCGCAGCCGCTGCGGGACATCGTCGCCGAAGCGTTGAACGCGCTCACGACGGACGTCGCCACCTGGCCCCCACTCTTCGGTCCGCTGGTGTATCCACTCTTTCGCTACGGCTATCTCCACGACGTCGAGTGGCTGAACAAGCGCGTACGCGTCGAAGACGATCCAAGGCGGCGCAGCGGGGAACCGAGTGAGTACCTCCTCGGGATGCGCGACACCCAGGCGCGGGTTGCTCTCGCGCAGCTCGGCGCCGTGGAATCGGACTGCGCGGCTCGGATCGAGCACGCCCGACGCTACCGAGACGGCCTCTCGGATCTCGATGAACTGCTGTTGCCGCCGTTCCGAGACGATGGCTCGCACGGGTACGGCTACTATCCGATCCAGTGCGACGATCGCGCGGCCCTCCTCCGGGCGCTCGTGACGGACGGCTGCGACCTCGCCGCGCAGCACCTGAAGAATTGCGCGGATCTCGCGTGCTTCTCCGAATGGGCGCGGGACTGCCCGAACGCGCGCGCGACGGCCGACGCCACGATCCTGCTGCCCACGTACCCGCGCTACGGCGTCGCGGATGTCGAGCGGAATATCCACGCGATCCGGCGATTTCTGGGGAGGTCGTCGTGAAGGTCGCCGTGGTCGGATCCGGTCCCGCCGGCGTCGCGGTTTCGAGGGCGCTGCTCGACGCCGATGGCGATGTCCAGGTCGAGATGCTCGACTTTGGGAACCAGATCGAGCCCGAGTCCGACGCCCTCGCGGAGGCGTTTCGCGGCGGCCTCGCCGGGCCCGCGGAGCGCGATCGACTGAAACCGGCGCGCGCCGACGCGGGTATCCGGGAGAACGTCTCCCATTGGCTCAAGGCGCTCACTGGAAGAGCGCCGCTGCTCGACCTCACGGAGAAGGCGCGTCTCGGCTCGCTCTTCACCTTCCGCGACGTCGACTGGGGAATCCCCGCGAGCGCCGATGCGGCTCCTCTCTCGCGTTCGCTCGCTCGCGGCGGACTCTCGAACGTCTGGGGCGCGGCGTGCTACCCGATGGTTTCCAGCGATTTCGCGACGTGGCCCATCACGGAAGCCGAGCTCGTTCCCCACTACCATGCCGCCGCGCGGATGCTGTCGCTCAGCGAGACCGACGATGCGTTGGCGTCCGTCTACCCGATTCACGGAACGCCCTCGGCGGGATTCTCGCTGAACGCACCTGCGCGGGAGCTGTATCTCCACTGGCAAACCCACGGAGACGCCATTCGCGCGCTCGGCGTGCACGCGGGTCGTGCGCGTCTCGCGGTCCGCGAGCACGACGACGCCCGCGGCGTGGGCTGCCAGGAGTGCGGGCTGTGTCTCTCTGGTTGTCCGTACGACGCGATCTACCGGGCCGACTGGACGCTCGCCGAGCTCGAGCGGAGTCCGCGCTTCACGTATGTGCCTGGACTTCTCGTGCGGCGATTCACGGAGGGTGTGGATGGTGTCTCGGTGGAGGCGCTCGAAGGGCAGGGCGGCCCGGTTTGGACGCACTCGTACGACGCGCTCTTCCTCGCGTCCGGGACGCTGTCATCGCTGCGGATCGCGGCGGAGTCGCTCGGGCACCACGATTACCCCGTGCCCCTCGTCGACAACGATCTCTTCCTCGTGCCGCTCCTGCGCACGCGGGGAGAGACAATCCCGACGTCGCGGCTGCATTTCACGCTCAACGAGCTCGCGTTGCGTGTCGTCGTCGACGGTTGCCCCGTGCACCTTCAGATCTACTGCATGAGCGGCCAGGTCGTGGACCGCTTTCGCCCCCTGCTGGACGTCCTGCCGGGTGCGGCTCGCTCGGCCGTGGATCGAGCGCTCGGACGTCTTCTGCTCGGCTTCGTCTATCTGCCGGGCGAGCGCTCCACCCGGATTCGCGCGTGTGTCGAGGAGCGCTCACCCCTCGGCCACGTCACCCTCACACAGCAGCGCAGCCGGGACAGTCGGAGGATCGCGGGTCGGTTCCTTCGCTTCCTCGGGCGCCACACGAGGCTCCTCGGGTTGCTGCCGATCGGACCCCCACTGCGATCGACGCCCGCTGGCCACAGCGGCGGACACCTCGCGGGAGCGCTCCCGATGACTCGCGACCCCGGGGTTCTGCAAACCGATCGCGACGGCAGACTCCATGGAACCCGCCGCGTCCACGTGGTCGACGGCGCCGCGCTCACGAGCCTGCCGGCGCAGAACTCCACCTACACGATCATGGCGAACGCGCACCGGATCGGCTCGCGCTTCGCGCGCAGCGCGTGAGCAGCAAACGTCCCCACCGCGAATCGCCGAGACGGAGATCGACCGCCGGTCTGCCGTGCGGGCAAGCGGGCTTTGCCCGCCAACAACCCGCCGAACGCATCAGAACCAATCGCGCAGGATCGGAAAGGTCGGGTCGATCCGGTGGAGTCCCTGCACCGCGAGCCACAAGAGTCCGGCCGCGACGTGGAGGCCGTATACGCCCACCACGAGCGGCACGCGGGCGCCGATTCCGCCCTGCGAATCCGTCTCGTCGCGCATCCGCTCGAGCGCGAAGCGCAGCGAGACCACGAACAGCACGAACAGTGTGATCTGGCCCGACCAGAGGAAGTTGCCGTCGAGGGCGCGCGGCCCGGTCTCGCTGAAACCGTACGCGACGAAAGCGCCAACCGCGAAGCACAACCACGCGAACCCGAGGGTTGGGTCGCGGCGCGCCTCGCCTGGGAATGCGGCGACCACGGACACGGGAAACAGGACCGATAGAAGGAACTTCGCACCGAGGCCCTCGGGCGACAGCGCCCGCATGACCGCCAGGGGGGCGAATGCGATGCCGC
>JABSQW010000421.1 GCA_013215605.1 Myxococcales bacterium
CAAGAGCTGCGCGGCCGCGGCGATGGCATCGGCGCAGGGTTCGACGCTCGCTTCGAGCAGGCCGGCGCTCTCCAGGAGCCGCTGCCGAACGAGATCGGCGCTGGCCCGCGGCGCATCTCGGCGCGAATCGCTCATGCCCACACCGCCAGCTCCCCGGATTTCGCGAACTCCCAGGATTCCCCGAGACGTCCAAAACCCTAATGAATCCAAATACATCGAGGAGTTCCTCGCGCAACATACCGGGCGTGAGATACAGCGTCAAATCGTGCTCGGATCGGTGAGGGGCGTCGTGCGGGAAAACTTCGTCTCAGCCGATCGAAGTGGCCGACCGCCGTGCAACCTCCTAGCCTCGCTTCCGTACCGCCGTGACCTCACACGTTCGCGGGCATCCAATCACCTCGAGCGCTGACGCACTCCGCGCGAACGGCACCAGAGCAGACAAGGAGACCCCATGGCCGACGTCCTCGAGATCACGGATCAGAACTTCGAAGCAGAAGTCCTCCAATCGGACCAGCCCACGATCATCGACTTCTGGGCCGAGTGGTGCGCCCCCTGCCGACAGATCGCGCCGATCGTGAAGGAGCTCGCGGGCGAGTACGGCGATCGCGTAAAGATCGTGAAGATGGACATCGACGCGAATCCGCAGACGCCGGGCAAGTTCGGCGTGCGCTCGATTCCGACCGTGCTCGCGTTCCAGGGCGGGCAGGTCGTCGAGCAGCTCGTCGGCGCCCGTCCGCGCAAGGACTTCGAGGAGATGGTGGCCAAGCTCCTCTAGCTTGCGATCCCATTGATCACGCGGGGGGTTGGGGGTTCGCCGGCCCCCCGTCGTTTTCAGCGGCCAGCGCCGGCGGTAGCGCGAGATCCACCTCGGGTGGATCGAAGAAGCGAATGGGCCAGCGCCGCTTTACCGCCATGCGGTAGAGGAGCGGGTCGGGATTCGCCGCCACGGGGTGCCCGACGATGTCGAGAAGCGGCAGGTCGGTGATGGAATCGGTGTAGAACCAGCTCCGCGCCAGGTCGATCTCCTGCTCCTCGATGAACTGCTGGAGCCAGTAGATCTTTCCCTCTTCGAAGCAGATGGGCTCGATCACGCGTCCCGTAAAGAGCCCCCCCTCGACCTCGAGTCGGGTGTAGAGCATGTGCTCGATGCCAAGCCGCTCGGCGATGGGTCGCACCACGAACTTCGTGGCGCCCGAGACGATGGCCACGACGTGCCCCTTCGCGTGGTGGTCGGCCACGAGGCGGGTCGCCTCGGGGTAGAGGGTCTGCACCACCAGGTCGTCGAACCAGCGGATCGCCTCCTCCTGGAGGTCCTCTTCGCTCCGCCCCCGAAACTGCACCATCATCTGCTTGGTCCAGTTGTGGATGTCGAGCACGCCAAGCTTGTATTGGATGTACGACCACGCGCCCTTGAGGAACTCCACCCCGCTGATCTCACCGCGCTGGTAGCGGTAGCGCATGTAGAGGCTGCCCGAGTTCTCGGCGATCAGCGTCTTGTCCATGTCGAAGAACGCGCCGACGCGGGCCTGCTTGCGCACCGGAACGGGGAAGCTCATGCGGGGATCGTACAAGAGTCCTGGCCCTGGCGGCGATCAGGAGTGGCGCGCCGCGGGCGGACGCTTCGCCACCGCGGAGCAGGCCCACAGGGTGGATCGCTGAGGAGCTGAGGGGCTGAGGCGCGTCAGAAGACGTAGCGCCTCATGGACACGTTCATCAGGATCCCGATCGCGATGAGCGTCGTCACGAGCGCCGATCCCCCGTACGAGAAGAGTGGCAGCGGCACGCCGATCACCGGCGCGAGGCCCAGCACCATTGCGATGTTGAGCACGGCGGGCCAGAACAGGATCGCCACGACGCCCACAGC
>JABSQW010000422.1 GCA_013215605.1 Myxococcales bacterium
CGTCGGTGTCGGCGATCTCCGTGATGCGCACGGCGCCGCCCGCACACGCGACCTCGAGACCCACATCCGAGCTCTGGGTGACGCTGCCCGGGGCAGCGCTGTTGGCGACGGGTGCAATCTCGGGCGCGATTCGGAGCACGCGGAAGGTCCCGGAGTCGGTGACGAACTCGGGAAACTGGTGGGGCGGGAAGATCATCGCGCGAATCCAGGCGTGGAGCTCACCGGCGTCGCGCCGCCAGTCGATGCGACGGCGCGCGAAGTCGAAGTCCCCGGTGCGGTGGTAGCACGCCGTGGTCTCGTCCTGAATCAGGCGTCGTTCGAGAAGCTCGTCGGAAAACGGGACCGTCTCGCGGAACAGATCGATGCACGCGGTCGTGGTGTCGTCGTAGAGATCGCGCGCTGTGCCGCCCGGAGCGATGGGTACCGCTCGCTGCGCGAGGACGTCACCGGCGTCGATGCCGACCACCATGTGGTGCAGCGTCACGCCCGACTCGCGATCGCCGAGAGCGATCGCCCAGGCGATGGGAGACACTCCCCGGTGCCGGGGAAGCAGCGCGAAGTGGAAGTTCAGGCAGGGGACTGGCAGCGTCTCGAAGAGGTTCGCGCCCAGGATCTGGTCGTACTGGATGGAGATCAGCGCGCGTGCTCCGAATGCCGCGAGCTGTTCGACGAACTCCGGATCGTTGATCCGTTCCGGTTGGTCGAGCTTCACGCCGCAGCGGTGTGCCGCGCCGGCAAAGGATCGCTGCCAGCCGTCGTCGCCGTCGTCGCTGGGGGTCGCGACGGCCCAGACCTCGTCTCCGCGGCTCTGCAGATGCTCGAGGGCGGCGACGGCGGCGTCGTTCTTCCCGCACAGGATCCACTTCACCGCGCGGGCTCCAGGGCACCGGCTTCTTCGAGCGCCGCGGGGATCTGTTCGATCACGTAGTCCTGGTCCGCTTCGGAGAGCTCCGGGTAAAGGGGGAGGATGACGGTCTGTGCGTCGGCGAGTTCGCTGTGGTGGAGAGGGCCGGCCGCGCGCACGCGATCGTTGTCGGGCGCGATGCGGTACGGGCGCTCCCGGTGGACGGCCATCAAGCCGCGCCGCGTGGCGACGCGGCGCCGCTTCATCGCGTTGAGAAAAGCGTCGCGGGACGCGCGGTCGGCGTGGCGCAGGCGTGCGATGTACGACTGCTGGTTCGGCTCCGCGCTCGGCGGGGGCTCGGGGCGAGCGATGGCGTCGATCTCTGCGAATGCCGCGTCATACCGCGCGGCCAACTCGCGGCGTCGGGCGACGAGACGGTCGAGCTTCGGGAGCTGAGCCAAGCCGAGCGCGGCGTGGAGATCCGACATCCGGAAGTTGAACCCCACCTCGGGATACTCCTCGGTCAGAATTTCGTCGGCGCTGTCTCGCTCGACGTCCGAGATCGACATGCCCTGGTGGCGCAGGCGTCGCAGCCGCGTGGCGACGTCGGCGTCGTTCGTCGTAATCATGCCTCCCTCGCCAGTCACGAGGACCTTGCGCGGGTGGAAGCTCCAGCAGTTCAGATTGCCCGACGCGCCGATCGGGCGACCCCGGTAGCGAGCGCCCACGGCGCACGCCGAGTCCTCGACCACCGCGATGGCGGCGTCGTTCGCGATCTTCTGGATGGCTTCGAGATCAGCGGGGTGGCCGAGTTGGTGGACGGGCATTACCGCGCGGGTACGCGGTGTGATCGCCTCGGCAACGCGCTGCGGCGCGATGTTGAAGGATTCCGGGTCCACGTCGACCAGCACCGGCACGGCGCCCACGTGCACGATCGGGTTCACCGAGGCGATGAAGGTGAGGGACGGGACGATCACTTCGTCTCCGGGACCGATGCCGAGAGAGTGGAGCGCGAGGAAGAGAGCCGTCGTGCACGACGACAGCGCGACCGCGTGCTCGGCCTCGACGACGGCGGCGAAGCGCTTCTCGAACTCCGCCACCCGCGGACCCTGTGTGACCCAACCGGAGCGCAGTGCGTCGAGAAGCTCGCGCTCCTCGTCCGCGTCGAAGCTCGGGCGCGCTACAGGGATATTGCGCGACGTCACGACCACCCCCGCCACCCGGTGTGGAGTCGCAGCGCCAGCATGTCGCGAAGCGTCCAGAGGATGTCCTTCGGGCGCCCGTAGTGGGCTTGTCCGCGCTGGCGGTGCCGGAACTCGACCTCGACGGCGCGTACGACGCGACCCATTCGCTCGGCGCGGAGGATCAGCTCAGGGGTGACGAATGCGGGACTCGTCGACCGCAGCGCGATCGTCTGCGCCCAGTCGCGCCGGTAGAACTGCACGAAGTTGAGGTCGCGCGTCTTCGGTCGGAAGAGCCCGCGCATCAGCAAGCTGTGGACCGCCGAGGTGACCTTGCGCCAGGGCGAGTGCGCCGAGCGGTCGATGCGTTGGGCCACCACGACGTCGGCTCCGGCGAATTGCGAGCGAAACACTGCAATGTCCTTGGGGGCGAGGGGCAGGTCCATGCCGTCGTGGAGAATCCATGCACAGCTCGCCGCCGCGATGCCGCGCGCGAGCGAAATACCGTAGTCTACGTTGCGTTCATTGTGGAGCACCCGAACGCGGGGCTCCTCGGCGGCCAGGCGATCCGCGATCTCGCCGGTGCGATCCGTACTTCCGTCGTCGACGATCAGGATCTCCCAATCGTCCGCCAGTTGGCGCAGCGCCGTCGTCATCTCGCGGACGGCGGCCTCGATGTTCGACTCCTCGTTGAGCCCCGGCATGATCACCGTGAGCTCGAACGGCTCGGTGGATTCAGCGGGGGGCATGGCGGTGCACGTAGACGGTGAACTCGTACAGGGGGTAGTCCTGCCGGAGTGTGACGAACGGCGAGAGCTCGCTCCTGCAGTACGCCACCACGTCATCGGAGTTGGCGTGGTGGAGCTTTTCGTTTCGGTAGTCGACCCGATCGCTCATCAGGTTGAAGGCCAGAGCGACCGTGCAGTGCGCGTACAAGCGGTCGAGGCTCTTCCGCACGTACTCGGCCCACTCCGCGTCGCCTACGTCGAGTTTGACGTGGAAGACGCCGGATGACATCACCACGTCCGCGGGCTCGAGGGAGTCGCCACCGAGGAGGTCTGCACAGTGGAACGTCGCCTCCGGGTGGCGCGTGCGAGCGGCCTCGATCATCGCAGCGGAGATGTCGACGCCCGCGTAGGCGACACCGGGGTGGCGCGCTCGGAGGTGGTCGAACAGGTGGCCCGCGCCACAGCCCACTTCGAGGACGTTTCGCCCCTCGAGCGGACACACGCCGGCGAGAACCTCGAATCGCAGGGCCTGGGATTCGGAGTCCTTCCAGTCCATGCCCTCGGCCGTCGGTCCATGGCGCGCAAGGCTCCGCTCGTAGTGGGCGACGACAGGTGCGACGAGGTGGTTGAAATCAGCTTCGGCACTGGACGTCGGCTTCGTCATCGCCTCGTCTCCAGGGACGACCACGCGGCCCTGCGCGTACTGCGCCCGCTGCCCCGGTTGCGGTCGCCCGATGAATCGTCGCATCCGATGCGGTCGAAGGGGATGACGAAGTGCCAGCGGTAGTCGCGGAGCACGTCCTGCGGCGTGCTGCGAAGGAACGGCTCGACGTCGCCCGTCACCTTCGCGAAGTACGCGTAGCGGTATTCACGACTGCCCCATTGCCGTTTCCAGCGCGCCACCCCGCCCGTGGGCGGTGATCCCTGCCAGTTGTAGAAGCGCAGTCCGCGTTCGCGTGCCCAGCGGATCGAGTGGTCGGCCATCAGGTAGTTGGCGCCCAGCCTGGCGTCTTCACTCGCGACCGCCGGCATGAGCGCATCGATGACGCCTGCGTGGTGGACGTAGAACCCGCCGGCCAGCATCGCGTCATCGCTCGCGCGTCGCACGAAGAAGAAGCGCGCCTTGTCGGCGGGCGTCATGTGCTCGAGCGCGCCGGAGAAGAGCGCACGGGGAAGGGGATGGACGCCGATCTCGGCGTGGCGGGCCTCGTGAATTCGGACGAACTCGTCGACGTTTTCTCGGGTCTGCGCGTCGTCGATGAAGAGCGCGCCGGACCGCGCGCGCCGCAGGTTCCGGCGAAGGTGCGAAGATGCTCCCGGAGGCAGCTCCTCGGAGTCCGGCTCTTCCTCGAGGTCGAGGGCGAGGCAGCTGTTCTCGAGCGTGTATTCCGGGTCGAAGAACCGGCGGTAGAGCGCATCGTCGGGCCAGAAGGGATTGCTGATGACGCTCGCGACCGCGCAGCCGAGATCTCGCGCGAGTGACGCGTAAGCCGTGAGCAGGGCCTCGTACACGGCCTCGCGAGGAGCCCCGGGCGCGAGTGCCACGCCGCCGAGGGGACCCGGCTGAGGCACGGAGTTCAGGACCGCGCCGAGCGGACCCTCGTAGCGGTAGCTCGGGAGCACGCCCACGAGCTCGCCCGCAGCTCGACACAGGAGGAACTGCGCCTGGTCTCCGGCGAGCGGCGTGATGACGTCGCGCCAGTGCCTGGACTGCTGAGCGAAGCTCGTAGGGCACGTCTCGAAGAACGCATCGAGCTCCACGTCGGCGGCATCGCCGGCAGTGGCCACCGTCACTTCGAGATCCGACGTCGCGACGTCCATCACGACGCCGAACGGACCCGAGCGGACGGTCTGGATTCGCCCGAAAATTCGAGAACGCGTTCGACCACGTATGCGAACTGGTCGTCTTCGAGCTCGGGATAGAGCGGAAGAGAGAGGAGCTCGTCGCAGGTACGCTCGGTGACGCTGAGAGGTCCGCAGCGGTGGAGCTGGGAGCGCATGGCCGCCTGCCGGTGAGCGGGCACCTTGTAGTGGATACCGGTTTCGATTCCGGCAGCCGCGAGGTGGACTCCCAGGGCGTCTCTGTCCGCGACGCGAATCGGATAGAGGTGTGGAGCCGCTTCCGCATCGGCTCTGCGGCCGAGGACGCGGATGCCGCTTCCGGCGAACGCCTCGTCGTAGCGGGCGGCGATCTCGCGCCGCCGCGCTATCGCTTCGTCGAGCCGCTTCAGCTTGATGCGCAGCACGGCCGCCTGCAACTCGTCGAGACGGAAGTTGTGGCCGACGAGCGAGTGCGTGTGCTTCGTCTCGAGGCCGTGGTTTCGCAGTCGTTGCAGACGCTCGGCGGTCTCCAGCGAGTTGGTCGTGGTGCATCCGCCCTCGCCGAAGGCGCCGAGGTTCTTCGTGAAGTAGAAGCTGAAGCAACCGGCATCTCCGAGACTGCCGCAGCGTTGCCCGAGCGAACGAGCGCCGTGGGCCTGCGCGGCGTCTTCGATGACGCGCAGGTTTCGCTTCTTTGCGATCTCGAGGAGGCTCGCCATATCGGCCGGCTGACCGTAGAGATGGACGGGGACGATCGCGCGAGTCGCGGGTCCGATCACGTCGCGCACCGCAGCGGGATCGAGTGTGAGGGTTTCGGGGTCGACGTCCGCGAACACCGGAGTGGCACCGACGTGAATCACGGCTTCCGTCGTGGCGAAGAACGTGAGCGCGGGGAGCACGACCTCATCGCCGGGGCGGACGTCGCAGGCGCGCAGTGTGGCGTGGAGCGCGTCGGTTCCGCTCGACATGCCTACGGCGTGGCTCGTCTCGCAGTACGCTGCGAACTCCTCTTCGAAGGCGCGAACGTTCGGTCCGAGGAACAGCTGCATCTCGCCGAGGACGCGGTCGAACTCGGCCAACAACTCCTCGCGGATGCTCGCATACGAGGCGCGGAGATCCACGAGGGGAACCCGCACTGGGGTCGTCATCCGAGGGCTCCGAGGCTGATTTGCTCGCCCTGCTTGTGGATCGATTCCTGGGCGGCCTCGAGGATCCGCACGACCTCGAGACCGTGGATGCCGTCGGTCATCGGTCGTCCACCGGTTTGAATGGCGTCGACAAACGTGGCACACACCGTCGCGAGGGGCTCCGACTTCTCGATGTGCGGCGCGAACATGTCCCCCAGGCGATAGTCGACGAGCGCCTCGTGTCGGAGGTCGGGCTCGTTGAGTGTCACGCCCTTGTCGTAGACGCGCACCTTCTCGCTCGGCTCGAGGTCGTCGTACACCAGCATGCGCTTCGACCCGCCGATCAGCGTGGAGCGAATCTTCACCGGCGCGAGC
>JABSQW010000423.1 GCA_013215605.1 Myxococcales bacterium
AGCCGATTCCGAGTTCGTCGAGCACTCCGGGTGCGAGCGTTTCGATCACGAGGTCGGCACCCGCGGCGAGCGAGCGGAAGACATCGCGTTCGGCGGCGTTGGCGAGGTCGAGTTCGATGCTTCGCTTGCCCGTGTTCGTGTACAGGAAGAACAGACCGCGATCGGGGTCGGGCGCGTCTCCCCAAAACGGCGGGATCTGGCGGATCGCGTCGCCGCCCGGTGCCTCGACGCGAATCACGTCGGCCCCCATGTCCGCGAAGAGCTTCCCGCAATAGGCGCCCTTCTCGTCGGAGATCTCCAGCACCCGGCGTCCGGCCAGGGCCGTCTCCCGAGTCGACTCCATTCGATCGCGCCTCCCGTTTCTTCCGAGGAGTCTACGGGCAGCGGACAAGGGATCCAAGCGGTTCGAGATCCGTTCGAACTCGGTTCGCGAAACGGGTTATGCTGCGCGCATGAACCTCCGCAGCGCCGCGATCTTCACCGCCCTGCTCGGCTTCGCCTGCGCGGGGCCGGGTCCCGTGCTGTACCCGAACGCGCACTTCGACCAGGTGGGGAAGAAGGCCGCCGATGTCGACGTCGAAGAGTGCCGGCAGCTCGCCGACGCAGCCGGTGCACACCGCGACCCCGGCACGGCGAGCGACATGGCGAAGCGCACGGCGGGCGGCGCCGCGGTGGGCGCCGTGTCGGGCGCCGTGGGTGGCGCCATCGTGGGCTCGGCGGGATCCGGCTCGGCGATCGGCGCGGCCAGTGGCGCCACGGCGGCTCTGCTGGGCTCGCTCTTCGCACCGAAACCCGTCGGCCAGGCCCATATGACCTTCGTGAACCGCTGTCTGGCGGAACGCGGATACGAGTCCATCGGCTGGGAGTGACACCCCGCTGCGAAACGAACCCCCCCGATGACGACGTCCTGGACCCCACTCCGCAAGGTCGGTCTCGAGTTCATCGAGACCGCCGAGAAGACCTACCGCGTCGAGAAGACCGTGAAGGCGAGCCGTGCCGATGTCTGGCGAGCCTTCGCCGATCCCGCCACCTGGAAGCACTGGTTTCCCGGCGTCGACGAGGCCTCGTACGGCGACTCGGTAGAACCCTTCGGAGTCGGCACCTTCCGCGAGTCGTTGGTCGCGGGCGAGCGCTACGAGGAGATCATGGTCAGCTGGGACGAGGGCGTGCGCTGGGGCTACTACATCGAACGCGCGACGCTCCCCGTCGCGAAGGCCCAGCTCGAGATCAACGAGTTCGAAGACTGTGACGGCGGCACCCTCGTGCGCTGGATCCTCGCCACCGACCCGCTCCAGGATCTCACCTACATGGCGGACGGCACGCCCTTCGCCGAGTTCATGGACGGCCTCTTCGGCGACGCGATGAAGGCCCTCGACGCGTTCATCGCCGCTGGCGGTCTCGAGCGCAGCTGAAGGACGCTACCAGAGCTCGTCCGCGTAGCGGTCGCTGCCCGGCAGCGTCGGGATGAACGGCGCGAGCCAGGTCAGCTCGCCGAGTCCCGACGCCGCGACGCGTTCGCCAACCCCGCCGAACAGGTCGCGCCAGTGTGTGCGCGGGTCCTCGTCGAGAAAGAACAGGAGCATCGAACGGCGCTCGAGACCTTCGAGTCGCCGCACGTAGGACGGTGCATCGTCGGGTAGCGGAAACGGATGACTCGCGAGACACAGCGCCGCCGCCGAGCCGGGCAGTGCGTCCGGGAGGTACACCTCGCGCAGCCACGCGTCGATCGCTTCCTGCGACACCCCCTCGTGGCGGTCGAGCATCAGGACGACGAGCCCGGGGAACGGGTGGTGGAGCGCGAGTTCCGCGGGCACGCCGTCCGCGTCGCGCGACACCGACCAGCGGTGGCCGTAGAATCCGGCGTGCGCCTGAATCCGCCCGGCCAGCATCCGGCCGTTCTCGTTCAGCCACGTCACCTGCTCGACCGCGAGCGCGACGGCGTCAGCGTGGTGGCCCGCGAGCATCCAGTAGAGCGCGAGGTACGAGCCGAGCCGCACATCGTCCATCAGCGGCGTGTGCTGGGGCTCGCGCAGCGCCTTGAGCTCGCGAGTGGCCACGAAACGACGGCCGGCGAAGAACCACGGGACGACCATGCAGCCCGCGTAGAAGTGGTCGCGCTCGTACCAGCGGTGGAACGCCGCCTCGCGGCCGCGCTCCGGCTCGAGAAGGCTCACCAGCACGCTGCCGAGCGCGACGCCGGAGTGATCGACGTCGTCCTTCGCGGTGGGCGGCGCTTTCGTTTGCAGCAACGGGGCTCGCGTCATCGTCGGGGATCCGCTCCGGTGGCACGGCGAATGTGCAGGGTAGAGGATCCCTTCGGCCGAGGCCGATCCTCCGTTGGCGTCTCGAACCGAGGCGGTGTAGTCCTTCCGGTACCGTGATCGTCGATACCCACGTTCACGTCGTCTCCGACGACCACGCCCGTTATCCCCTGCGCCCCGGTGGACTCCCGGGCGCCTGGTACCTCGAAGCACCGTGCACCGTGGAGGAGTTTCTGGCACTGATGGACGCGTCGGGCGTAGACCGCGCAGTCCTCGTCCAGGGCGTCGGTGCCTATACGTTCGACAACGCCTACACCGCAGACAGCGCGCGCCGCTACCCCGGGCGCTTCGGCGGCGTCTGCTGCGTCGACCCGAACGGAGACGACCCACCCGGCGAGCTTTCGCGCTGGGTCCGCGAACGCGGCATCGGCGGGGTGCGCCTGTTCGCGATCGGTGGGCCGGGCGGGGCTGAGCCCTGGCTCTCGAGTGACATCGCCGAGCCGTTGTGGCGCCGCGCGAGCGCGCTCGATGCCGTGGTGGTGGCGACGATCCTCGCGTCACAGATCGAGGAGCTGCGCGCCGCTCTGCTCCGCTACCCGGACACGCGCGTATCGCTCGACCACTGCGGATTTCCGCCCCTCGCATCCGCAGCCTTCGCCGGGGCCGAGCCGCTCCTCGAACTCGCCCGCCTACCCAACCTCTACCTCAAGGTCACCACCACGGTCCTCGACGCGGCGGCCGAGCACGGCGACCCGCGCGACTTCGTCGAACTCCTGGTCGCACGCTTCGGCGCCAACCGCATCCAGTGGGGCTCGGACTTCTCCCAGACCCACGACCGCCCCTACGCCGAGCTCGTCGATCTCGCGCGCCACGCGTTTTCGCGACTCGGCGACGGCGACCGCGACCTGTGCCTCGGAGGCACGGCGCTGCGACTGTGGCCGCAGCTGGCAGGGCGCTGAACGGGTAAGGTCTCCCGTCTCCCCACCACGAGGGACGCTGGAAATCGCCATGCCTCTCGCCCCCCGCACCCCCGTTCTCGTCGGCGTCGCCGCCGTACAGCAGCGCATCGACGATCCCGCCTCGGCCCGCGAGCCCCTCGCCCTGATGGCCGACGCTCTCGAACGCGCCGCCGAGGACGCTGGGAGCGGCGACCTGCTCTCACGGGCCGATTCGATCCGCGCGCCGCGCGGATTCTGGGACTACCCCGACCCGTGCCGCTGGCTCGGCGACCACTTCGGGGCGAAGAACTTCCAGACACAGGTCGCCGAGGTGGGCGTACTGCAGACCACGCTCTTCGGGAATACCGCGCGCGACATCGCGAACGGCGACGCCGACGTCGTGCTCCTCACCGGGGCGGAGGCCAAGTTCCGCACGCTGCGCGCGCAGATTGCCGGCGTCGAGGAGCGCAAGAGCCAGCTCCCCCCGGGCGAAGCCGACGTCGTGCTGCGCCCCGGCGCCGACATCATCCACCCTCTCGAGATCGCCACCGGCATTCCGATGCCCGTCAACCAGTACGCGATCATCGAGAACGCTCTGCGCGCCGCCGACGGCCAGACGATCGAAGAGCATGTCGCCGAGGTCGCGCGCATGTGGTCGGCCATGAGCGAGGTGGCCACCCGCAACCCGGACGCCTGGCGCCGGGATCGCGTGAGCGCCGACGAGATCGCGACACAAGCGGGCAAGAACCGCATGCTCGCCTTCCCCTACACGAAACTCCACAACTCGCAGTGGAACGTCGACCAGGCTGCAGGCCTGATCTTCTGCTCCTACGAGGCCGCGCGCGCCGCTGGCGTATCCGACGATCGGATGATCTATCCGCGCGCCGTCGCCGAGTCGAACTTCATGTTGCCGCTGTCCGAACGCGTCCGGGTCGACCGCTGCCGCGGCTTCCGAATCGCCGCCGAGGAAGCACACACGCTCGCCGGACTGCGCCCCGAGGAGGTGATACACCGCGAGCTCTACAGCTGCTTCCCTTCGGCGGTGCGCGTGCAGCTGCGCGAACTCGGGATCGACCCGCTGGCGCCCACCACCGAGACGGGCGGAATGGCCTTCGCGGGCGGCCCTCTCAACAACTTCGTCCTGCAGGCGCTCGTGCGCATGGCACAGGTGCTGCGAGATGACCCGGAGAGCGCCGGTATGCTGAACGCCGTCTCCGGCGTGCTCACGAAGCAAGGCGTGTCGCTGTGGGCGGCGCGCCCGGGCGGCGCGGGCTTCGGACTCGCCGACGTCAGCGAAGCCGCGGAGGCAGCGACGGAGCGCGTAGACGTCGCAGCCGAC
>JABSQW010000424.1 GCA_013215605.1 Myxococcales bacterium
TAGCGCACTGTACCGTCGGTAACCGTCACGGACGGCTTGCCGGCGAGCACTCCGGCGAGGGTGCTCTTGCCGGAGCCGTTGGGCCCCATGATCGCGTGCACCTCGCCGGAAGCGATGCTGAGGTCGACACCGTGGAGGATTGGCGTGTCGCCCGCGCTCGCGTGAAGATTCTGGATCTCGAGCATGCTCCGGGGATTTCCTTTCGGCATTTCAGCCGACGCTGCCTTCGAGGCTGATGTTGAGCAGGTTCTGGGCCTCGACGGCGAATTCCATGGGGAGTTCGCGGAGGACTTCCTTGCAGAAGCCATTGACGATCATCGACACGGCGTCCTCTTCGGAAACGCCGCGCTGGCGGCAGTAGAAGAGCTGGTCCTCGCCGATTTTCGACGTGGTCGCCTCGTGCTCTACGGTGGCAGTGGAATTCTTCGCTTCGAGGTAGGGGAATGTGTGCGCCGCGGAGCGGTCGCCGAGGAGCAGCGAATCGCACTGCGAGTAGTTGCGCGCGCCAGTGGCCTTCGGTCCGATCCGAACGAGACCGCGGTACGACTGGGTGCCACAGCCCGCCGAGATGCCCTTCGAGATGATCGTGCTCTTCGTGTTCTTGCCAATGTGAAGCATCTTCGTGCCGGTGTCGGCCTGCTGCTTATTGTTCGTCATGGCGACGGAGTAGAACTCGCCCACCGAGTCGTCCCCCTGGAGGATGCAGCTCGGATACTTCCAGGTGATCGCCGAGCCGGTCTCGACCTGCGTCCAGGAGATCTTCGAGCGCTTGCCCCGGCAGGCACCGCGCTTTGTCACGAAATTGTAGATGCCGCCCACGCCGTTCTTGTCGCCGGGGTACCAGTTCTGCACCGTCGAGTACTTGATCTCGGCGTCGTCGAAAGCCACGAGCTCCACCACCGCCGCGTGGAGCTGGTTTTCGTCGCGCATCGGAGCCGTACAACCCTCGAGGTAGCTCACGTAGGAAGCCTCTTCGGCGACGATCAGCGTGCGCTCGAACTGCCCGGTGCCCGCCTGGTTGATGCGGAAGTACGTCGACAACTCCATCGGGCAGCGCACACCCTTCGGGATGTAGGCGAATGACCCATCGGTGAAGACCGCGGAATTGAGCGTGGCGAAGAAGTTGTCCGAGTACGGGACCACCGAGCCCAGGTACTCGCGCACGAGGTCCTCATGGTTCTGCACGGCCTCGGAGAACGAGCAGAAGATGACGCCCTGGTTTTCGAGCTCCTCCTTGAAGGTGGTTGCCACGGAGACGCTGTCGAACACCGCGTCGACGGCAACCTTCACACCGGTCAGCCGCTTCTGCTCCCCGAGGGAGATGCCGAGCTTTTCGTACGTGCGCAGCAGCTCCGGATCGACCTCGTCGAGACTCTCGAGCTGCTGCGGCGCTTTCGGCGCGGAGTAGTAGATGATGTTCTGGTAGTCGATCTTCGGATAGCTGACGTGCGCCCAGGTTGGCTCGGTCTCTGCTTCGAGCAGCTCGAGAAAGCGCGCCAGTGCCTTGAGACGGAAGTCGAGGAGCCACTCGGGCTCCTGCTTCTTCGCTGAAATCAGACGCACGACGCTCTCGTCGAGCCCCGGCGGCACCGTGTCGGTCTCGACATCGGTGACGAAGCCGTACTTGTACTCTTGCTCGGCGAGCTGCTCGAGATGCTCGCGGTCGGGATTCGCTTTGGCCATCGCTATTCCAGATTCGCGGGCTCGTCGGAGCCGCTCTTCGTCCTCGTGGGGAGCACCGTCACGCGGCCCAGGATTTCGTCGGTGGACATCGCGTTCGAAAAGCTTGGATCGATGAGATCCGCGAGCGTCACGCGATCAAGGGATTCGCGAATCACGCGATTGATGACCTGCCACGGCGTCTGCACCGCGCACGAGCCCTCGTGGACACACAGGTCCGTCCCGAGCGTGCACTCGGTGAGTCCCACCGGGCCTTCGAGCGCGCTGATCATGTCGGCCACAGTGAGCTGCTCGGGCCGGCGCGCGAGCTGGTAGCCGCCCTTCGAGCCGCGCTGCGATTCCAGTACACCGTGCCGGGCGAGCGCCTTCAGGATCTTGCTCACCATGGGGACGGGCAGCCCGACATCGCCGGCGATGTCGCGCGCGTTGTGGGCGCTCTGCTCCTCGGATTGCGCGAGGTGCGCGAGCAAAACGATCCCGTAGTCAGTGACCTTGCTGAGTCGGAACATTCCGGTTTCTCTCGTGATTCCTGGAGTGACGGAAGATATCGGACCAATTCGGTGCTGTAAATACAGCACCGGAACAGTCCTCGATTGGGCCAACCCCTCAGAAATGCAGGGAAAGCCGGGAAGTCCGTCCCGATTGAGCCGTGCTTCGCTCCACGATCGGGGGCCTCCTCCCCGTATACTCGCAGCATTCCCACGTATCCAGGACCCAGCCATGAGCGATACCCCCGGGGCCCAGGTCCCGGGCCCCCTCAGCCATCTCCACGTGCTCGACCTCACCGTGGCCCGCGCCGGACCCACCTGCACGCGCCAGCTCGCGGACATGGGCGCCGGGGTCATCCACGTCGCGAGCCCCAGGGGTGGATTCCTGCCGGGCTCCGACACCCACAACCTGCAACGCAACAAGCGCTCGATCTCGATCGATCTCAAGAACGCCGCGGGGCGCGACGTCTTCCTGCGCCTCGCCGATCGCGCGGACGTCGTGGTGGAAAACTTTCGCGCCAACGTCAAACACCGTCTCGGCATCGACTACGCGACGCTGTCGGCACGCAATCCACGCCTCGTGTACGCGAGCATCTCGGGCTTCGGACAGGACGGCCCGTATGCGTCGCGGCCCGGCGTCGACCAGATCGCCCAGGGGATGGGGGGCCTCATGAGCGTGACCGGCCCGCCGGGGAGTGGTCCGTGGCGCGCCGGCATCGCCGTGTCGGACACCGCGGCGGGGACGTTCCTCACCCAGGGCATCCTCGCGGCGCTCATCGCCCGCGACCGCACCGGGCGCGGCCAGTGGGTCCACACGTCGCTCCTCGAATCGATGATCAACTTCATGGATTTTCAGGCGACGCGCTGGCTCGTCGACGGCGAGGTTCCCGGGCAGGCGGGAAACGACCACCCGACGGTCTTTCCCATGGGCACCTTTCGCACCGCCGACGGCTACATCAACATCGCCGCGATGCTGCGCTGGGACGCCTTCGTCGAGGCTCTCGGCGCGACCGAAATCGCCGCCGATCCGCGCTTCGCCAATTTCGAATCCCGCACGAAACACCGCGACGCGCTCATGGCCGCCTGCGAAGCGAGACTCGTGGCGAAGACCACTGACGAGTGGGTGTCCATCCTCAACGAAGCCGGGCTCCCGTGTGGACCGATCCTCGCCGTGGACGAAGTGTTCGAGGATCCGCAGGTGCGCCATCTCGAGATGGCTCAGCCGGTGGTCCACCCGGTCGATGGGGAACTCGACCTCGTGCGGCTTCCACTCACGTTCTCCGAGACACCGGCGAGCATCCGCAGTGCCGCCCCGCTTCTCGGGGCCGACACCGAGCGCGTCCTCGTCGAGCACGGATTCGCGGAGGCGGAGATCGCAACGCTCGCCGGCTCGGGGGCCATCAGCTTGGGTTCCGCCGCCTTCGACAAGTGACATAGAGACTGCCATAATCGTCCACGGCCAGCTGGCCCGCGAACACGGAACCGGCCGCGAAGGAGATCTGCATGAAGAGATGGCAGTTGGCTCTCGGGGTCGTCGCCTTGATCGCCATCGGCGTGTTCGCATTCCGCGGTGCGATCGTCGAACGCATCCTCGTCGCCGCCGTTACGCGCATCATGACCGCCGATCCCCTCGCCGACTTCCCCGACGGTCTTCACGTCGTGCTGTGCGGTGCCGGCAGCCCCCTCCCCGACCCCATTCGGTCGGGACCCTGCGTGGCGGTCGTGGCGGGCCGCAAGCTCTTTCTCGTCGATGCCGGATCGGCGGCCTCGCGAAACCTCCAGGCGGTGGGTCTACCCACCGCGCTCCTCGACGCCGTATTCCTCACGCACTTCCACTCCGACCACATCGACGGCCTCGGCGAACTCGCGC
Source organism: Myxococcales bacterium (assembly GCA_013215605.1). Classification (GTDB taxonomy): domain Bacteria; phylum Myxococcota_A; class UBA9160; order UBA9160; family SMWR01; genus JABSQW01. Next base: position 4,039 of record JABSQW010000424.1, read on the forward strand.
TCCAGCACTGGGTCGGAAGCAACGCCCGCGAACCCCTTGCGCTCTTCGGGCCCACCGGGGTCGGCGAAATTGCTGCGGGTCTCCGCCAGGTCTACCGCGCCGACACGAACTACCGCATCGCCCACCACGGCGAAGACATCGCGCCCCGGAGCGGAGCGGGCCTTTCTCCCCGGCCCTTCGTGCCGCCGGACGCCGGAGAGCCACTCGTCGTCTGGGATACCGACGGCGTGCGCATCACCGCGTTCCGCGTGGACCACGAACCCGTCGATCCGGCGGTCGGCTACCGCTTCGACTACGCCGGTCGCTCAGCCGTCATCACCGGCGACACGAAGAAATCGGCGGAGATCGCGCGGATCGCGAAGGGTGCCGATCTCCTGGTCCACGAGGCCCTCTCGGCGCGACTCGTCGGAATCATGGAGGCCGCCGCGACGACAGCCGGACAGCAGCGGCGGGCCAAGATCATGAAGGACATCCAGGACTACCACGCCACTCCGGTGGACGCCGCCGAGACGGCCGCAGCAGCCGGGGTCGGACACCTGCTCTTCTACCACGTCGTGCCGCCGTTGATCGCGCCGGGAATGGAGAGCAGCTTCCTACGCGGCGTCTCCGACGCCTACTCGGGCCAGATCACCCTCGGCCGCGACGGCACCCGAGTCTCCCTCCCCGCCACCTGACCCCGTCCCCTGACCCAACTGGCAGCCAACTCGGGGAGGTTGCTACTTCCGTCCAACCTGGCCGCGTCACTGGGCGGGGTTTCGGGCCTTCATGACGGGGATCGGGAAGGCGCGGCCGAAGACGAGGTTGATGAGGAAGGAGCCGTTGAACTGGCCCTCCCCCAGTTGCAACACGACACCGCCTTCTAGACGCAGATCGGCCGGCAGGTCGAAGAGCAACGTCATCCCGAGTTGAGCGTAGTCGTCGAGCGAATAGAGGGGATCGCCCCGGCGCGCGACGAAGGCGGTGCCGTCGAAGTACGAGCCGTGGACGCGCAGTCCGACGCGCTCCCACGGCCGCGTATCGATGCTGGCGGCCACCTCCCAACCGCTCCCGGTCGTGCTCGGCAGCTGTCTCGTGTCGTCGAAAACGCGGAAGTAGTGTCCCCCGGCGCGAACCTCTTCGAGCCAGTCGACAGCGAAGGGGTGGGGCACGCCGTACGTGCCGCCTCCCATCAGGCTCAGATTGTGTTCGACGCGATCACTCGAATTCTGCTGGCCCCCGACGTGCGCCCAGAGCACCTGTCCGTCGATGTGGAGTCCGTCCAGCAGGGCCCAGTCGGGCCGCAGCTGGGTCGCGAGCGCGATCTCGAACTCCTCGGCGCGAACGCCCGTCTCACGCACCCGCCAGTTCAGCCAGCCGTCCAGCTTCAGGGTCTCGCGGTCGGCGCGCACCTGAAAGCCCTGCTCAGCGGACTGGAGCCGGTTGACGTCATCGAGCAGGGCATCGTGGATCCAGTGCGTGGGAAGCAATGTGCCGCCCACGAGGAAGAGGTCGTCGACCGGCTCCGCGACGAGGCGCACGATCGGCTCGGCCGTGTTGAGCTGGCTGTCGTCGCCATAGTCGTGACCGAGCAGGGCCCCGAGCTCAAAGGTCACCTGCTCGGCGGGTCGCAAGCGAAAGCGAAGCGGCATGAGGAAGCCGACGAACGTGCGCCCCGGGACGGACCCCAGCTTCTCGATGTTCTCCATGAACACCGCAACTTCCGGAACGAACTCGAGCGTTCCGGGCGGCGGGTGTCCCTGGGACGGCGTGCCGCTCGGGTAGCCGAAATCGCGGCCGATCACGCTGCTCTCCGCGAGGTGCGAGTAGAGCTCCGCGCTAGCCGACCCGGTGAGTGCCGCGACTCCCGCGCACGCGAGAACGCTCCCAAGCAGCGCCGTGCACCCCCCGGCCGTCCGCACCGCTGCGCACTCCTTCGGGGCGTGATCGCACGACAATGTCAGCTGGGGCCGAGCGGGCCCCGCGCGCCGCGCACGAGCGTACCGGGCAGCGCTCCGGTGGGCTCACCGTCTTCGAAGACGACTTCTCCGGCGACGAGCGTGGCGCGATAGCCCTCCGCGCGTTGGAGCAGCCGCTTTCCGCCGGCCGGCAGGTCCGCGACCATCCGCGGCGGCAAGACCTGCAGGGCGTCGAAGTCGATGAGGTTGACGTCGGCCCGCAGCCCCGGCTCGAGACGACCGCGATCGCCAAGGCCCACGAGTGACGCGGTGTCGTTCGTGTGGCGCTTCACCAGCCACTCGAGGGGCAGCGGATCGCGGTGATCGCGACCCCAGTGGGAGAGGAGCGTGGTTGGAAAGCTCGCGTCGCTGATGATCGTGCAGTGTGCGCCGCCGTCACCGAGTCCCGGCACGGTGTGGGGATGTTCGAGCATCGCCTGCGTCACGTCGGAGTTGAACTCGGCGTAGTTCTTGACGGGCACATACAGCGGCTGCGTCCCGCCGTTCAACAGGAGCAGGTCGAGGGCGAGCTGCGCGGGCGGCACAGCGTCGCGCCGGGCCCGCGCCGCGACCGAGGCTTCGGGCGACGGGTAGTACTCGGGCGGATCGCCGAGCTCGAACATGTGAGAGAACCCGGTGATGATCGTGTTCTCGACGTTGGCGGCGCCCGTCGCCTCCGCGTGTTCGGCGAGAATCGCGGCGCGCAGGGTCGGATCGCCGAGCGCGCGCACGATCTCGGCGTGCGGACGCCCCTCGATCTTGCGAAACGACGGCACCCCCATGAACGGGTGGAGCCAGCTGTGGAGGCTCAACATCGCGCCCACGGGACGCGTCGACACCTGACCGCGCATCGGTACGCCCGCCGCGCAGGCATCGCTGATGAGCGCGAGCAGCCGCTTCCACTTCTCGGGATCCTCGATGTCCTGGAGGATCGAGATCGAAATCAGCCGACCGCATTCCTCGGCCACCCGTCGCAGCATCGCGAACTCGGTCTCGAGGTCGTCGAAGTCGGCGACGAGCTCGATGACGCCGGCGTTTGCGGAGCGCAGCCCCCGGGCGATGCCGCGGAGTTCGTCGAATGTGGCCGTGAGCGTCGGCGTGAGCCGGCCGTCCGACGCGCGGTGGTTCACGGTGCGCGACGTCGTGAAGCCGAGGGCCCCGGCAGTCACCGCCTCCGACGCGAGACGCGCCATTTCGGCGATCTCGTCGGCGCTCGGCGCCTCGGTGTGATCGGCGCCCCGCTCGCCCATCACATAGGCGCGCAGAGCGGCGTGGGGAAGCTGGGCTGCGAAGTCGATGGCGTGCGGAATGCGCTCGATGGCGTCGAGATACGCCGGGAACCCCTCCCACGCCCAGTCGATGCCCTCGGAGAGCACGCTGCCCGGGATGTCCTCGACGCCTTCCATCAGTGCGATCAGCCACTCGAACGTGTCGGGCCGCACCGGCGCGAAGCCGACGCCGCAGTTTCCCATCACCACAGTGGTGACACCGTGGAAGCTCGAAGGCGTGATGTAGGGGTCCCAGCTCACCTGCCCGTCGTAATGGGTGTGAACGTCGACGAACCCGGGCGTGACGAGCAGGCCGGACGCGTCGATCTCGCGCTTCGCCCCGCCGACGTCCGCGCCGACCTCGGCGATGCGCCCGCCCTCGATGGCGACGTCCGCCACGCCGGGTGCTCCGCCGCTTCCATCGATGACCTTCCCCCCGCGAATCACGACATCGAACATCTTGGTTCCTCCCGACTTCCCTCGAGCTGTCGATCGCTCACAGAGCTCGCTACGCGTGCACCGGCGGCCGCCGATCGGCCCAGGGGCACGCCTGTTCGAGTTGCGACGCCAGGCGCACGAGCAGATCTTCTCGCGCGTACGCCCCGACGAGCTGGACGCCCACCGGCAGTCCGTCGGAACTCGTGTGCAAGGGTAGCGACAATGCCGGCTGGCCGGTGGTGTTGAAGGGCATGGTGAACGTGGTGGCGGCCGCGAGCCCGGGCATGAGCTCGGCGGGTTCGCGCAGCGGCGCCAGCTCACCGATCTTCGCCGGAAGCGACGCGGACGTGGGCGTGAGCAAGACGTCCCATCCCTCCTCCCACCACGCCTCCACGCCGCGCGCGTAGGCGTACACGTCTGCGAGCGCGGCGATGTACTCGGCAGCACTGAGGCGGCGTCCGGCTTGGGCCATGTTCCAGTTCATCGGCTCGATGTCATCCTCGCCCACCTCTCGCCCGATTCGCTTCGCCCAGATCTCGAGATCGCGTGCCACGGTCGCGCTCGAAATGACGCCGAAGCCCGGCATCGGCGCGGCCAGCGCGGTGATTTCGACCGGCTCGACCCGGTGTCCGAGCTCTTCGAGAAGACGCGCTGCGCTCTCGACGGCGGCGACGCACTCGGGGTGCGCGTCGCGTCCCCGGCCCCCCGAAGTGGTGAAGCCGATACGCAGGGTTCCCGGGTCGGCGCCCACCTCCTGGGCCCAGGGGCGCGCGGGCGGCGGCGCCTTGTAGGGATCGCCAGGCGCGCGGATCGCCGTGGCATCCAGCACTGCTGCCGTGTCGCGCACACTGCGTGTGAGCACGTGCTCGTGGGTGAACGGTCCCCAATACTCCCCGAGATCCGGCCCGAGCGAGTTGCGTGCGCGCGTGGGCTTGAGGCCAACGAGCCCGCAATAGGTCGCGGGGATGCGGATCGAGCCCCCCATGTCATTGCCGTGCGCCACGGGAACGAGACCCGCCGCCACCGCCGCCCCCGAGCCGCCACTCGAGCCGCCCGGCGAGTGGTCGGTGTTCCACGGATTGCGCGTCGCCCCGTAGGCGAGGGGCTCGGTGGTGGCGGACAGCGCGAACTCGGGGGTGTTGGTCTTGCCGACGAACACGAAGCCTGCTGCCCGGAAGCGGCGGGCGAGCTCCGTGTCGTGATCGGCCCGGAACCCGATCTCCTTCAGGAAGCGGCTGCCGCAGTGATAGGGATCCCCGGCGGTGTGACACACGGCGTCCTTCACGAGAAAGGGCACACCGCGGAACGGCCCATCGGCCAGGTCGGCGGATCGCACCTCCTCGCGCGCTTTCTCGAAGCGCCGATGGATCACGGCGTTGAGCGTCGGATCGATCGCCTCGATCCGCTCGATGGCGGCGTCGACGAGCTCGCTCGGCGTGACATCGCCGCTGCGGACGAGCTCGGCCTGGGCGGTGGCGTCGAGTCTGGCGAGTTCGTCGGTCATGGCATCTCCCGCGTCCCCGAAGCGCCGGGGTCCGCTACGCATCCTACTCCCCTCGAGCCCCGCTGAGAAAACGGGCCCTGCGTCCGAGCCGGCTCCGTGATCTGGAGGCGGGCGGAGGTCACGCGGAGGGGCTTGCGGGCGGGTCCCCAGGCGACTCCCTCAAGAACGTCCGCCCGACCCAGAGGTGTCTGGCCCGGAGCCCCGCGA
>JABSQW010000425.1 GCA_013215605.1 Myxococcales bacterium
ATCCGCGAGTTCTACGGCGCCACCGAGGGCACGGGCGCGCTGCTCAACACCGCCGGTCGGCCCGGGATGATTGGCCGCAAGCTGCCGGGTCAACTCATCGCCCGCTGCGATCTCGAGACGGGAGAACTGTACCGCGACGCCCAGGGGCACGGAGAGGCCGTTCAGGCCGGCGAGATGGGTCTCCTGCTGACGAAGATCACGAAACTCACCAGCTTCGACGGGTACGTCGACCGCGAGGCGTCCCAGAAGAAACTCGTCGAGAACGTTCTCGAGCACGGCGATTGCTATTTCAACACGGGCGACCTCCTTCAGATTCACGAGGGTCGCTGGCTCTCCTTCGCCGACCGCGTGGGCGACACCTTCCGGTGGAAGGGCGAGAACGTCTCCACCAACGAGGTCGCGGAGATCCTGAACGGCGCGTTGGGCGTGCTCGAAGCCAACGTCTACGGAGTCCGAGTGCCGAACTCCGACGGCCGCGCAGGCATGGCGGCCCTCTCGGTCGATGGCAGCTTCGATCTCGCGGACTTCGCCGAGTTCACCGAGAAGTCGCTCCCCGGGTATCAGCGGCCGATCTTCCTGCGCATCCTCGGCGGCGACATGCAGATCACGGGGACCTTCAAGCACCAGAAGTTCGACTACCGCAAGCAGGGCTACGACCCCAACGAAGTGGCTGACGCGCTCTTCGTTCTGCGCGACGGGCGCTACGCACCACTCGACAAAGAACACCACGCGATGATCGAGAAGGGCGAAGTGCCCCTCGGCTGAGCGCTCGGACCGATCAGACCGCGCCGTTCCAGAGGCGTTCACCGGGCAGCCACTTCGCGTGGAAGCCGCTCGGGACGCGTGTCGGCAGCGGAATTCGCGCAATGGGTCCGCGCTCGATCTCCTGCGCTTCGAACACCCACCCCTCGGACGCGCCCGTGTCGCGGTGGGTCGCGATCGTGACGATCCAACCGTCGTCCTCATCCGTCGCTCCGATGTGCGGTGCAAACGGCGACTCGCTGGCGATCCAACCGGGCTCGTAGTCGAAGCGCACGCAGCTGCCATCGCTGTGGTCGTACTTCACGAGGGCGTGGAACTCGACCGTATAGCTGTCGACCGGAATGTGTTGGTGCCAGGAATAGCGCGTCTTCTGACCGTACCGCCGGGTGTCGGGCAGACAGAACTCGACGTTCAGGTCGTCGAGGGGTCGCTCGCGCGTCTCGCCGGTCGCGAGATTCATCTCCCAGCGGTGGAGGTGGGCGCGGATGCGCAGATACCCCAGCATCGAAGCGAGCTCGCCCTCCTCCGGGCGCCGGCGGATCGTGGGGTCGGGCTGAAAGCAGCCGTCCATCACGATCCAGTCGCCCTCCTCCCAGGCATTCACCATGTGGAGCACGTAGCCCGCCTCGAACTCGAACCAGCGCACGTCGTCCGTGCCGCCGCGGCGCGGCAGCACTCCGAAGCGGCTCGGGAGGTCCCGGTAGAAGCGCGCGACGCGGTAGCCGTGCTCGCGAAGCACGGCGGGATCGTGGAAGAGCGGGAAGTCGTGGACGATCGAGAAGCGCTCCGTGAGCGTGATGTCGTGCGGGGCACGCGCGCCAGGGAGATCGATGGGAATCGTGTGGGCGAGTACGCCGTCGGCACCGACGACGCCGTAGTGCATGTAGGGTGGCTCGAAGTCCGAGAGTGTGAAGAACACGAGTTCGCCGGTGCGCTCGTCGACCTTGGGGTGGGCGGAGACCGTGCTCGACCAGCGCCCGCCGAAGTCGGCGACGCCGCGCGTCTCGAGGGTGCGCGGATCGAGGTCATAGGGGGCGCCGCACAGGTACCAGAGCGCGAGAAGGCGATCGCCGTGAAGGATCACGTCGGTATTCGCGGTGTCCTTCATGAAATGACGCGGCAGATCGAAGTCGAAGGGCCCCATGACCCCGGGCCAGATCGATCGTCCAGCTTCGGTCTCGTCCGCGAGACCCTGGGTCTGCACGAAGCGACTTCGGTACTCGACGCGCCCGTCGCGGAAGTACAGGCCGTGGACCATGCCGTCGCCGTCGAACCAGTGATAGAGGTTGTTCGGTGCGTGGACGGCATTCGGGCCGTTGCGCACGTAGGCGCCGTAGAGACCCTCCGGGAGTTCGCCTTCGACCGGCAGGTCGAGGGCTTTGGTCTCGCGGACCGTCGGCGCGTGCAACCCGTGGAGATACGGGTTGTCGATGGCGTCGGTCCAGGCGGGTCGATCGTCGAACGGGGACATGCAGGACTCCTCGCTTCGCTTCCGAGGGAGCGTATCTCGCCGGAGGGCGCCCGACCCGGGCGACCGGCGGGCTGACGACGAAACCCCGGCACAGCGGACAACCGGGCCTGGATTCTCGGAAATGACTGGCATCCAACGTTGAACTCCAATACAAATGATGGGTCCCCGGGACAGGAGGATGGGGCCCAGCGGCCCGTCATCGGATGCCTTCCCCCAGCCCCTCGCCTTCGTCGAGCCGTCGCGTTCGACGCCGACTCGAGGTCTCCCACAAGATCCTCGACGCCGGGA
>JABSQW010000426.1 GCA_013215605.1 Myxococcales bacterium
AGTCGATCCGGCTGAGCCCCAACGACGCGGACGTGGCGAACAACTTCGCTTGGCTCCTCGCCACCTACGACGACGTCGAAATCCGCAACCCCTATCTCGCGGTGCGCCTGGCGGAACGCGCGGTCGCCCGGACGCAGCGCAGCGACCCCGGGATGCTCGACACGCTCGCGGCCGCCTACGCGACGGCCGGGCGGTTCGACGAGGCGGTGACCACCGCCGAGGATGGCGCCGCTCTGGCACGGGCGCGCGGGCGCGATCCCCTCGCACGAGGCATCGAGTCGCGCCTCGTCGGGTACCGCGACGAACGCCCGTACGTGCACACGACGCTGGACCCCGCCCCCTGAAGCACCGGGTTCAGAGCGGGCTCGCAGCGCTCGAGCGACGCGCAACCACGTGGACCGTCGCGCCGTTGCGAAATGCGGTCTCGAGCAGGGTCAGACCCAAACCGATCGGAGTCCCCACAACGAGCCAGAACCAGAGCCAACGGCGTGTCGCGGCTTCGTAGGGCGGCTGCGCGCCGGGCGCGCGGTGGTGCAGAAGTGTGTACAGAGCATTGCGCGGAAGACGCGTCCAGAGATTCAAGGCGCTCTGCACCCAGCCGAAGGGATTCTGACGCAGCGAGAAGTGGTGCACGCTTTCGGGCGCAAAACCCGTCTGGCGCAGCAGGTCATTCAGGGCGGCGAGGGGAAACTGGTAGAGGTGACGCGGGAGGTCGAGGTGGAACCAGGCCGGTCCGGTAAGTCGAGCCTGACGGCTCGAAAAGTTGGGCACCGCAATGATGAAGCGCCCTCCCGGCTTGAGAATGCGGTGGATCGAGGCGAGAGTGGCACGCGGATCTTCGAGGTGTTCGAATACGTGCCAGATGATGACCTGGTCGAAGAAGGCGTCCGGATAGCCGGCGTCCGCGAGCGTGGGCGCGACGCGGATCTCGGCGCGCGGGTCGGCCCCGCGCGCGGCCCCCTCGCTGACCTCGACGCCGTGCACCTCGAAGCCGCGATCGGCGAGCGCGCCGAGGATGACACCGCGCCCGCAACCCACGTCGAGGACACGGGCTCGCCCGTGGAGCCCCCCCGACAGGAACGAGATGTGTCGCGCGCCCACGATGCGCACGAGTCGCTCGACCAGGGACTGGAACTTGATGCCGGGCTCCCCGTAGTATTCGTTGGGGTAGTAGTGGCGAACCGTCTCCGCATCGGGCATGGGGTGAAGACGCCCGAGTCCACACTTGGTGCACACCACCATGCGCTGCGGGACGCCCTCGATCTCGAAGCGGGGCGTCGCCTCGTCCGAGCCGCACACAGGACAGGCAGCAACGGTCACGGAAGTACGTTCGGAAGCCGCGACTTCCGTGACTCCGTGCTCGTAGAGGCTGGAGCCCGGCGGGAGAGACTCATCTTGGGACATTCGACGGCGGAATCGTGCGGGGCGCGTCGCGAAACGTCAAGGGAAGGCACGGTGCATTCGTGAACCCCTCCGAACGGAGAACGCGTAGCGCCCGCACCGCGGAGCTCGCGGTCGGGTGTTTCCTGCTCTGCGCACTGGCACTCGGCCTCGGCGGCCGTCAGCTCGACGTCCCGGGTCTGTACTACGACGAAGTCATCCAGGCCGAGCCGGCCGTGCAATTCCTCGCCGACGCCGGCCGGCCCGTCGAAGTGCCAGGCATGCGCACGGTACGGGCGTTCGGCGGATGGTTTCCGCTGATGACGCAGAGCTACATGGGCGCACTGAAGAGTCAGGCGCTCATTCCGGTGTTCGCGGTCTTCGGCGCGACACCGTCGAGTCTGCGCGCAGCGACGTTCTTCTTCGGGCTGTGTGGACTCCTCGCTGCCGTAGCGTGGGGTACCGCGCTGCTCGGCTCGCGACCGGCGCTGCTCGCCGGAACCCTGCTCGCCGTCGACCCGAGCTTCCTCTTTGCGAGCCGGCTCGACTGGGGGTCGTTCGCGATCGGCCTGTTGTGTCGTTGTCTCGGATTGTTCTGGTTCACCCGCGCGGTCCAGCTCGCAGACGACGCCGACGCGACGAACTCCGCGGTGACCTGGCGGATGGCAGCGGCCGGATTGCTGCTGGGCGCCGGCCTCTACAACAAGATCGACGTGGCCGTCGTGTTCGCCGCACTGGTCGTGGCCGCGGGAATCGCCTTCCGGGGCGACGCGCTGCGCTGCGCGACGTCGCTCGCGACACGCAACACCTTGGCAGTCGTCGCGTTGGGGGTCGCGGCGGCGCTCGGGGCGGCGCCGCTGCTGGCAGCACTCGGAGACGCGACCGACGCCACCGGCGCCCTCGTGTCCGGCGGTGGGATGAGCAGCGCCGACTGGAACGAGAAGCTGCGGACCGCGGTAGCCACCCTCGACGGCTCATACATGCACCGGCTCATGCTCGCCGGCGGCGACTTCGAATCGATGTACGGCGACCCGCGCCCCGGCGCCGGTGGCTTCTTCACGGCGTTCCTCCTCGGGCTCGCGTACCTCATCGCCACCGCAGTCCACGACGCGCGTCGCGACCGTGCGAACCGCATCAACGTTCTCCTCGTCGCCGCGTCCCTTCTCGGCGCCCTCTTCATCTTCTTCACGCCGCGCGCGGTACGCATCCATCACGTTCTCAACCTCGCGCCCCTGCCGCACCTCGTGGTGGCCGCGGCCGTGTTCGACGCTTGGCGACGCTTCGGCACGCGGGCGCTCCGCGTGGGCGTCGCGGCCGCGACCGCAGCGGTGCTGGCGAGCAGCATTGCTGCGTCCAGAGCGACCTTCGATGAGCTTCGCGAGACCGGCGGACGCGGTCGTTGGTCGAACGCCCTCGCCGATTTTGGCCGCGAGCTCGAAAGCGAGCCAGGCTGTGAAGTGTTGAGTCTCGACTGGGGATTCCACGGCCCACTGCGATTCACGTCGAGGGACCTCACCCTGAAAGAGCCGTTCTGGTCGTGGTGGCGACCTGCGAGGCGCAACGCGCGCTGGACGCACGACGGCGACGAACACCACGTCTACCTGGTTCACGAGGGACGTCTCGCGGTGTTCGACTACGGAGCCGAGTTCCTCGCCGCGGCGCGCGCGCTCGACCCGGGCTCCGTGACGATCCGACGCCACGAGGACGGAGGCGGGGACCCGGCCTTCACGTCGATCCGAATCGGTGCGCCCCACCGCGTCGATCACACCCCCCGACAGCCTGGACAGACTCGATTCGACATCCAACTGCGACGCTGATCCCGCGCCACCGGATTCGCTGCACGACTGCGTGACGCGGCTATGCTACCCCGGCTCGAGCGCGGCCACTCTGGCGTGTTTTCCTGGCTTTTTCAGTTCCTTTTCGTTTGCTTGAATGGGAGATCGATCGATGTCCAATCAGTCCAATAGCGCGATCGTAATCGCATCGGTGATCCTCGGTGCCTCCGTGGCCGGGGGCGGATGGCTCATTGGCTCGGCCGTCGACTCGGCCTCGGGTGAGCTCTCCGAGGCCCTCTCGGATCTGACTGGCGCCGTCGCTTCCGCACCGCAGCAGGTGGCCCGGGCCGCTCCACCGACACCGGCCCGGGGGAATCGGCCGGATCCGAATCGCTATTACAAGGTCAGCACCAAGGGCTCGCCGTCGCGCGGCGAAAGCGATGCCAAGATCGAGGTGATCGAATTCAGCGACTTCCAGTGCCCCTTCTGCGCCCGGGTGTACCCCACCGTGAAGCGCATCGAAGAAGAGTACGGTGAGAACGTCCGCATCGTCTTCAAGCACCTCCCGCTGCGCATCCACTCGAAGGCCCAGGACGCCCACGCCGCCGCCGAAGCCGCCCATCGTCAGGACAAGTTCTGGGAGATGCACGATCTGATCTTCGAGAACCAGCGCACGATGTCGCGTGAGAACTACATCACGTACGCGGGGCAGATCGGTCTCGACGTCGAACGCTTCAAGAAGGACATGGCTTCCGGCGAGGTCCGCGGCAAGCTCGCCACGGACAGCGGAGAAGCCGCGTCTCTGGGTGTGACAGGTACGCCGGCGTTCTTCGTCAACGGCCGCTTCCTTTCGGGAGCGCAGCCCTTCGAATCCTTCAAGCGCCTGATCGACGAAGAGCTGAAGAAAACCTGATTCGGCTGGGTAGCCGCGGGCATCAGCGCCGTCTTACGCGGTAGAGGCGGAACATCCCACGCTCCGTGAGGTGGCGGGGATCGAAGCGGCCGGGGCGGTTTCGCGCTTCGGCGCGCACGGCGGCGGCCAACACGTCGGGTCGTGCGCTGTCGACGTACCAGTCGACGCCACCCGCGCGGTAGGCCGACTCGAGCTCGCCGCGCACCTGAGCGCGAGCCTTGGCGGCGCCGGCTTCGCCGCCCGCGACGAAGAAGCTCCACCACGTCCGATCCGCGCCGTAGAAGAGCGCGTACGGGTCGACGATCGGCCACAGGAAATAACCCTGGCGGCCGGTCGCGAGATAGAGGGTGGCGAAATCACTCGACGCGATGGCGTCGCCCGGCTGCGTGCGCGAGCGCACCTGCGCTTCGAGCTCGCGCATGTCGGCCCAGTTCTGGGGGGTGACGCGAAAGTGGTAGTCGGCGTCGGTGCTGGCGACGATTCGCGCGAGCTCGAATGCGAAGAGCAACGCCAGAACGAGCGCGCCCGCGCCGAGGGTGGCGTGCCGCGCCGCGCGGCCGACGCCAATGCGGCGCAGCGCCGAGTTCACCCCGACTCCGAGGAAGCCGAGCAGAAACGGAGTCCACGGGAGCAGGAATCGGTACGGATCGCCGGGGTACGCGAGCACCACGAGCGCGTACGGGAGCGCACACCAGTGCACGGCGCGCAGGCGGTTTCGAGCGGTGACCGCAAAGCCGGTCGTCACGGCCAGCAGCGACGCGAAGCCCGCGACGTGCAGCGCGAGCGTCTGCCACGACAACCCCGCCAGCGCCGCGGCACCGAGCCACTCCGGAATCGCGAGCTGGAAGTAGAGGAGGCCGAAGGCGACGTGGAAGACGTTCTGGAAGACGACGCGTACGACGTCGCCTACGCCACCCGGTGCCCACACCCCGTAGTTGAGCTCGGAGAGCAGGAGTGTTCCGAGCGGCGTTCCAGCGTAGAGATCGGCGTTCACGCCCGAGGCCCATAGCTGCCATGCGTGCCACGGCGCGATCAGCGCCGCCGCCACTCCCCCGACGATCAGCGCGTCGCGCACCTCGCGGCGCCACAGCAGGTGCAGCACCGCCCCCAGAAGCAGTGTCAGACCGATCGACCGCGTGAGCGTTGCCCCGCCGATCAACAGACCCGTCAGCGCCAGGGAGCCCGTCGGTGGTGAGCTCTGCCCGGAACGCAAGAACATTCCGTCGAGGCGCGCGATCGCTGCCAGGGAGAGCGCGGCGTATACGAGATCGCTCATGGTGAAGCGCACCATCGACACGATGGCGGGTGACGCGGCCCAAAGGGCCCCGAGCACGACGAGCTCCCTCGGCGATGGGGCGAAGTACCGGCGCCAATAGAGGAACGAACCCACCACCAGGAATGCCGCGGAGAGGGACGTCGGAAGCAGCAGGAGGGGGACGTTCCCGGGGTACTCCGGAGCCAGCATCCAGAGCACCGCGAGCAGCGCGGGGTACGCGATGGGGTACTTGGCCTGGAGGGGCTCGCCGGGAATCTCGGCGTGGCGGTAGCCGCCCCCCGAGGCGAGAGACGTCGCCGTGGCGACGTAGATCGCGTCATCCTGCCAGGCGCCCATCGCCA
>JABSQW010000427.1 GCA_013215605.1 Myxococcales bacterium
CGAAGACGACCGAATCGGCCGCGAATGCGTCAATGTTCGGCGTGAGAACGACCGGATTCCCATACACGCCAAGGGCGTCCGCACGCAAGGTATCGACCAGGTAGATCAGGATGTTCGGGCGATTGGCAGCCGTCGCCGAATCTGATCGCGGCACCGCCACATCGCAGGCAACCGTCGCAAGCAGCGTCAGCCCGAGTGCCATGTGGAGCCGTATTCGAGAAACGTGGGATGACGGGAGAACGCGCGTCAATGGGGAACCCAGACCGGGTAGACGTGGCGATTGCCGTCGCGGCTCTCGAAGAACTCGTCGAGCAGCGGGTCGCGACACAGCCCGCCGATCTCGAGCGAAATCCGAGTCCGCCCCGCGGCGAGCGCTTCGTCGGTGATCCGGGTGACGCCAGAGACGATGGGCGCGGTCGGCTGACGGCGGGCGGGGGCAACCTCTGCGGGGAGCAACCGAGACCATTCCAGGGTGTTGCGGAAGGCGAGATCCACGTCGCGAGCTACTCCCCCGAACGCGTGGGAGCGAGGACCGACGACTTCGTAGATCGAGAGTCGGACACTGAGTCTTGAATCGACCATGCCAAGCACTGATCCCCAGCGCACCGCCGATCCATTGGCTGAGTCCCGAGCCATCCGTCCGGCGGGAGCTCGACGCGACCCGCGCCCGGCGGAAAGCGCTCCCTAGGGTAACCCTGAAGCGATCCGGTGGCAGGCAATCCCGGTTGTCGCTATGCGCCACGTCCTCGATCTGTCGGTGGAGAACGAACTGCGGCACGAGCCGGCCCGGCATTGGAGGAAAGGCCCCTTTTTGGCGATGAGGCGCTCGCGGAGCGAATCGAACTGCGAGGCGACGGGCTACCATACGCGACTCGACGATTTCCCGATCCATGGGATCCACTCCGGGGAGCAATGTCCGGCGCCTACCTGTTCGTGCTCGTCAACGGCCTGGCGATTCTCGTGAGCCTCGCGTTGTCCGAGTGGGGGTTTCGAGGACGGGAATCGTGGCGCCGCGGCTTCGGCGCACTCGCGGCGTTCCCGATCGTCTGCGTCGGCTCCCTCATCGCAGCGAACGCGATCTCCGGTCTTCGAGCATCGACGCTCCTCGGAGTCCTCGCGATCTTGGCGATCCTGGCCGGCGCGGGTCTCGTTCGGGCGCGACGATCCGGCCCGCCAATTCCCGCAGCTCCCCCCGCCGCGACCCCAGCCGATCCCGGCGGCGCGGACGCGCTGCGCCTCATTGCCCTCGGTCTGTCGGGAGGGCTGTTGGCCGCCTGGACCGGACGGACACTGCTCGGAGGCACGCGCTTCGTGTGGGACGATCTCACGTACCACGCGACGCTTCCGGCATGGTGGCTCACGAGCGAGAGCCTCTCCCTTGGCGCACTCACGTTTCAGGCCTACTACCCCCTCAACGCCGAGCTGTTCTCGCTCTGGTTCCTCTCCGCGCTCGGGAGCGACGCTTTCGCCAGCGCGGCAGTCTTCTTCTGGGGCGTCCTCGCGGCAAGCGCGGTGGCGATCCTCGTGCGAGCACTCGCGGGTCCCGGGCCGGCCACCGGTCTGGCCGTTGCGGTCCTCCTCGGTTCCAACGTGGTCTGGAATCGCGGCAATACGTTCTCGGCGACGGACCTGGCGTCCGCGGCCTGCCTTCTCGCCGCCATCGCGTTCAGCCTGCCGCGAGTCAGGGGCTTCGGCAGCGCTCGCGACACCGGCGCGAGCGACGACTGCATCGATGCGTTTGCGACCGGCGCGCTTGCCGGCTTCGCGGCGGGCTGCAAGGTGTTCTACCTGCCGGCGGCGCTCCTCGTGGGCGCGGTGTTGGCACGGCGCGCATTGCGGCGAGATTTGCGGGGGGCGTGGCGGCCCATCGGATCGTTCGCGGTGGCGCTCGCGCTCACGGGCTCGGCGTGGTACGTGCGCAACTGGATCCACAGCGGCAATCCGATCTTCCCCGCGAGCTGGACTTTCTTCGACGGCCCGTTCGGCGCGGACGCGCAGGCGAGCACGCAGCTCGCGGCGCGCATCGCCGCCTCGCCGTTCGACCTCGAGATGTGGCGAAGCGTGCTCGTGAGCCGCGCCAACTGGCCACCGAGCCTCGCTGTGGTGTCGGCCATCGGTGGGATCGGAGCACTCGGCTTCGCCGGGCGCAATCGCAGCGCAAACGATTCCCTCGAAGCGGTGCGTTCGATGCTCCTGCTCGCGGGCGGCTGCATGCTGCTCGTCTATCCGTTCCTGCCCTTCTCGGCCACGGGAAATCGTCCCGACATCCCGATGCACACGGGCTACCTGCGCTTCCTGATCCTGCCGTTCGCGGCGGGAATCGCGCTGTTCGGACACAGGCTCCGGCACGACAGCGGTTCGCCCGCACTGTGGGGTGCCGCCACCGTGCTCGCCGTCGCGGCGGCGTGGCAGCTTCCGGCGCTGCAGTCGGTCACCGCGTTTGGCTCCGGCGTCGCACTGATGGCGCTGCGGGGACCCGTGCGCGAGAGGCTTCGCGGCGTGTCGACATCGCCGCTGCGCGGTTTCGCCGCGTGCTGCGTTGCGCTCATCGCTCTCGGCCTGTGGACGCCGATGAAACAGCGCGCGACCGACGAGAACCTCTTCGCGTACCGGGCCAAGTGGGGTCCAATCGGCGACGCGTGGCGCTCCCTGGAGGGCCTTCCCGACGGCTCCCGCATCGCGTTCTTCATGTCCGAGCCCCTCGAGTACACGCAGTTCTATCCGATCTTCGGCCGCCGCCTGCAGTTCACACCGGTAGCGGTGAACGCCGACGGCACACCGCGGCGCCCACTTCACGAGACGTGGCGCGGCGACGGAACGTGGTGGTCCTCGTGGGAAACGCGGAAGGATCCGGTCGACGCGGCGGCACTCGCGCGCAACCTCCGCGCATCGGGCGCGGAGTACGCGCTCGTCACCCAGTGGTCGCTCGGCGGGTGGCCACCGCAGTACGAGGCGCTGCGCGAGCTGCCCGGTGTCGCGCTCTACGACGACGAATACTCGGTTCTCTTCAGGCTCGCACCGTGACGCGGGAGCTGGCGAGATGCTCCCTGGCCGGACTCGGAGCGACTCTCGTGCTCGCGACGGGATGTGGCCCCTCGGGTCCAAAGACGACCGTCGTTCCCGACGGGACGTCGGTCGTGTTCTTGACGATCGACACCCTGCGTCAGGACCACCTCGGCCGCAGCGGCCACAGGCGCAACACCACGCCCTACCTCGATCGCCTCGCCGCGGAGAGTGTCTACTTCACGCATGCGTTCGCGCAGAGCTCGTGGACGCTGCCATCCATGCTCTCGATGTTCTCTTCGCTGGAGCCGGCGATCTTCGGGGTCACGCGCGGCGTCGCGCCGCTCGACAAGCCCGACAAGGCCGGCAAGCTGGGCGTCGAGGAGGTCGTCCTCGAATACTTCTCGAACGAGTACACGACGCTCACCGAGGTCCTCAACGAGGCTGGCTTTGTTACGGCCGGATTCTCGACGAACGGCCACCTGCGCGTGGAGCAGGGCTTCGCGCAGGGGTTCGCCGTGTTCGACCAGGTGACGTGCACGTGGGAAAAGGCGGAGTGTGTGTTCGAGATCGCCTCGGACTGGCTCGACGAGTACGTCGCGGTACCGCGCGATCGCCCCTTCTTTCTGTGGATCCACCTCTTCGATCCCCACTTCGACGAGCGACACGACGGCGATTTGCCGAGTCCGCTGTACACGCCGGCGCGCGGCGACGAGGAACTCTTCGCTCGGCCCGACGAAACGTCCCTCCCGCTCGAGGAGCGGACACGCATCGCCTACGACCGCAAGATCCGTCACACGGACGACCAGATCGCCCTCTTCGTCGAGGATCTCCGCGAGCGCGGCCTACTCGATGGGTCGCTCTTCGTGGTCGCCGCCGATCACGGCGAGGAGTTCAACGAGAAGGGCCGCTGGGGACACTCGAAATCGCTCGAGAACACGCTCGTGCGCGTCCCGCTGCTCTTCCGCACGCCGGGCGGCACCGCGCAAGCCGTCGTCGACGCGCCGGTGAGCAACATGGACATCGCTCCCACCGTGCTCGAGTTCCTGGGGTTCGATGTCCCCGACGCGATGCGCGGGACCAGTCTCCTCTCGGCGCTGCGCGGCGAACCCCTCGAGCCGAAGGTGGGCTATGGCGAAACCCGCCGCTTCGAATTCGACTACCGCTTCCGCATCGACCCGGCGCGCAACCGAAAGCTCGTGCTCGACATGCACTCCGGAACACGCAGCCTCTACAGCATCACGGACGATCCCAGCGAGAAGACGGATCTCGCAGCGATCGAGTCGCACACAGCCGACGCGATGGAACGCGAGCTCCGCGATGAAATCGTCGAGATGGAATCGCGTTCGGCCAGCCACACCCGGCGCGACAGCTTGTCGGCCGAGGAGATCCAGCACCTCCGCGACCTCGGCTATCTCTGAGCGTCCGCGACGTCCTCGGGTCGGGTTGCC
>JABSQW010000428.1 GCA_013215605.1 Myxococcales bacterium
ACTCGAGCGCGCACATCACCGCAAACAACCCGTGGAGCGCGCTCAGCGGATCCGGGTAGGCGTACTGGGTCATCGTGCAGTCGCGGTCGGGGAATCCAGAGAGGTTCGCGAGCCCCGCGTGCGCCTCTATGTTCGGCCCCCAGGACACATAGCGGTTGTAGGGACCGACGTCGCCATAGCCCGTCGAGCCGACGCGAACGAGGCGCGGATTCACCCGCGCGAGGTCCGACGCGCCCAGGCCGAGCTTCTCGAGAACCCCCGTGCTGTAGTTCTCGACCACGACGTCGGACACGGCCACGAGCTCGCGGGCCAGCTCGACGGACTCGGGCTTCGAGAGGTCGAGCGAGACGAACTTCTTGCCCGCGTTCCAGTCGGTGAACCACGGCGACAGCCGCGGCTGTATGCCGAGTTCGGGATTCCTCGGCGGCACGTAGAGGCGCGTCACATCGGGGAAGTCCTTCGACTCCACCTTGATGACCTCTGCGCCGCAATACGCCATCAAGCGACCGATCCAGGGACCGGCGAGCCCCGCGCTGAACTCGACGACGCGCAGTCCCGAGAGCGCGTTGCGGGGATCGGGGAGCCCGCGCGCGTCCCGCAACGGTTTCGCAAAGGACAGCACACCCTTCCGCCCCTCGGCCGCTTCCGCCCGCACCGCAGCAGCGTGCTCTCCCACCCGCGGCGCGCGGCGAGAGATCCGCCACGGCGTCGCCGCGTGGTGGTACGGCGCGCCGGGAATCGCCAGCCGTTCTCCGTCGTGATCGACATCGACGAAGAAGCCGCGCTCGACGAGCTGCGGGTCGGACGCCAGCCCCGCCGCCGTGCTCACCGGCGTCACCGCGATGTGACGCCCCTGTCCCTCGTGGAACACCTCGTCGACCGTGAACTGGCTCGTAAGGTCGCTGATGAACAGATCGAGCATCTCGCGGTAGGGGAGCCGGCTCGACGACGGACCGTCGAACATCGGTTCGAGGACCTCCTCGTTTCCGGTCACCTCGTGGATCCACTCCGCGAGTGCCTTCCAGTGGAGCGGCCGGTTCACCATCAGATAGATGCGACCGTCCTTGCACGGGAAGGCGCCCGATGGGCACGACGCCGAGAGCCCCGATCCCATCCGCTTGGGGATGACCCCGTCTTCGAGCCACTTGCCGACACCGGTGATGTTGCTCATCGAGGCAACGACCTCTTGCAGCGAGATGTCGACGTGCTGGCCCCGCCCCGTTCGCGCGGCGTGGTGGAGCGCGATCATGCTGCTCGCCGCGGCGTTGGCGCCCCCGACGACGAGCGCCTGCGAGCCGGCCAACAGCACCGGCGGATCCTCGGCCTCTCCGGTGACGACCATCGTCCCGCCGAGGGCATTTGCGACGATGTCACACGACGCAAAGTCGCGGTGCGGGCCCGTCTGGCCGAAACCCGTGATCGAGGTCATCACGAGAGCCGGATTGGCGCCGTGAAGGACCTCCCAGCCGATTCCGAGTTCGTCGAGCACTCCGGGTGCAAGCGTTTCGATCACGAGGTCGGCACCCGCGGCGAGCGAGCGAAAGACATCGCGTTCGGCGGCGTTGGCGAGGTCGAGTTCGATGCTTCGCTTGCCCGTGTTCGTGTACAGGAAGAACAGACCGCGATTGGGATCGGGCGCGTCTCTCCAAAACGGCGGGATCTGGCGGATCGGGTCGCCGCCCGGTGCCTCGACGCGAATTACGTCGGCCCCCATGTCCGCGAAGAGCTTTCCGCAATACGCGCCCTTCTCGTCGGAGATCTCCAGCACCCGGCGTCCGGCCAGGGCCGTCTCCCGAGTCGACTCCATTCGATCGCGCCTCCCGTCTCTTCCGAGGAGTCTACGGGCAGCGGACAAGGGTTCCAAGCGGTTCGAGCTCCGCTCGAACTTCGTTCGCGAAACGGGTTATGCTGCGGGCGTGAACCTCCGCAGCGCCGCGATCTTCACCGCCCTGCTCGGCTCTGCCTGCGCGGGGCCGGGTCCCGTGCTGTACCCGAACGCGCACTTCGAGCAGGTGGGGAAGAACGCCGCCGATGTCGACGTCGAAGAGTGCCGGCAGCTCGCCGACGCAGCCGGTGCACACCGCGACCCCGGCACGGCGAGCGACATGGCGAAGCGCACGGCGGGCGGCGCCGCGGTGGGCGCCGTGTCGGGCGCC
>JABSQW010000043.1 GCA_013215605.1 Myxococcales bacterium
CAGCGGCCAGCGCGTCGAAGTCATCAACGCCGGCGTCCGTAGCTACTCGCCGGTGATCTACTACATCCAGATCCGCTACTACCTCGAGCCGTTCGACCCGGACGTCGTCGTTCTCAACATCGACATGACCGACGACTTCGATGACTTCAAGTACCGCGAGACGCTGATGCTCGACGACGAAGGGAATCCCTGGGCGGCACCTCGGCGCGACATCTTCCGGTCGGCGTATCTCGACACGCTGGACGGCCCGGTGGCCCTGGGGCCCCGTGAGAAGGTCCAGCTCTGGCTGTACACGCACTCGAACATCTTTCGGTACCTGCTCTCGTCGCGTCCGCCGCCGCGGCTGACCGACCGCGAGTTCCAGGACCTGCTCGGCTATTCGCGTTGGAAGTGGGTCGAGCACGAGTGGGACGAGGCCACGGAGGAGAATGTCGCCTTCACCCTCGGGATGATCGGCCGCATCGCGGACTACTGCCGCTCGGCCGGCATCCAGCTCGTCCTGACGGCGGTGCCCCACTACGAGCAGTTCGTCGGCGTCGATGGCGAGCGCCGGTGGTCGCTGCGCCCCCACCGCGAGATCAAACGCGTGGCGAAGGCGCACGGTGCCGTCTATCTCGATGCGCATGCCGCGATGCAGGCCCGGATCGACGGAACGCCGCAGTGGGCGTGGTACGCGAAGGGCGACATGCACTTCAATGTCCGCGGGTACAAGCTGTGGGCAGACGTGCAGGCGGCACTGCTGATGCGAAACGGGTTCGGGTTTCTGGAGGAGCCTTCGCACCGGCGCTGAGAGAGAGTTGAGGGAAAGGGTCCAGCTCTCCGACCCCGGCTCAGAGCGTTGCGGCGATCTCGATGAGCTCGGCGGCGTTGTGGTCCCACGTCCGCACGCTTTCGACCCAGGTCCGGCCCGCCGAGCCCATGCTGTCGCGGACGCTGGGGTTGCGGACGAGGTCCTGGAGGACGTCCGCGAGCTCCGCGACATTGCCCGGCTCGTAGAGCCGGCCGTTCTCGCGGTCGAGGATCACGTCGGCGACCTGACCAATGCTGCCGGCCACGGTCGGCTTTCCCGCCATCATGTATTCGAAGATCTTGATCGGCGAGAAATAGAAGTTCTCGTTCGGAGTGTACGGGGCGACGACCACGTCCATGGCGGCGAGGTAGTGGGGGATCTCGCGGTAGGGGACCTTGCCGGTGAAGGTCACGTCGCCACGCATGTTCTGCTCGTCGACGTAGCCCTCGAGTTCGTCGCGCGCCGGCCCGTCACCCACGATGAGGATGTGGGTGTCGTCCACACGCTTCCGCAGCGCAGCAAAGGCCTGTAGAAGGGTCTCGGTGCCGTGCCACGGCTTCAGGCCGCCCACGAAGCCGATCACGCAGCGATCTTCCACGGAAAGACGGACGCGCATGGCGTCGCGCTCGGCGCCCGAGATGCGAAACCGCCTGGGGTCCACGGAGTTGGGAATCACGTGAATCCGGTCCTCGGCGACGCCGCGGGAGACCGCGAACTCCTTGAGCGCGTCGGAGACGACCAGCAGGCGGTCGGCCTCGCCGAAGATGCGGCTCTCGAGCCCCTTGGCCAGCTCCTTCATCTCGAGGCCGCGCATCTTCTCCTGCTCGTAGGCGAGGGGCGCGTTGACCTCGAGCAGGTGCGGAACGCCGAGGTCTCGCGCAAGTGAGGTTCCCGACGCGCTCAGGAGCGTGTAGCGCTCGTAGACGAAGTCGATGGGCTTCTCCCGCAACGCCGCGTATGCCGCGTCGTAGAGCGTCATGTTGTAGAAGAGGTTGCGAACCTCCTGGCGAATCCGCGTCTTCTGCCCGAGGAACTTGTCGAGCTTCTCGAAGTCGCGGAAGAGTTCGAGGTGGCGTCCGTCCGCCGCGACCGGGTGGAGGTTGACCGGCGGGAGCGAGGGGTCGGGGTCGAAACGGTTCTCGCCATCGCGCTCGTCCATGTCGATCGCCGGCGCGAAGAGACTCACCTCGTGGCCCGCACGCCGCAGCGCTTCGATCATCTCTCGGACGTGGATCGAACAGCCCTTGAAGCCGAAGACGGGCACGCCGAAATCGCTGCAGACGTAACCGACGTGCACGTCTATGCACTCCTCTCGTGGGCCTGAACGAAGTCGGCCCTGGGGTCGGTCTCGCCCTGTGTCGCGCTGTGCGCCGCGTCGAGCCAGGCTTCGATGACGTCCAGGGCGTACGGGAGGTTGCGGATCGCGGTACCTTCGCGCTTCTTCATCGAAGAGTGAATCTTGCCCAGCAGGAAAGGCACCACGTACCAGGCGATGCGCCGCGGGTCGCAGGGATGCTCGACCGCGGCGCAATAGGCCTCCAGGAACCGATCGGCTGCGTCGGCCAGCATACCCGTGGGAACGTCGTCGCTGATCTTCAAGTACACGACGGAAGCGATGAACTCCGCGAGGTCGTAGTGGGGGTCGCCGACGGCGACGGAGTCGAAGTCGACCAGTGCCAGCTTCTCTTTTCGGCACAGCACCTGGGCGATCTTGAACGTTCCGTGGATCAGGCAAGGGGTCACCGCCTCCACGTCGAGCGTCGAGGCGCGAAGTCGCTCGAGGATGCTGCCGAGGACGGCGCGCCGCCCGGGCTCGAATCCGACGATGTCCGCGGCGTCGCCAGCGGCGTTGTCGAGACACTCGTCGGCGGCCGGTCCTTGCATCAGCGAGTCGGCCAGCGGAACGGCGTGCAGACGCGCCAGGGCGCGGCCGATGCGCGACATGACGTCGGTCGCGAGAACGTTCTCCCAGCCGAGCCGAGCCGCCATCGCGCTGAGGGCCTCGCCGTCCCACCCTTGCTGCCAGAGCGTGTGGTGCTCGTCGAGATGGGCGATGGGGGTCGGTACGACGAGGTCGGAATCGTCGTCCCCCAGGTGTTTCGTCACGTGCACCAGCGCCTCGAAGACGTAGCGGCTACGCGAGGTCTTGTAGGTCTTTCCGAAGAAGTGGAGGGGCAGGGCGGTGCCAGCCGCGTCGCCGAGTTCGACGTCGTAACGCATGACACAGCGCTGACCGGGCACATACTTCACGGGCTCGACGCGCAGCGCATTGCAGCGAGTCGCGGTCGCCCCCCCGAGCGCAGGCAGGCGCGCAGCGACCGCCGACTCGATGACCCCCGGCTCACAGAGCGCCCCGAGATGCTCGAGGCTCGGGTCGTGGGGAAAAGCGTGGACGACAGCGTCGATCGAGGGCAGGTGCGTGACGGGCTTCCACGGGCCGCAACCGGGCCACGTGTCGGGGGCCTTCTTCAGTGCCGAGTGGATCTTCTCGGGATCGGCGGCGAGTTCGGCCCAGAACCAACGGACGAAGCGGGCTCCGATGGCGTCGCTTCCCGCCACGCGGTAGGTGATCCGTGCCGACTTTCCCGGCTTGTGGTAGACACGCGCGACCCGGCAGTCTTCGACCGCGAGACCACGGTACGGGTAGTCCCGGGCAAAGAGCTCGCTGAACTGCCGAGCCATGTTCTCGCCGTCGATGGCGGCTCGCAGGTGGGGCAACCGATCGTCCACGGGGGTCTCGCTCGCGGGACCGGACCCGGGGTCGGGATCTTCGGAGATCATCAGCCGACGACGGACTTCACCGAGCGCGGAAACTCCCCCGTCGCGGCGGCGAACTTCGTGACCATCCGGCGGGCCTCTTCGTCGCGGTACTGGATCTTCGGCGACTTCATGAAGTACGCCGAGGGACCGGCCAGCGAACCAGAGATGCCGCGGTCCAGAGCGATCTTGCAGCAGCGGATCGCGTCGACTACGACACCGGCCGAGTTCGGGCTGTCCCACACCTCGAGCTTGAGCTCGATGTTGTGCGGCACGTTGCCGAACGTGGTGCCCTCCAGGCGGATGTAGGCCCACTTGCGGTCTTGGAGCCACGGCACGTAGTCGCTCGGCCCGATGTGTAGGTTCTCGGGATCGATGTCGCGGTCGAGCTGCGATTTCACCGACTGCGTCTTCGAGATCTTCTTCGACTTGAGCCGCTTGCGCTCCAGCATGTTGAGGAAGTCCGTGTTGCCGCCGAAGTTCAGCTGGTAGCTCTTGTCGAGGTGGACGCCGCGGTCCTCGTTCAGCCGCGCCAGCAGACGGTGAAGGATGGTCGCGCCGACCTGGGACTTGATGTCGTCGCCGACGATCGGGAGCCCGGCTTCCTTGAACCGGTTCTCCCAGTATTCCTCGCTCGCGATGAACACGGGAATGCAGTTGATGAAGGCGCAACCCGCCTGAAGAACCTGCTCGACGTACCACTTCGTGGCCTCTTCCGATCCCACGGGCAGGTAATTGATCACGACGTCGACCTTCTTCTCGCGGAGGATGCCGACGATGTCGTCGGTGGGACCCTCGGCCTTCGTGATGACCTCGGAGAGGTACTCGCCGAGGCCGTCGTGGAGCATGCCGCGGTGGACCGTGACCCCCATGTGGGGAACGTCGTGGAAGACGATGGTGTTGTTCTGTCCGGCGTGGATCGCCTCGGAGATGTCTTTGCCCACCTTGTCGGCGTCGATATCGAAGGCGGCGACGATCTCGATGTCGCCGATGTGGTAGTCCCCCAAAACGGTGTTCATGATCCCGGGGATGTCGGCATCGGGCGCTGAGTCCCGATACATGTGGACTCCCTGGACCAGGGACGACGCGCAGTTTCCGAGTCCAAGGATCGCGACTTTGATCTTTTCCATCAGGGCCCCTTTCGCACGTGATCTCGGCTCGACGTCTGGGCAATCGAAGAGCCTGGTCATCGTGGTTAGCGTGCAGCGATTATACCCCAACAAGGCTGTTTGAATTTCATCAAAGGTTCCAGTTTTGGAAATTTTTTACGTACACCTTGGACCTTCGCCTAATCCAGCCGATCGATCCCTGGGTTCTCACCCGTTGGCATGCCAGGGGTCTTGCGACCCCCGCTCCGCCAGTTTCCGCTTTGCTGCCGGCTCCTGAGAAACCGCCGGAGCGATTCCTGCGACTCTGTGAGCGTCCGATCAACACCGAGGTCCCGACAGCCGATCAGACACGGCTGGAGGTCGAACGCCATCGTGAGCCAGCAGGATCCCTTCGACAAACCCTTCGACGCGAGCGTTTCGTTCGTCATTCAGGGCGTTCACCTGAAGCTTTCTTCGAACGACGGCGAACTCGTCGACTACGTCCCGGAGCACGTGCACCCCTACACCCTCCCCCCGCTGCCAAGCAGGACCGAGACGCCACAGATCGAGGTGAACGTCCTCTGGCTGAGCGAGGACGAGTTCGACAAAGAGGTCCACCGGTTTCCCGGGATCGAGCGCCTCGACAAGCTCGGCAAGCGCTCGCGGGGCTGCGGCAACGAGCTCGTCTGTCTCGAATTCGTGAACGTGAAACGCCTTCAGATGCGCTTTCGCCTCGATGGCGAGCGTCTCATCATCGACGCCATCCAGCGCCACACCGCGTCGCGGAAGAGCGAGAAGAAGCGCGCCAGCTACCTGCTGAAAGAGTTCTTCCGCGGGATGATGCACTTCGTCTACTACCCGGTGGCGTGGCACCTCGAGCACTTCCGCGGGCTGTCGCTGCTCCACGCTTCTGCGGTCGAGATCGACGGTCGCGCGGTGGTCATTGCGGGCGTCGGTGGCGTCGGGAAGTCCACCACCAGCGTGGCGCTGCTCGCGAAGGCGGGCGCGAACTTCATCTCGGAGAGTCTCGTCGCCCACGACGGAACCCACGCCTACGGGCTCTACGAGCCGATCCGCATGGGCGACGAGAGCCTCGAGCTCCTCGGCTCCACGAACGGCTTCCTCTGCGAGACCCGGATCGATGGAAGCGCGAAGAAGAAGAACCTGTTTCACGTCGATCCGAGCCATCTCGTGACCCGGGCGCCCGTGGGTGCGGTCTTCATTCCGAGCTTTCCCGCGGACGCGACAGGCGGTGTTTCTCCCGTACCGCCGGACACCTGCGTCGACCGCATCCTGTCGATCAACGGACAATCGCGAAAGATCACCGACTACTACTGGTTCGCGTCGGCCCTCGGCCTGCTCTGGCCGTCGCCGGGGTGCGGCGCGGCCCGCGTGACGCAGCTGCAGTCGCTGCTCGAGCACTCGAGGACCTTCGAGCTCCGCATCGACAAGACCGCCGGTCTTGACGCGGTGGTCGACGCCATCGTCAACCACAGTCGATAGCCCCAAAAGCTCCCGCGGGGCGCGCCCGCAGCGAGCCCCATCAGTTCTCGGCGTCGTGGATGGTTCGTTCGACGAGGTCGAAGACGTCGTCGATGTGCTCGAGGACCGATTTCTCGAGGCCCTTCAGCGTGCCGTGGAACTTCTCGAGAGTGAAGGCGCTGATGAACCACGACAGGCGCTTTGGGTCGAGCGTCCACGAGACGCCGCGCTCGTACTCCGTGCGGAAATCTTCGCACATCGTGAACAGATCGCTGCGCTCGAGCCCGCGGCGGAAGCTCTGGTAGAGGAGCGAGGACATGAACTCGGCGACGTCGTAGTGGGGATCGCCGAGGGCCGTCGCATCGAAGTCGGTCATTCCGAGGAGGTCGTCGCGACCGAGAAGCTGACTCATGCGAAAGGCGCCGTGGATCGGCACCGCGGGGAACGAGTCCGTCGGGCCGAAGCGCGCGGCGGCGGCCCGGATACGCTCGGCGAGGCTCACCAGGCGCTCTTCGTCCTCGGGAAGGAAGCGGGCAATCTTGTAGGCATCTTCGATGGCTTCTGAACCGACCGCGTCGATGTAGAAGGCCTCGCCCAGGTTGGAAAACGGGGTCGAGTGGAAGTGGGCGAGCGCAGTGGCGACGCGCGGAATCGCGGCGGCGATGCCTTCCTCGCCGTAGAGCTTCGACATCGAGTGCCCTGACCACTCCTCCTGCCAGTAGGTGTGGAGATGATCGATGTGGAGCGTCGCTCGTGGAATCTCCATGCGACCGGGACCCGTACCGATCGCCTTGCGAGCGGCTTCCATGGCGTCGAACACGTATTTGCTGTTCTGGTCGGCGTAGGTCTTCGCGAAAAAGGCCAGGGTGTGAGGGGCGCCGTCCGGTGGCGTCACGCAGGCCTCGAAACGCAGCACGACGCGCTTCCCCGGCATGTACTTGATCTGCTCGCAGCGCACCGCCGTGCAGTGCGTACCCTTCGGCAGCCCGAGGTTGCCGGGGTTCGATTCGATGAGCTTCGCAACAGTGTCGGGGTTCACCACGTCGGGGAGCTGGGCGAGGCGCGGGTCATGGGGAAACGCCCAGACCACCATGGCGTGCTCGGCCCACAGTGACACGGGCTTCCAGAAAGAGGCGGGCGCGCTCGCCTTGCGCACGGCCTTCTCGTAGCGCTTCGCGAGCTCACTCTCCGGAAAGTGGCGAACGAAGAACCAGTGCCGGCTGCGCTCGCCGTTGGCGTCGATGAGCCGCACCCGGTGCAGCACACCGCAGTGCTTGTGCAGGCGGTAGTAGACCTTCTCGATCGACGTCCCCTCGACGCGAAAGTCGCGCTCGGGATAGTCGACCCGGAAGTGTTTTTCGAACAGCCGGCTCATCGCGTCCGTGTCGACAACGGTTCGCAGTTGGGGAAGCTGGGGGTCGGTCATTACGTCGCGTCTCATCCGAGGGGCTCCTTTCCATCCAGCACGTTCTCCGCGAGCCCGAGCAGGTCTTCGATCTTCTGGTCGCTGTTCTTCTTGGCGCGTTTCACGATCTTCTTCGCGTGCTTTCCGGCGAGCTCCGCCGCCGTGTACCAGCGCAGAGCATCCTCCGGGAGATCCCAGGGCGTCGCTTCGCGGTAGGCATCGCAGAACGATCCGATGGCCTTTCGCGCCTGGTCGCGCGTGAGCTGGCCTTTCGCCGAGAGATAGAAGAGGTGCGCGGCGAGACTTCCGACGTCGCCGATGGGATTGCCAACGTGGAGTCCGTCGAAGTCGAGGAGCACCAGGCGTCCGTCGAGGTGGAGAATCTGACTCAGCCGGAAGGCGCCGTGCAGTGGCACGCTGGGAAGGCCCTCGGTGCACGAGACGCCGCTTTCCACCTTCTCGACGATGCTTGCCATGCGCTCCCGCGCGGGAGCGATGGACGATCCCACGAACACATGGGCCTTGCGAACGTCGGCGACCGTCTCCTCGACAGGCCAGAACGGAAGGCCTGAGAGGCCGCTCGTGTGGATGCTCGCGAGAAGCTGGCCGATCTTCGGCGCCAGGTCGACGAAGTCGAGCTCGCCGAGCTGCTCCTTCGCGTGTTCTCCGAGGACCGGCCGCGTGAAGAGGGTCTGGAGTCCATCGTCGTAGAAGAGGGCCTCGGGCATAGCGAGCGTGCCGGAGCTGCGCGCCTCGCTGTCCCACAGCTGGTTCATCACGTCGAAGATCGCGGCGCCTCGGCTGTCCTCGTACGTCTTGCTGTAGACGTGGATGACGGGTTCACCCGTGCGTTCTGGATTCGACCAGATCTTGTGTTCGAGCACGCAGCGACTGGCCGGCACGTACTTCGCGATCCGCGTCTCGAGGGACTCGAAACACGGCGTGCCCGCCGGCGCAAGCGCCGCCAGGTAGGGCTCCATCGCGACTTCGAACAGTTCCGGATCGAACAGCTCGTGCAGCCGCTTCATCTGCGGGTCGTTCGGGAATCCCCAGAGCACCATGTCGAGCTCGTCGAGATAGTGGATCGCAGGAACGAGGGGGGGGACGAAGGAGATGCGCTCGCGCTCGTGCTCGTACCTCTGCCGCGCGCGGCCCTTGCCGTCGAGCAGGCCGAACATGAGCTGCACCTCGGGCTCGCCGCCGCCCGGCGGAACCACCTCGATCTGGTAGCAGATGCTGCAGCGTTTCCGGGGGCGGTATTGGAAGCGCTTGATCTTGAGTCGGTCGATCTCGAGCTCGCCGTGGGCGAATCGAGGCAGATCCTGCTGCAGGATCTCACGCATTGGCTCGAGACTCGTGACCACCTGCAGCTGCGGAAACGTCTCGTCGGGGGGCATTTCGGGAATTCGTACCATCGCGAAGGAAACTCCAGATTCTTTTGGCGGGCTGTCGTTGGGCCTAGCCGCCTGTGGACACGGCACGCCTTCCGCGTACCGTTTCGTGTTCGGTGAGATCTCTAGTCCGACAGGGCCTCCGCCTGGTCCAGCAGCTTGCCGATCAGGCCGGGGTCGAATCGCTTGACGGCCTTGTAGACCTGGCTGCTCAACACGAGGCTCGAGGCGTACCAGCGGATGCGCTTGCCTTCGAGCGGGGTGGCGGCGTTGCCGTTGTAGCCGCTGACGAATCGGGCGATCGCGTCGTCCGCGAGTTCGGGCGGCATCTTCAGGCTCGTCTTCATCTCGGTCACGTGGGCGATGAACCGCCCGACGTCGTAGGTCGGATCGCCGAGCGTCGCGCCATCGAAGTCGATGAAGGCCACCCGACCCTTGTTCAGGAAGACGTGGCTGAACTTGAACGAACCGTGCACCGGCGTGCGCGGCTCGGCGCCGAGCGTCGTCACGCGCTCGACGAGGCGCCGGTGGAGTGCGCCTACGCGCTCCTCGAACTCGGGAAAGGTGCTGGTGATGGCCTCGACGCTCTTGGTGAGGTCGCGGAGCTGCGAGTCGAGCGTGCGCCTCACGGGGAGGTCGATCTCGGCGGCGTGGAAGAATGCGAGGCGGTGACCCACTTCCTCGGAAATGTCTGGAAGACAATCGCCCGCCCCCGCCTTCGCCAGGGGGCGGCCTTCGAGCGCTCCCTGCCAGAAGATGTGTCGCTCGCTGTCGTAGGAGAATGGCTCGGGGAGAATCAGGTCGCCCCGCTGCGCGGGCTCCGACGCGTAGATCTTCTGCGCGATGTCGAACGCGCGCGGTCCTGCGACCTTCCGGTACGCCTTGCCGTACACGACGTGCCCCGTCTCTGCGCCATCGTCGAGCTTCAGCTCGAAGAGCGAGCCGCATCGCTGACTCGGCACGTATTTCGTAATCTGGCCGCGGATGCTCTGCGGCCTGCGAAACGTCGGCAGGCCAAAAGCCGTCGGGTTCTCCTGGATCAGACCGAGGACCGTCTCCGGGTCGGAGAGGTCTGCCAGTCCGAGCAGGCGCGGGTCGTTGGGGTACGCCCAGAGGATCATGTTCCACTCGGGGATCAGGACGACCGGCTCGCCAAACTCGGGCACGCGCAGCTTTCGCGCCTGGGCCAGCGCATAGCGTTCCTCGATGACCGCCTTCGGCCATAGCTGGGCGAAGAAGGTCTGTTCTCCCGCCTCGCCGCGCTCGGGGTCTTCGATGCGCACGCGGAAGTGGAGCCGGCAGTTTCCTTCGGGTCCGGGCTTGTAGTACACGCGCTTGATCTTGCACTTGCCGATGCGCAAACCACCCGTTCGAAATGGGGCACCCAACGATGGGGTGATCCCCTTCGCGAGCAGCGTGGGGTTGGCGACCTCCCGCAGCTGGGGGTATTCGTCGGCTTCGGGGATGCTCGGCTTCCTTCCCATCGTGTGTTCCGTCGTCCTCTCGGGGTGAGGGGCGATCGCCCGGGGCGCCGCCGTCGCGTCTCTGGTTCGTTCCGGCCCGATCTCAGGCCGCCGTACCGCCCTGCTGAAGCTCGTAGAGCTCCCGGTACTGTGGGCTTCGGGCGAACAGCTCGTCGTGGGTGCCCTGATCGACCACGTTGCCCTCCTCGAGGAAGAGGATCTTGTCCGCGTTGCGGATCGTCCTGAGCTGGTGGGCGATGATGAAGGTCGTCCGGCCCTGTTGGAGGCGGTCGATGGCCACGGTCAAGTTGGCCTCGGTCTGTGCGTCGAGGCCCGAGGTCGGCTCGTCGAGGATCAGAATCGGTGCATCGCGCAGAATGGCGCGCGCGATGCTGAGGCGCTGGCGCTGGCCGCCGGACAAGTTACGGCCGTCCTCGGAGACGATGGTGTCGTAACCGTCGGCGAGCTTTGCGATGAAGCCGTGGGCCTCCGCCTTGCTGGCGGCTGCGACGATCTCCTCGTCGGTCGCGCTGGGTCTTCCGAAGGCGATGTTCTCGCGGATGGTCTTGTGCATGAGGAGCGTGTCCTGCAGCAGGATCGTGACGTGCGAGCGAAGCGACCTCAGCGTGAACTTGCGGAGATCCCGCCCGTCGATCGTGACCGCACCTTCCGTCGGGTCGTAGAATCGCAGGAGCAGGCTGATGAGCGTCGACTTGCCGGCGCCGCTGTGCCCTACGAGGGCCACCGTTTCGCCGCTTTCCGCCGTGAAACCGACGTGCTCGAGGACGGGGCCGGACGTCTTCTTGTACGCGAAACTCACGTCGTCGAACTCGATGCGGCCCTGGATCTCGGGTACGGCCACAGCCGCGCTCGTGTCGTGAATCACCATGTCGCTCTCGACGAGTTCGAGGGTCCGCTCGCCGGCCACCTGGTGCTTCGCGAGGCTCACGATGGCCTCGGTGAGCTTGTCGATCGGTCCGTAGAGATCCTCGGTGTACTTGTAGAAGATGTAGAAGGTGCCAAGCGTCACGCCGCCGTCGAGTACGGCGCGACCGCCGACGTAGAGAATGGAGGCCGTCGCGACCGCGACGAGCATGTCCATCAGGCGCTTGAACCTCGCGAACAGCCGGATCGCGGTGAGGTCGGCCGTGAGGCTGCTCTGGTTTTGCTTCACGAACTCCGCGCGCTCACTCGATTCCCGCCCGAAGGCCTGTACGAGGGGCATGTTGCGCAGGTTCTCGCTGACGATCGTCGCGACCTTGCCTTCCTTCTTCTTCTTCTTCTTCTCCGCCTTGTGGACCCCCAGGCCGGTCTTCCCCGTGTACCGAGAGATGGTCGGGATGACCGTAAAGGCCAGCAGCGCGAGCTTCCAGTTCAACACGAGCAGGATCCCGCCGTAGGAGCCAATCGTGAGAATCCGTTGCACGAGATCCTGCGGGATGTTCACCAGGAGCTTCTTGATGTCCTTCACGTCCTTGGTCATCCGAAAGATCACGTCTCCGGATTCCGCGGCGTTGTGGAACGAGAGGGACAGGCGCTGGAGGTGCGCAAAGACGCGTTCGCGGATGTCCTTGACCATGGTCTCGCCGACCACCGACACGTAGTACTTGTCGAGAAACGTGAAGAGCGAGATCAGGATCTTGATGACGACGTAGGCGGTCAGGAGCACAGCCGCCGCCACCATCGGGTCACCGAGGAGCCAGGGCGCGTGGCTGGCGACGACGGTGGGGATCGGCTGGTTGGCGACGATGTCGAGGAGCAGGGCGAGGGTCCAAGGCAGCGCCAGGCTCACGCCGATGCCGAGAAGCAGGCTCGTGAAAGCGACGGTCAGCAGCCCAATGTGCTGCAGGTAGTGTCGACCGAACACCCGATAGAAGCGGACCAGTTTCGCGGGATCCAGCGCCGCCTGGTTTTCGTTCTCAGCCATTCCCTGTCACCGTGCTCAGCCCCCTGGGAGCCGCTCTGGATTCGCGTTTCATTCGGGTGTCCGGTCGTCGCAGATGGCGTCGCTGAGGGTCCAGAGACCGCTCGGTCCGGCAGCGACACAACATTGCCTTACGGTACGAGTATTCTACATGGAAATGGCCGTCGTGAGGTCTAAAACTTCTTCAATATCAGTGATTTATAAGATTCATGCAGCAATTCTTCTAAGGCCCGGTGAAACATAGCTTTTACTTCAGCGTGACCATTTAGAACATATAATTTGATATTTTTAATGATCGCACAGATATGATTTATAAGACCACATAAGAAGAATTCCTGATATAGTCTATGCACTTCGAACGGCCCCAGTACGTTCGTCTTGGCGCTGTGCCGCCGAATGGGCTTGCGGGCCGTGGCGGGTGCACCCGACGTGAGAGGCTCGAAACGTGGCGACCGACGCCCAGACCCAGGAAAAGTTCTACCTCGCCTCGTTACTGCGCCTCTACGGCACCTTCGGGCGCCACTACCGCAAGCAATCGCGGCTGGTGGGGCTCGCCCTGTTTGGCATGGTGGCCTCGACGCTCACGAGCCTCCTCATGCCGTGGCCCTTCGCCTGGATCATCGACTACATCCTCGTGGGCAAGCCGCTTCCGCCCCAGTTCGCCGCTCTCGAGAGCTGGGCGGAGGGGGATCCCTATCGCCTGCTCGCTCCGGCGACACTGTCCGTGGTCGCACTGGCGGCGGTCCACGCAGTACTCGCCTTTATCCATCGCTACTTCGTCGCCGCAGCCAGCCACTCCATCGTCGCCGACGTTCGCGAGCGCGTATTCCGCCACTTGCAACGCGTATCGCTCTCGTTCCAGGACTCGTGGCAGTCCGGCGACATCGTCCTGCGCATGACCAACGACCTGAAGGACCTGAAGGGGATCCTGATCGAGGCACCCTTCAAGGTGCTCAACTGGGTGATCACGATCATCGTGATCACGGGTTTCCTCTTCTGGTCCCAGTGGTATCTCGCGGTCGCCGCCTGGGTGATCGTTCCCGTTCTCTACTACTTCGCGCTCCGCTTCGGCTCGGGGGTCAACCAGGCCACGAAGATGAAGAAGCAGAAAGAGAGCGAGGTCGCGACCATCGTCTCCGAGAACGTCACTGCGATGTCCCTCGTGCAGGCCTACGGGCGGGAGGACCTCGAGAAAGGGCGCTTCGACGACGAGAACGTCGCCAGTCTCAGCGCCGAGATCGACGCCATCCGGCTCTCGAAGCTCTTCAAACGCGTCGCCGACATTCTGATCGCGATGGGTACGGCATCCGTGATCTTCCTCGGCGCGATGCTCGTCGTCGATGGCACCCTGACCCCGGGGATCCTCGTCGTCTTTTCCCACTACCTCAAGAAGCTCTACAGCCCGATCGACAAGTTCGCGGTCACGGTCATGAAGATCGCGAAGTCCCAGATCTCCGGCGAACGCATTCGAGAACTCGTCGAGACCGAAATGGTGGTCGAGGACGCGATCGACGCCGTGGACCTCGCCGACGTCCGCGGC
>JABSQW010000429.1 GCA_013215605.1 Myxococcales bacterium
CCGCGCGACACGAACCCGCTGCTGGCCGACACCGACGGAGACGGTTGGGAGGACGACGACGACAGCTTCCCGGGCGACCCGAGCGAATGGGTCGACACCGACGCCGACGGTGTGGGGAACCACGCGGACGCAGACGATGACAACGACGGCCTACCGGATCTCTGGGAGACCTTCTACGGCTTCGACCCCTTCCAGGGTGGCGATCAGCACGGCGACCCCGACGGCGACGGTGTCGACAATGCAGTCGAGTACGCGGCGGGCACGAACCCGATGCGCGCCCCGGCCGAGAGCGGCGCAGGCCTGTGGAGCTTCGACGAGGGCTCGGGCTCCGCGGTCCACGACGGCTCCGGCAACGACAACGACGGCCGCTTCGTCCGCGGCGGGAAATGGGCAGCCGGCGTGTTCGGCAAGGCCGCCAAGTTCACGGGCGGCCGCTACGTCACGGTTTCCAACGACTCGACGCTCGACATCACCGGCGACATCACCCTCGCCGCCTGGATCCAGCCGACCCAGAAGCAGACCCAATACCTGATCAAGAAGGCGCGCCACGGCTCGAGCAACGGCTACGAGCTGTCGCTGTCGAGCAGCGGCTACGCCTTCGTCCGCTTCAACCAGAGGAGCTCCGGCAATACCTACAAGCTGCTCTCGAACACCAAGTACCCCACCAACGGGAGCACCTGGATGTTCGTGGCAGCGACGTTCGACGGCAGCAAGATCCGCCTCTACGTCAATGGCGAGCTCGACGCGAGCAAGCACGCGCCGAGTCTCTCCATCAAGACGAATACCCGAAAGCTCTCGATTGGCGCGCAAGACGACGGAAAGAACCCCTTTCGAGGACGCCTCGACAACGCGCACGTCTACGACCGCGCGTTGAGCGCGGAAGAGATCGAGATTCTGCTCGACACGGGCGAGGCGCCCTGGGACGACGACGGCGACGGCGTGCCGAACGGCGCCGACCCGTTCCCGAACGACTCCCTCGAGTGGAGCGACAGCGACGACGACGGGATCGGCGACTACGCGGACCAGGACGACGACAACGACGGCCTGCCCGACGCGTGGGAGATCGAGCACGGTCTGAACCCGCTCTCTTCGACCGACGCCAGCGGCGATGCCGACTCCGACGGTCTTCCGAACCTGCTCGAGTACCAGCTCGGCATGAACCCCCTCGACCTGCCCATCGCTCCCGGTGAAGAGGCGCCCGACCACGACGAGGACGGCATGCCGACCTGGTGGGAGGGACACTTCGGCCTCGATCCCTTCGATCCCGCCGACGCCCTGCTCGATCCCGACGGCGACGGGACCCCGAGCGTCGAAGAATACCGGGAAGAGCGCAGTCCCCTGGTGGCGCCGTCGAAGGCGCTGGCGGTGTGGGGCTTCGACGAAAGTGGGGGAACCACCGCCACCGACAACTCCGGCAACGGTCACGACGGCACGCTCACGGGCGCGCAGACGCTTCCGTCGCGGACGGACGGCGCGATCCACGGCGGAATCTACTTCCCAGGAGCACTGGCCGGTAGTCCGCGCGTCCGGGTTCCCGATCACCCGGATCTCCACGTCGACGGCCACATCACCATCGGAGCCTGGATTCGTCCCGAGGTGCAAAAAACACAGTATCTCGTCAAGAAGGGCCGCTTCGGCGACTTCGACGGCTTCGAGCTCGGCCTGTCGGCGGCCGGTCGGCCCTTCGTCCGGTTCAACCAGCGCAGCTCGGGCAACGCCTACAAGCTGATGGCCGGACGTACCTACCCGACCGACGGCTCGACCTGGATGCACGTCGCGGCGACCTACGATGGCTCGAAGATCGCGATCTTCATCGACGGTCAGGAGTCGACCCATGAGTACGTCTCCGATCTTTCGATCGGCGCGAACGATCTCGCGCTCTCCATCGGCGCGCAGGACGACGGCTCTGGAGCCTTCCAGGGCTCGATCGACGACGTCCAACTCTACGACGTCGCTGCGACCCCGCTCGACTTGCAGAACATCATGCGGGGCGACATCACGATCTCGGATCTGCACGGCGCGCTGTCGTCTCCGGTGCTCAAAGAGGCCGGCGGCGAGTGCGGCGGCACCCCCGTGAACTTCAAGATCGCGTTCATCGGCGATCAGGGGAACGGACCGGCCGCAGTCAAGGTCCTCGAACTGATCAAGAATGAGGGTACGGACGCGGTGGTGCACGCCGGGGACTTCGACTACGACCACGATCCCGAGGGCTGGGACGAACTCATCACCGAAAAGCTCGGTGTGAACTTCCCGTACTTCGCGTCGGCGGGAAACCACGACGAGGAGGTGTTCTACGGCTCGGACGGGTACCAGAGCTACATGGAGGATCGCCTCGAGCGTCTCGGCATTCCCTGGACCGGCGACCTCGGCGTGATGTCGACCTTCGAATACGCGGGTATGAACTTCGTGTTCACGGCGCCGGGCATCGCGGGTAGTGGAAACGGTCTCCACGACGACTACATCCGCGACCAGTTCGACGAGAGCGACCACGTCTGGCGCATCAGCAGCTGGCACAAGTGCCAGAACAAGATGCAGGCGGGCTCGAAGCCGAACGAGACGGGTTGGGGGGTCTACGAGGAATC
>JABSQW010000430.1 GCA_013215605.1 Myxococcales bacterium
AGCTGGAGGCCAGGAAGATCGATCTCTTCGCGGACGACTACGAGCCGCCCGGTGGCGAGAGCTGGGCCGCCTTCCACAGGCGCGTCGACTCCGCGTGGCAGACACTGCGCGCCCTCGCGATGACCACCAACGGGGACCTTGCCATCGTGACGCACGGGCTGGTGTGCTCGTCGCTCGTTCAGCGGCACCTCGGCTCGGATGTCGCCAAAGAGGGCTTCCTGCGTTTCGACAACACCTCGCTGACGGAGATCGAGCCCGCCGAGCCGTGGCGCGTGCTCCTGCTCAACTGCACCGCGCACCTCGACGGCCCGTCGGACCGCGACAGCGCGCCAGCGTAGGAGTCAGGATCCAAAGAAGTTGAGTTCGCGATCGCCGATGATGTGAGACGGGGTGACGACGTAGTCGCCGCCCACCGTTTGCGTGAAGAGCGGCCCAGCCACGTCGGTGTCGCCGAAGGTCCAGATCAGGGTCGTGGCGCTCAGCGCGAGACCTCCGGCCGCGTACAGCACTTTCGCCGGTCCGTAGACGAGCGAAGACACCGCGGATGCCAGGCCCACCGATCCCTCGTACGCGAGGCTCGCGTCCTGAGCGCGTGCCACTCCCATCGAGGCGGGGGAAATGACGAGGAGGAGGCCAGCGACGACCGCCGTCGTGAGTCGCCGTGTCCGTCGCGCCCAGCGCTCTGTCGTTTTCGTCCTTCGCACGTCCGCCCCCTTCGCAGTTCGCGACGAGGGTGGTGCGTCAGGGGAGCGGCGTCAACGGCCGGTCTGTCGCGCGGGCGCGAAGGCAAGCGCTTCTTCCGCGCACTCTTCTAGGCCTTCGCGACCTCGACGGGAAAGTTCGTGGGCCGCTTGAAGAGTCCCATCTCTTCGTGGAACTGCAGGTCTTCGCGGAGACGCGAGCCCGGCGGCACGATGTCGAGGAAGGCGTCCAGCATACACGCCATCTCCTGGCGAGCCAGGTTGGCGCCCAGGCAGTAGTAGGGTCCGTTGCCGAACACCAGCAGGTCCTTCGCGTCGCGGCCGATATCGAACACGTTCGGGTCGGGGTAGGCCGAAGGATCTCGGTGCGCGCCGGCAAACGACAGCATGAGCATCTGCCCCTTGCGGATCTGCTGGCCGCGCAGGCTGAAATCCCGGGCCGCGTAGCGCTGGATTCCTGCCGGGCCGCCAAATCCGAAGCGCAGGATCTCGTTGACGGCACTCGGAAGCAGGCCGCGGTCCTCGCGCACGCGCTCGAGCTCGCGTTCGTGCTGAAGCAGGGTGCCGATCATGATGAGCCCGCCCATCGCGGTGGTCTCGCTTCCCGCTCCGATGAGGAGCGTCACGAGAAGCACGATCTCGTCGTCGGTCAGCGCCTCGTCGCGATCGCGTGCCGCGACGAGATCCGACACGAGGTCTTCCCGGGGCGAACGCCGGCGCTCGGCGACCATTTCTCGCACCCACGGTGCAAGCTCGGCAAATGCCGCCTCGCCCGTCGCGATGGCGTCTTCCTTCGCCAGGGGAAAGAACGCGCGGATCATCTCCTGGGCGAGGCTGGCGAAGCGCACCTCGCCGTCGCCGGCCGGCGGCACGCCGGTGATGCGGCTGATCACCACGTTGGGGATGCGGCTGGTGAAATCTCCCATCAGATCGATCACTTCGCCGTGGCGCCCCCGCAGCGGAAGCGAGAAACGGTCCACGACCTCGCGGATCTGCTCCTCCATGCGCCCGATTGCGCGAGGCGTGAACGCCGACGAGACCAGGCGGCGCACACGCGAGTGGTGCTCGGGCCCCTGGGAACCCATTCCCTCTTCGTCGAGCCAGCGTCGCATCGATCCTTCCGGCGCCGGCGTGTAGTGCTCCCAGAAACGCCGGTCTCGCTCGACGTTCTCCGGATCGTTGAACAGGCGCTTCACGTCGTCGTGGCGCGTCACGAACCAGAAGCCGAACTCCGGGACCCAGTGCACCGGGTCTTCCTCGCGCAGGCGGTTCACCAGCGGGACGGGATCGTCGGCGTCGAGCAGTTCGAGGTAGGGGTCGCGTTCGTCGCTGTTCGTCATTGCGGAGTCCGCTCTGGAGGAAACGAAACTCGAGCCGCCTCGTCGCGCATCTGTTGCGCGTCGGGCTCGAGAAGGAAGCCGGCGCGAACCGCATCCACGACCGCCTGATCGACCGCCGCCCGGTAGGCGGCTTCGCCGCCGTAGAGCGCCGCCAGGATCGCGGGCTCGAAGGGCTCCGTCACACCGAACAGTCGGCAGAAGACTCCACCCGAGTTCCCTTCGCCCGACAGGGTCGCGACCGGCACGTCGACGGGTGCGGTGCGAATGCCGCCGAACGCGTTGCCAAAGCCGTCGCGCAGGATCCGATCGGGATCACCCGGGACGACCCTCAGGCGGGGCGCCGGCGGTGGAGGCGTACCGTCGCGCGCCCAGCCGCGGAGGTGGTGGACCGCCGCCTTCAGCACGTAGTGCTGGGGTCCGTCGTTGAGCGGGAGTTCGCACGCCGCGATCGCGGAGTTTCCGAGAGGCGTTCGATTGCTGTCCCGCATCGCGACCGTGAGCTGATAGAGGTCGGCATGCGCGGTACCCGCCACTTCCCACAGCCGCAGCCGGTCCGTGTCGGGCTGGCGTGCCGGATAGAACGCCAGGCCGATCAGGTCGGTCTCCGTGGCGAAGGCAAGGACCGGTACCGCGAGGTCGTCTCGGATCCACACCGGGCGAGGGGCCTCCCGGGCGGGTTCAGGGGCCTGGCTGAGCGGAGCGGACCCGCCACCGCGGCTGTGCACGAGGAACGCGTCGTAGACTCGGGCCTCCCGGTGCACGGCGTTCAGATAGGTGGCCAGGCGTGACGCGGACTGCGACTCGCCGATCGCGATCAACTCCCTGACCTCCGCGCCGCCGAGCGGGTCGGCGCCCTGCGGGTCGCGCAGGGCTCGTCCCACCTCGGAGTACATGTCGTAGGAATAGCTGTCGCCGGGATGCACGAGCGGGCCGTAGCGCGTCGGGTCCCAGACCTTGAGCGCACCCGCGTTGCCGAGTGCGCTGCGCGGGTGATCGGACGGGAATCCGGCGACGCCCACCGCCTGGGCGGATACACCCACCCAGGCATAACCGTCGCGCAGGATCAAAGAGTGGAGAAATGCCCAATCCGGCCCTGCATCGAGGCCCCCCGAAACGTTGAGCCACTCGACGAGCACCGTTCCGTTGAAGTCCGCCGCGTCACGCGGCCTGCGAACCAGGACGCGGGTCCGGTAGTCCGCCCGGCCCGCCGGCGTCACGGTCCAGCGTCCGTCGGGCGAAAGCGGCGCAGCGCTGGCGAAAGCGCGGGCCGTCCCTGCGACGAAGAACTCCTCTTCCACGTAGGCGTAGGCCGCGAGGTCGAGTGCCGTCCCGATGAAGGGAAAGCCGTGCTCGCCACCGGTGATCGGGCCCGTGAGCGTCGGCGCCGCGACGGTTTGCGCCGCGGCTGACGCGGCAATCTGTGAAACGCCGCCGTTGCAGCCCGGGGCCGCCGCGGCGAGCAGGATCGAGAGGGGAAGAGCGAACCGCGAAGCGGTCCGACGCAGCCGGGCGAAGGTCGGGACGTGCACCGCTTCCCCACCTATCACTCTGACGCGAGAATTGAAAGCCCTGCTCCCGAGGCCGGGAAGCGTCGCAGCCGAGCTGGGAGCCAAACGCCCGGGAAGGATCCGGCGACGCTGCGCCTCCGAGTGCCCGGCGAGAACGGCTCCTATCGGGGAGAGGACCATTCGTCGCTCTTGAAGTTTGGTTGCGGTCTGCATGGGGCTCGCCCGAACTTCGCTCGCCTTCCGCTCACTGCCGCGAGTCCGCTGTGGAGTCGGACTCTAGCTCTTGTGTGCCTTCGAAGTCGAAGCGGGCGGCGGCAACCCACCAGGCCCTGAACGAGAATCGGCCGGAGTACTACACGGTCCCCCAGGATCGAACCTGGTGACTTTCGGTCTCGTCACAGGATTCACTATCCTGACGGCGTTCCTCGCGGACGTCCTGCTCGCTCCGGCGCTGATGGTCCTGCTGTACGGCCACCCGCAGCCGAGTTCGCCGGAAGACGCAGGCACCTGAGCCCTGAACCCTCGCGCGCCCACGACCCCGGAGTCCGGTCCCGATCGGACATCGACTGGAGTTTCGAGATGAACCGAATTCGCGCTCC
>JABSQW010000431.1 GCA_013215605.1 Myxococcales bacterium
AATTGCAGCGCCCCAACGCCGCCGCGTCCGCCGGACACTTCCGCGTTGGACACGTACACCCAGCCGCCGTCCGAGGTCTCGAACACCGCCGCGCCGTCCGGAGACCTGTGCCAGAAGTAGGAACTCGAGGCGACTGGCCGCTCGTTCGTGCGCGCGACGACGCGAGAAGTAAACCCCGGAGGCAGCATCAGTCCGTTCGCGTCGGGACCCTGAAGAGGCCCGAGGTTCGGGATGTTGGAGATCACGTCACTCAGGAGCTGAATGTCTTCGAATCCACACCCCGAGACGATCGGCGCCGCCAGGAGCATGCCGAAACCCGCGAGCCCCTCGCGCAGCAACTGCCGCCGACTGCGCTCGAGCGCGACGGGGTTGGCGACGTCCCAGACAGGCGGGGCTCGGCGCGGACGCGTGGGATGGGCGGGACCGAGGATTCGAGGGACGTTCATGGTGGCGTATGGGCTCCGTTCGACCGCCCGGAGCAGCTCATCGGGATCTGCACGGTCGGTCTCCGCGACGCATGGCACAGGCTCGCGAAGAGACCCGATAGGATACCCCGAGATCTGGACCCCGCGGCTCCAGAGAACTCAAAAATGTGTCAGTCGGTCTCCGCGCCGCTCGTCTTCGCCAGGGCGAGGTCGCTCTCGAGGGTGCGGTTGACCGCGAGCGAGTGCGCGGCAGCCCACAGCATCGGCACGCACAGAACGAGCAGCGAGTAGCGGATGCTCGCCTCGCCGAAGCCGGACCGCAGCGCGTCGTTGAGGACCCCGATGAGCACCGGCCCGAGGCCCATCCCGAGGAGGTTGACGCTGAGCAACAGGAGAGCAGACGCCATGGCGCGCATGCGCAACTTCGCGAGCCCCTGGCACACCCAGAAAGTCGGACCCATCCAGAACGTCGCCAGGAACACTTGCGCGCCGTAGAAGACGAGAGCGAGCTGCGGGTCCGGCGCGAACAGGAATCCGACGCAGAACGGGATCGTCGACACGGCACCCACAACCGGAATCCACATCGCCCAGCGGACGTCACGTGTGGTCATCCGGTCCGACAGCGCACCCGACGCCAGCGTACCCAGGAAACCCGCGATCCCGGTCACGGGTCCGAAGCTCAGCCCCGCTTCGCTCGTACTGAGACCGTGAACTCGCATGAGGAACGCCGGCCCCCACACGTTGAACCCGTAGATCGCCACGACGTAGAGCACCGCCGAGTAGTTGAGATGGCGAAACGCCGGGCGCCGCATCAGGTATCCGATCACTTCGCGAAAGCTCGGCTCCTCGTCGTCCGAAACCGTCTCCGCCTGTCCGCGCCGCGGCTCGCGCACCGTGAACCAGAAGACGAGCGCCACCAGCAGCCCGGGCAACCCCACGGCAACGAATGCCGTGCGCCATCCCATCCAGTCGTTGATGACCCCGCCGAACATGTAGCCCGCCATCATCCCGATGTGACCCCCGGCTGCGAAGATCGAGAGCGGTACCGCGCGGCGCGCCGGTGGGTAGTAGTCGGAGATCATCGAATGCGAGGCGGGGCTCGTGGTGGCTTCGCCGATACCCACGAAGATCCGTGCGACCACGAGGTGCCAGAACACCCTCACCAGGCCCTGCGCCGCCGTCACGACCGACCACAGGATGAGGCCGACGACGATGATGGCCTTGCGCGACCCTCGGTCCGCATAGCGCGCCACCGGGATGGCGAGCGTCGCGTAGAACACCGCAAAAGCGGGTCCCGTCAGCCAGCCCATCACGGTGTCGGAAACACCGAGTTCCGCCTTGATGGGCTCGACGAGTATGTTGAGGATGTTGCGGTCGATGTGACTGAACACGAAGACGAGCAGGAGCGTCGCCAACGTGTAGTGGGCGTGCGGCTGGGGCTTCTCCTCGCCGCTCATCGAATGGTCGCAACGCCAGCGGCCAGGATCCCCGTTCGGGACGTACGAGCAAGACGCTGCACCTCGCGCGGGCTCCCACGGCGTTCAGCGATCCGCCGCCGTGGCTCGCGATGAGCCGCATCAATTTCGACTTCCACTGGACGCCTCCTCGCGTTTACTCTATCAGGACGACCAATTCATCGAGGAAACCATGAGTGGACGATCGGAAGAGCTATCGGGACGGGTCGCGCTGATCACGGGTGCGGCGTCGGGCATCGGGCGGGCCGCGGCGCTGCGATTCGCAGAAGCAGGAGCCATGGTGATGTGCGCCGATATCGACAGCGAGGGCGTCAAGCTCACCGCCGAGTTGGTCGCCGCCGAGGGCGGAAAAGCGGCCTCGTTGCAACTCGACGTGTCGGACGAGGTGGCCGTCGAGAAGAGCCTGCAGCAGACCATCGACTCGCTCGGAGGGTTCGACATCCTCTTCAACAACGCGGGCGTCGGCGCCGCCGATTTCGACCTCACCCTCGACGTGAACCTGAAGGGCGTCTTCTACGGGCTGCAGTACGGCGGGCAGTTCCTCGCGAAACGCGGGGGAGGCGCGATCGTCAGCACCGCGTCCATCGCGGGTCTCGTGGGGCTCGTCACCCCGATGGAGCTGGGCGAAGGCGCCTTCGCGCAGCCAGGCGGTGTCGCCTACATCGCGTCGAAGCACGCCGTGGTGGGCATGACGAAACAGTTCGCGATCGCCTACGCCCCGTACGGCGTGCGCGTGAACGCCGTCGCTCCCGGGTATATCGAAACGCCGATGACGGAGATGATCCGCGACGACTCGGTGATCCAGGCGGAGTTCGAG
Organism: Myxococcales bacterium; assembly: GCA_013215605.1. GTDB lineage: Bacteria > Myxococcota_A > UBA9160 > UBA9160 > SMWR01 > JABSQW01. Next base: position 2,718 of record JABSQW010000431.1, read on the forward strand.
AGCCTCCACCCGATGGGTCGCCTGGGCCGCGCCGACGAGGTGGCCAACGCGGCCGTCTTCCTCGCCAGCGATCGGGCGTCGTTCATCACCGGCGTCACGCTGCCCGTGGATGGCGGATACACCGCGCGCTGACGCCGTGAAGATCGCAGTCGTCGGCGCCGGATCGATCGGCGGACGCTAGCCGCCCGACAGCAGCTGCTCGAACGGGTACTCGAAGGCGAGGTTGGACTGAGACCAGCTCCAGAAGACTCGCGCGCGCTCGATCTCCGACGGATCCGCCCGGACGATCCGGCAGTACATCCGCATCCGCTGGAGAGCACGCTCGGTCTGCTGCGCGCGGAGCAGCAGGTAGATCTCGATGAAGTGCTCGCCGATCTGGATCGCCTCCGTGAGCCGCTCCGGCGTGTCGAAGGAGCGCGCGAGGTAGATTGCCGCGTTCTCGAATGCATGCGCGCTCAGTGACCGCGCCGCGAGGTGACGGTACGTTTCCGATTCGACCGCGGTGGCGCCCGACAGGAGCACTGCATCGTCGAGCGACTCGACGATGCGGAGGGCGTCGGCGCTGCTCCCGAACACCCACGGGATGTAGTCCACGAGGCGGGGATCGCCCAGCATGTCGTGGAGCATCGCGTAGCGGTTGATGCGGGAGATCACCAGGTCGATGAGGCGCTGCGCGGGAAACCAGGCCACCGCCGATTCGCGCAGGGACGCGGGCCAGATCGCGGCGATGTGGGGGCTGTGTGCGAAGTTCGACTGTGATTCGGGCGACATCATGAAGTCCGCGTGGCCCACTTCGTCGTCGGGGCCCTCGGCGTGACGCGGGTCGATGCGGTGCGGGTGTTCGTCGTCGAGGGGGGGCTCGTCACCGATCCACGCCGCGAGGCGTTGCCCGTCCGCGACGAACGTGGCCCCGAGCTGCTCCGGCGACAGCAGACCGACATCGCGGAGTTCCGGTGCCACGCGGTCGTCGAGCCACTGCTTCGAGAAGTCCTCCGCGGAGACCGGTCCCGCGGGATCGGGGTGATTGATGCCGACGATCATCCAGTCGCGACCGGCTCCCACCCACAGTGAGCAGTTCTCGAATACGTTGCAGAATCCCTTGAGAATCGACTTCGTCTCCGCCACGCGAAGCGAGTGCACGGGAAGCCAGTAGGTCAGAATGCCGCGGTCGGTGAGACGATCGCGAGCCAGCGCGAAGAACTCCTGCGAGAAGAGATTCTCGACACCCGAATTGCGAGGCGGCGGGGGCTCCGCCGTGACGAGGTCGAACTTCCGGTTCGTACTCGCCAGGAAGAAGCGGCCATCCTCCACGTGCACGGTCACGCGCGGGTCGCGCAGCGGGTGATCCGCGGGATCGGGGTAGATGTGCTCGGAGAGCTCCAGGATGTCCCTCGAGATGTCGACCACATCGATCGTCTCGAGGCTCTGCGTATCCACCAGCGCCTTCGCGGTACTCCCCACTCCGTAGGAAATCAGCAGGACGTTTCGCGTGTCGGGGCGGACGGCCATCGGCCAGTACACGTAGAGCTTCATGTACCGCCGCGCGGTCGTCATCGTCGACGACATCGAGTGGTTGTTCGTTCCGAGGGTGTAGAACCAAGGCGTTCCCTGGAGGTCCTTGCGAAAGATCTGCGCGGTCTCCGTCACGCCTTCTCGCACCGCGACGAGCTCCATCCCGCGCGCATTCGCTCCCTGGTGGAACGTCCCGGTGCCGCGGATGATCACGTCGTTCATCGCGCCGAAGGGAAACACGAGGGCGAGGCCCGCGAACAGTCCCCCCACCGAGAGCCACTCCAGGACGCCGGGCCTTCTGGCCTCGCCCGCGACGGCGGGATGGAGGAGCAGGAGCGAACCGACGAGCCCGTAGGCAACGAGCAGCGCGAACAGTGAGCGCTCGATACCGAGCTGCGGGATGAGGACGAACGCACCGACGAGGGAACCCACCGCCCCGCCGAGCGTGTTGATCACGACCAGGTGCGCGGTCGCGCGCGCCTCGGCCGAACCCGAAGCGTGGAGCGCGCGTCCGAGGAGTGGAAACAGGACCCCGGAACCGATGCTCACCGGGAGCATCATGTAGACGTACGCGAGCACGGGCGGGCGCATCGCTCCGAGCTCGATGCCCTGCCCGAGTCCCACGTAGGACAACACGAGCAGAATCGCGTTTGCGACCCCGACAAGACCCGCACGCGTGTGTGCGTCGGCATCGAAGCGAAACCACAGCGACGACGCGAGGCCGCCGAGGCCGATGCCGGCGAGCACGGTCGCCAGCATCAGGGCCAGGTTCCAGCCGGTGGCCGCAGTGAATAGCAGGAAGAAGCGAAACCAGACCACCTCGAGCGCCATCAGGATCGCGCCGGCCGCAAAGGCCGAAACCGCGACGGGCCACGCCCTCGCGAACACGCTCTCGCCAGAGTGGGAACCCGGAGCCGCGCTCGCGATCGGCGGCTCGCCTTCGCGCGCCAGCCACAGCGCTCCCGCACCGGCGAGAAGATTGAGCGAACCCGCCGCAACGGCCGAACCCGTAACGCCGATCATTCCGATCAGCCAACGCTCCGTCGCGATCACGCCCAGCATGGCGCCGACCGTGTTCCACCCGTAGAGACGGCCGAGGGTGCGTCCGAAATTCGAATCGCGCGCCGAGAGCGCCCGCACGAGGAGGGGAAGCGTCGTTCCCATCGCGGCGGCCGGTACGATCATGAGTGTGAAACCGCTCGCCAGGCGCAGAAACCCGAGGAGCGCAGGGCTGTCGGCGATCGCGCCGAGCGCGGGAGCAACGAGCGCGGGGAGACCGGGGAGCAGCACGACGAGGCCGACGCCGCTCACGGCGATCGCCCCCTCCGCGAGCGCGTACACGCGCAGCGGCGTCCGCAACTCGTCGCCGATGCGACCCGCCAAGGCGCCCCCCACAGCGAGGCCGGCCATGAAGCTGCACAGCACGATCGAGACCGCCCACACGCTGTTGCCGAGGACGAGACCCGCGAGGCGAAAGAACAGCACCTCGAACGCGAGCCCGGAGGCTCCGGACATCGCAAAGATGAGACACAGCACTGCGGTGGAGGCGCTCTCGCGGCGCGGCATGCGAAGACGACTCCGTGTTCCCGGACGGATGGACCGACATGCTACCGTGCCCGCGTTCGCCGCGTACAGCGGATCAGAACTCCGGCAAAATGCTTCCAACGCAGTGCTCGCAGCGCCGTGCGCCGGAGTGCGCCGGAGCGCTTCGGAGAAATGGACAGGAGGTGAGCAATGGCACAGGCGAAACCCGGCGCGCTGGTGATCGGCACAGGTTTCGGAATCCTCACACACGCGCGAGCACTGAGAGAAGCGGGCTTCGACGTCGTCGGCCTCGTGGGACGCAATCCCGAGAAGACGGCCAAGCGCGCGAAGTTGTTCGACATCCCG
>JABSQW010000432.1 GCA_013215605.1 Myxococcales bacterium
CCTACTTCCGCTTGAAGTTCGGCTTGCGCTTCTGCGCGAAGGCCAGCGGGCCCTCCTTCGCGTCCTCACTGGCGAAGACCGCCTGTCCGTACTCCCACTCGTAACGAAGCGCGTCGTCGAGTTCCATGCCGTCTGTCTCGTGAAGCGTGCGGGTGATCGCCTCGACGGACAGCGGTCCGTTGTTGCAGATCACCTCGGCGATCTCGCGAGCCTTGGCGAGCGCCTGGCCGTCGGGCACGACGTGGCCGATCAACCCGATCTCCTTCGCCTCGGCGGCGCTGATGTGCTTGGCGGTGAGCAGGATCTCGGCCGCCTGGGTGTAGGGGATCTGTCGGGGCAGCCGCACCGCTGAGCCGCCCATCGGATACAGCGACCAACGAGCCTCCGAAACGCCGAAGCGCGCGCTCTCTCCCGCGACACGGATCTCCATGGCCTGCAGAAGTTCCGTTCCACCGGCAATCGCCACACCTTCGACGGCCGCGATGATCGGCTTGGTGGGTCGGTAGTGGCGGAACAACGCCTTGTAGATGACGTCGGGGTCTTCCCGCATCCGCGCCGCGACGTCGATCTCCGGGTCGTGTTGGCCCGAGTCTCCACTCATGCCCTTGAGGTCGGCGCCCGAGCAGAAGTTCCCGCCTGCGCCGGTGATGATGATGCAGCGGATCTCCGGGTCGTGGCTGGCCTCTTCGTAGGCGTCGTACATCCGCAGCAGCATCTCGCCCGACAGCGCGTTGTATCGCTCGGGTCGGTTCATGGTGATCGTCATCAGGTGGCCGTCTCGTTCGACGATGGCGTCGGGCACCGCAGAATCCTCCTCGCTGGATGGGCTCTCGAAAGGCCGACCATGGTACTTCCAATGGTCTCGGGCGCCGGCGCGACCGACGCGCTGGGTTCGGCTCGCGTGGCGTCAGCGCGCGAGATCGGAGTACCGCGCCTCGACCATCCGACGCATCCCGTCGCGCCAACCCACGCGACAATCGCCGACCAGCTGCTTGCGCAGGGTGTTCTCGGTCACCGTGTGCGTGATTCCGATCTCGACCTCCCGGTACACGGGCCGCTTCCCGACCCGCTCGCCCAGGTAGTCGCAGTACTCGCGCACCCCGCACCCCTCGTCGCCGCCCCAGTTCACCACGGTGGCGGGCGCGCTGGCCGCCGCGAGCAGGCCCGCGGTCTGTTCGTTGATGTCGTCCTGGTGGATCGGGCTCGTCAACGACTCGCGACCGGCGACGAGGTCGATCGGCTGATTGGCGAGCAGGAGATCCACCTGCATCGCCGGCAGGCCGCCGTTGGTGCCGTACGAGACGTTCATGCGCGCGATCGTCGTGGGTAGCTCCCACTCGCGTGCCGCCATCCGGGCGACGCCCTCCTGGGCGATCTTGGACGCGGGGTAGGTGGGCGAGAACGGCTGTTCGATGGTGCCGAGGGGATCCGTCTCGAGGACGAGGTGGCGCGGGTCCTCGGGCGGCAGGTAGACCGAGCACGTCGACATCACGAGGCACGCCTTGGCCCTGCGGAAGCGGCTCATGAGGAGCCCGGTGCCCTCGGCATTCACCCGCAGCGCGCGGTCGAAGTCGTACCCCGGCTGCTGGAAGATCGCGAGGTGGAGCACATAGTCGAACTGCTCCGGGAGGTCGCTCCAGTCGGGGGCGGCGAGATCGACGATCCGCGTGCGGATGCCCGCCTTCTCGCAGCGCTCGCGGCCCGCGGGGTCGCCGAACCGCGCAATGCCCCAGACCTCGTTGTCCCGGGCCAGGAACTCGGCGAGGGGAAAGGCGATCTGTCCGGCGGGTCCGGTGACGAGGACGCGCTGCCCGCTGAGCAACGCCATCAGACCTCGCTGATCTCGAGCACGGAGCGCGCAACCTTGCCGCCCTTCATCAACTCGAAGGCGTTGTTGATGTCCGCGAGCGGCATCCGTTCGCTCACGAGGCCCGAGAGATTGAGCCGCCCCTGGAGGAACATGTCGACGAGCTTCGGCATGTGCTCGCGGAAGCGCGTGCTGCCGTACATCGAGCCGATCATCTTCTTCTCCTGGAGGAAGGCCGGGCCCGGCACCGCGATCTCGGACCCCATCGGCATCATGCCGACGATCACGGCGGTGGCGCCCGGTCGCAGCATGTCGAACACCTGGCGCGCGGCGTCGACGTTGCCAATGGCCTCGAACGCGTACTCGGCGCCCTGGCCACCCGTGAGTTCGAGCACGGCGGCCACCGGATCCGTCTCCTTGGCATTCACCGTGTGAGTGGCGCCGAAGCGCTGGGCCATCTCGAGCTTTTCCGGGACGACGTCCACCGCGATGATCTGGCTGGCGCCCGCGATCTCGCAGCCCTGGATGACGTTGAGGCCGATACCCCCGCAGCCGACCACGGCGGTGACGGCACCGCCGGGAACCTGCGCCGTGTAGAGCGCTGCGCCAACGCCCGTCATGACCCCGCAGCCGATCAGCGCGGCTTCCGCCATGGGCATCTCATCGGGGATCTTCACCACGCCGCTCTCGGTGGTGATCATGGACTCGGAGAACGAACCGACGTTCGCGAACTGGAGGATCGGGTTGCCCTTCCAGGTGAGTCGCGACGCCATGAGCGCGCCCTGCGACTCGTCACTGCACAGCTGGGGCTGGCCCCTCAAGCAGTAGTAGCACTGTCCGCAGAACGGTTTGAAGGACATGATGACGTGATCGCCGGGCTTCACGTACGTGACGTTCTCGCCGACGCTCTCGACCACCCCCGACGCCTCGTGACCGAGCACGCACGGCATCGGCATCGCCCACGCGCCGTCGAGAAAGTGCATGTCCGAATGGCAGACGCCGCTGCAGACGGTGCGCACCTGCACCTCGCCCGCCTGGGTCGGACGCTGCTCGACGTCCTCGATGGTGAGCGGCTGGTGGGCTTTTTCGAAGATGGCGGCCTTCACGGCGGGTCCTCCTGGGTGGGCGCTGGGGCGCTCATCTTACGCGAATCGACACGACGGGTTCAGGAGGGGCGCCGAGTCGAACGACGGTCCGACGAACGGGCCGATCGAGAAGAAGTCGATCGACATCGTGTCACTGCGAATCGCGGAAGTGGAGCTCCCGGATTTCCACCTGGACCGTGGCCGACTCCGTCGTCAACCCGGGGCCTGGGCCGCTTCGAATTCCTTCTTGTACTCGGCCTTCGAGCGGGTCCGGATGTCGACATCCGTCGCCTGCGCGCGCAGCGCACCCACACTGGCCTGCTCGCGCGGAACGTGCGAGAAGGCGTCGAAGCGCAGCCACTCCATGGCGTTGCCGTGGGTGATCTTGTCGATCTCCTCGTCGCTGCACTCGGCGAGCTCGATGTGCTCCCACAGCTCCTCGGGCGATCCCGGAAACGTGCAGTCCGAGTGGGGGTAGTCGACCTCGTAGGCGATGTTGTCGATGCCGATGCGGTCGCGCAGGAGCAGGCCCGACGGATCGCAGATGAAGCACGCGAGGAAGTGGTCGCGGAACACCTCGGTGGGCGTGCGTCCGCCGAGGTCGGCGCCGGTCCATTTCTGCTTCGAGTAGTGGCGCTCCATGCGGTCGAGAAAGCCCGGAATCCACGAGGTCCCGCCCTCGGAGAGGGCGATCTTGAGGTCTGGAAAGCGCATGAAGATCCCGCTCCAGAGAAAGTTCGCCGCGGTGGGCAGCGCGTTCCAACACGGCATGGTCACCATCACGTCCATCGGCGTGTCGGGGTGGCCCGTGAGCCCTCCCGCACCGGATGCAATGTGGATGGCGGCCACCACGCCCTCGTCCGCGCAGGCCGCGAAGAACGGATCCCACGCGCCGCTGTGGAAGCTCGCAAAGCCAGCGCTCACCGGATCCTCGGAGAACGTGATCGCCGTGCAGCCCTTCTTCGCGACGCGCCGCACTTCCTCCGCCGCGAACTCCGGGTCCCACAGCGGGCAGAGCGGAAGCGGAATGAAGCGGCCGGGGTGGCTGGCCGCCCACTCGTCGATATGCCAGTCGTTGTAGGCCTGGAGGACGGCCGCGGCGAGCGCCTTGTCGTCGACGTTCCCGAAGAACGTCCCGGCCATGCCGGGAAACGTGGGAAAGCACATCGAGGCCAGAACGCCGTTGCGGTCCATGTCGCGGACGCGTAGGTCGGCGTCGTAGCAGCCAGGACGGATCTCGGCGTGGGAGCTCGGATCGAAGCCCCACTCGTCCGCGGGCAGGGTCACCACGGCGTTGATGAACGCCGTGATCGACGTGCCGCCCTCCCACACCCAGGTCCACACCCCCTCTTTCTCGTCGAAGATGAGCTTGGGCGCACGCTCCGCCCACTTCTTGGGGATGTGCTGCTCGAAGAGACCCGGGGGTTCGATGATGTGGTCATCGACGCTGACGAGAATCATGTCTTCGAGCTGCATCGCCTTCCTCCTGAATGGCCGGGTGGCGGCACCCGCACGGCCCCTCACTCTAGCCGAGCGCCCTCGCCGCGGTCGAGCCGTTCGGCTTGACAGCGTCTGAACCCGCGTGGAATCGTCCGGCACCTGGCCCCGAGGAGGACAAAGCCATGGTTTGCCGAACCCTCGGTGCTTTCGCTCTCGCCGCGCTTGCGGCCGCCGCCCTCGAGGTCGGTTGCGCACCGGTCTCCTCGTTCGGCGAGGGCTTCGACGTGCAGGGCCACCGCGGCACCCGGGCCCGCCGGCCAGAGAACACCCTGCCTTCCTTCGCCGAGGCGATGTGCATCGGCGTCACGACGGTCGAACTCGACGTGGGCG
>JABSQW010000433.1 GCA_013215605.1 Myxococcales bacterium
ACGAACCAAATGAATGCAACTCAAAAAAAGGAGTGAATAGATGCCCCCGTTCGAACTCGAAGCCCTGAAACAACACCCCGATGAGGGGCCGGTGACCATGGTCAATCTCGTGAAGTTCAGAGAGAAGTCGCTGGATGGGGATGGGTCTGGCCGTGATGCGTATAACCGATACGCGGCGGTCGTTCGCCACATGCTCAAAGCCCGTGGTGCCGTGGTCGTCTGGGTAGGTTCAGTCGACCACCTCGCGCTTCACGAAGGGGGCGATGTCGATTGGGACGTGGTGCAGCTCGTCTACTACCCGAGTCGCGACGCGTTCATCGACATGGTTACGAATGCAGAGTACTTGGAGGCAAACAAACACCGTACGAATGGAACCGAGAAGCACGTCATTCTGGCCTGTAAGACTGTGATTTCAGCGCCCCATCCAACCGGCTAGCTGCTGACGAGTCGCTTGTGCCCGATCGGCGGTGGAGTCGCCCATATTTCCGAGAGCGCTCAACTTGATCCGTCATACCCGAGGCCAAAGCTTCGGCCCGAGTCTCTGGCGGAACGAACTCAACGAGAATCGAACGAAAGGAAGAAGAGATGGAGGTGAAAGGCAGATGCTATTGCGGCGAGTTGCAATACAAGGTCGTCGGCGATCCGGTCCTAAAGCTTCAGTGTCACTGCCGCGACTGCCAGTACCTGTCTGGAGGGGCACCAGCCATGCTGATGGCATTTCCCATGGCCGGATTCGAGTACACGAGCGGCAAGCAGAAGTGTTTTTCCCGGAGCGACATCGCCGCGCCTCCGATTCGCGAGTTCTGCGCGACCTGTGGCACACACATCCTGAACCGGCATCCATCGTTGCGCGACGCCGTGATTCTCAAGGTGGGCACCTTCGATGATCCCAAGCAGTTTCCCGGTGCCGATATCGCGCTCTACATGTGCGATGCTCAGCCCTTCCACATCGTGCCTGATGGGGTAGGGACATTCGAGCGTACGCCGGGGTCGTGAGGTGGCTTGGGCCCTGAGGTCCGCACCTTCACGGGGGTACGGCGGGGTACCTGTCGTTCAACGCCAAAGAGGGGTGGGACTCGCCATACGAGCGTTTGGCTAGGCGAGACACGATGAAGTGACCTTGCTCCGCAAAAGTGGACAAGTTGATTACGCCGCTTGTGCCAGCACCATCTCCTCGAACTTCGCCGGACTTATGTTCCCGATCGTCGAGTGTCTTCGGATTCGATTGTAGAACACTTCGATGTACTCGCTGATCCCGTATTGGGTTCCTAATTGACAGAACCTCTAGGATAGGACCTTGCAGAAACGCAGCTTGAACTTCCTATCTACCCGAGGAATCCGCTCGAGCCTCCCCGCGCTCGACCAGGACCGCTTTGACGTTTCGTCCGCGGGGAACGCGGGAAGCACGAGCCGATCGATCCTTGCGGGTTCGAGAACCTCTACGTCTCGGAGCGCATCGGGACCGATCCCCGCCGCCTGCCCCCCCACCCAGCCTCGCCGCAGCGAGTCGCCATCGCCAATAACCTTCCGAATGCAGCGGAATCAATTCATGACTTATCGGGCGCAGTTGGGTCGAACCCGCTACCAATTTGTGCCGAGGGGTCGGTGCCGGGTCTCGAAGCGGAGGTGTTCGACATGGCAACAGCGATTGTCCGGCCGGGCTTCGACGCGAGCCGGCCGATCAACCTCGGCGGCGCGGACTTTACCGAGCATAAGTACGACTGGTATCGCTGGCTGCTCGAAGAGGCCCCGGTCTGCGAGGGAAAGATCAGCGTGTTGAAGATCGGCTTGGTGGCGCGCTACGAAGACTGCCGGTTGGTGCTCACGGACAAGCGGTTCGTGCGGAGTCGCGGTCGGGCGCGGGGCAAGGGAAGTTCGAACCCGCTTCCGATCCCCATGCCCAAATCGGTCGCGGTAATCGCCAGAAGCATGATCTACGAAGACGATCCCGAGCACCGGCGCCTGCGAAACCTCGTGAACAAGGTATTCACGTCGCGCGCGGTGGAAAAGTTGTCGGATCGGGTCGAAGAGATCTCCCACGAATTGCTCGACGACCTCGGGGAACAGAACCAGATCGATATCCTCGAGCGTTACGCGCGGCCCGTTCCCAGCCGGGTGATCACCGAAATGATGGGATTGCGCAAAGAAGATGTGGCCCCGTTCCAACACGCCTTTGGCGTGTTAACCAAAGGCATGTCCGGTCTCCGGATCCTGCGGACCCTGCTCTGGGACTTGCGAGCAATCGACAAGTTCGTGCGAGAACTGATCGCACAGAAGCGGGTGGCGCCCAGCGACGACATCCTGTCTGCATTGATCCAGGCGGAAGAGGAGGGAGACCGTCTGAGCGAGAACGAGTTGGTCGCCATGGTCTTCTTGCTCATCGTTGCGGGCTTCGAGACGACACTCCACCTCATCACCAACGGCGTGCGAACGCTGCTCGAGCATCCGGATCAGCTCGCGCGCCTGCGCGCCGAGCCCGAACTCTGGGACTCGGCCGTCGAAGAGATCGTCCGTCACCGGGGGCCCGTCCACGGCACGAAGCCCCAGTACCCGACCGAGGACGTCACCCTTCACGGTCACACACTCAAGCGGGGGACACCCGTCATGCCGCTGCTCGGAGCTGCGAACCACGACCCGCGCGTCTTCGAGAAGCCGGACGAGTTCGACATTGCGCGCTCGCCAAACCATCACCTCGGATTTGGCTTTGGGATGCACTTCTGTCTGGGTGCGCAGCTCGCGCGGATGGAGACTCGGGTTGCGCTAAGGAATCTTTTCGATCGCAATCCGAACCTGCGGCTCGCAGTGGACCCGAGCCAACTCAAGCTGGCCGCCGTTCCGGGCTGGCACCGCCACGCGAGTCTACCCATCGCCTTGTCCTAGCCCGCCGGATCCTCAGCAAGAAGTGCCCTCCCCGGTTCACCAACGAGGATCGACACAAGACCCGGAGCGGAAATCCCGTATTGGGTTCCTAATTGACAGAACCTCTAGGATAGGAACTTGCAGAAACGCAGCTTGAACTTCCTATCTACCCGAGGTCACGCCGGTGGACGCGCTCTGGTCTCGCGCTCACGAGCTCGCCGCTCAGATCGCCGAGAAGCCAAGTGTCAGCACCCAGGGAACTGTCCGAGCGATCTGGGAGTCGCTCGAAGGGGGCGCCAGGCGGCGCTCGACCAGGGGCTCGCCTATACGCGACTCGCCAACCCCATTGGCGAAGACCAGGCGGTTTCGCTCTCGAAAGGCCGCTCCGGATATAGATTGCGCTGACGGGTGACCCAGCGTCGTGTCCTGATTGGAAGTGGCGTTGGCTGGAAGGATCAGATTCAAGATGCCGCTATCCGTGACGACCCTCGCAGAACTCCCCGGAGCCGCCGCCGCCGCGTTTGGCGACCGGGTGGCAGTTGTCGGCGACACCGGGCGAGTGACGTACCGTGAGTTGGGCGATCAGATTCGTCGGGCGGCGGGGGCCTTCGTTGGGATGGGACTCGAGCACGGCGACCGTGTCGCAATCTGGGCGCAGAACCTCCACGAGTGGATCGTCGCAGCGCTCGGCGCACAGTCGGTTGGCGGCGTCCTCGTCCCCCTCAACACCCGCTACAAAGGGGAGGAGGCAGCCTACATCCTTCGCAAGAGCGGCGCGCGCGTCCTTTGCACGGTGGACGAATTCCTCGGCGTTCGCTTCCTGGGACTCCTGCGCGGCGCGGCTGGGGCGCCGACTCCAACCCGGCCAGTAGCAGACCTCGAAGAGCTGACCGATGTCGTGCTCCTGCGAGGAGAACCGCTAGAAGCGACGCGTAATTGGGGCGATTTTCTAGCACTCGGCGATGCGGTCAAGCCGGAATCCGTGGCTGGCAGAGCGAAGGCAGTGGGGCCGGAAGATCTATGTGACATCCTCTTCACCTCGGGTACTACCGGCCTTCCCAAAGGCGTGATGACGTCCCACTCGCAGGCTCTGAGATCGACGGCTTGCTGGATCGAAGCGGTCGGCCTCCGAACGGAAGATCGCTATCTGATCGTCAATCCGTTCTTTCACGTGTTCGGCTATCGAAGTGGCTGGCTCGCCTCGCTGCTCCAGGGAACTGCGATCCATCCGGAGCCCGTCCTCGACATCCCACGGGTCCTCGCGCAGGTCGAGCAGCACCGCATCACCGTGCTGCCGGGACCGCCGACTCTGTATCAGTCGATCCTCGCCCATCCGGACCTCGACCGATACGACTTGAGTTCCCTTCGCCTGGGGATCACCGGTGCGGCCGCGATCCCGATCGAGCTAGTGCGCAGCGCTCACGAGCGCCTCGGCTTCGAGAGCTTCGGAACCGGCTACGGACTGACTGAGAACTCCGGAACCGCCACGATGACCCGCCCTACTGACGAATTCGAGACGGTGGCGACGACATCGGGCAGGCCGATCGCCAACGTGGAGCTCGCGATCGTCGATATCGACGGCACCGAGTTACCACCGGGCTCCCCTGGAGAGATCTGGCTCCGGGGCCCGAACGTCATGCCGGGCTACTACAACGATCCCGAAGCGACGGCCGAGGCCATCGACGCGGATGGCTGGCTGCACACGGGCGACGTTGGGGTCCTGGACGCAGCCGGAAACCTCAAGGTTACCGACCGCATCAAGGACATGTTGATCGTTGGCGGCTTCAACGTCTATCCCGCCGAGGTGGAGAGTGTCTTGTCCGCCCACCCGGCCGTGGTGCACATCGCGGTGGTGGGCATGAGCGACGAACGTCTCGGTGAAGTCGGCCGCGCATTCGTTGTTCGGACTCCCGGCGATCGGACGACCGCTGAAGAGCTGATCGCATGGGCCCGTGAGCGGATGGCCAATTTCAAGGTGCCGCGGAGCGTCGAGTTCCTCGACGAGCTTCCGATGACCCCTTCTGGGAAGGTCCAGAAGCATCGCCTGCGCGATTTAGCGGTCCGGTGAACATTGGAGTGAACAATGGAGCTGAACGATTCTGGAAAGCCGCTTCGGGTCGGCATCGTCGACGGCAACCCTGACCGCGGTTGGGCCAGGGACGCGCACATTCCGGCTCTGCGAGCGTTGCCGGGGGTTTCGATCGACGTGCTGTAGACGGGCGACATCAGGGCCCGCTTGTTGACTGCTTCCCGGCGGGATGATAGATGGCAGATCGACGACCCTACGATTTGGAGAGCGAAATGGCTGACGATCTACAGGACCGGGTGCAACGCCTCGAGGACATTCTCGAGATCCAACAGCTGTTCATAGACTATGGACATCACCTCGACGCGGGCGACTTCGAGGCCTATGCCTCCTTGTTCGCGAACGAGGGCGAGGTGCTGCTGGGTCCGCTTGGCAGGGCCAAGGGGCGCGACCAGATCCGCTCGCTCATGGAAACAGCACTGGATGGCGCGGTCGGCACGAGCTTCCACGTCATCAGCAGCCCGATGATCGCGCTTCGGGGCGACACAGCGACTTCCGATGTGATGTGGACCGTAGTTCATCGCAAAGAGGACGGGCATCCCTCGCTCTCGATGATCGGTCGCCACCGCGACGAGCTCGTCCGGGAAGATGGCCGGTGGCGTTTTCTGAAGCGCCGGGGTTTCGTCGACATCCCGTCCGCGATGTCCTGATTGCGTGGCCGCGCGCTACGGACGACGTAGCGATGGCATGTTGATTACGACTGACCAAGGAGGCATGACGTAAGCGCGAACAGCAGCAGTGAGGTCTACTACGGCCCGTACGACTTCGAGATCCATGCCGATCCGTATCCCGTGTTCCGGCGCCTGCGGGAGGATGCACCGCTCTCCTAGCGAGGATCCAACCGTAGGAACTGCCTCGGTGCGAAGCCGGTGAAGACGTATGCAACCAGCGGGAACCCGGACTCGTCGAGAAGGCGCTCGCGCTCCTGTTCGCTGACGGGTACGGCACGGTAGTCGGTGGTCTCGCCCTCGCGGGTCACGCGAACATTCGGATTCTCGAGCGCGCGGTAATACCACGCGCGCGGCCAGTGGTTCGCGGCGACAAAGAGCTGCCCGTCGTCGTCGATGGGCGACACCACCCGTTCGTAGGACGTCCCGTCCGCACCCGTGGTGGAGAGAACGATCGTAGTCCCCCCGATGTTCTCGGGCTGGAAAGCGGCGAATGCCGTCATGCCCGTATTGGGTTCCTAATTGACAGAACCTCTAGGATAGGAACTTGCAGAAACGCAGCTTGAACTTCCTATCTACCGTGGGACCCAGCTTCTGGGGCGACGGCCACTATCCCGCCAGTGATGCCGTCTACTACCCCCTGTACACCAAGTGCTGCGAGCTCGAGCTGCCGCTCTGCCTGAATACCGGGATTCCAGGTCCACCGCTTCCCGGCGACGCCCAGCATCCCATGCATCTCGACCGGGTCTGCATTCGCTTTCCCGAGCTTCGGCTGTGCATGGTCCACGGCGCAGATCCCTGGTGGGAGACTGCGATCCGGCTCATGCTCAAGTACTCGAATCTGCGCTTGATGACCTCGGCCTGGTCTCCGCGTCGGCTCCCCGACGCACTGATTCACTTTTTGAATACGCGCGGTCAGGGGCGGATCCTGTTCGCCTCGGATTCTCCCGTGCTCTCGATTACGCGTTGCGTGGGCGAAGCGGCGAAGCTCGACCTGCGCCCCGGCGTCCTGGACAAATACCTCTATTCGAACGCAGAGAGCTTCTTCTTCGACCGTTGAGGATTGGTCATACTCACCTCGCGCTACTGTGAGCAATCGCTGTGTGGCGGAAAGGGGAACGATGAGCTTCGAACTTGACCACCGGGCGCTCATGGAGCAGGCCCATCGTGGTACGGGCCTCGATGATTTCGGAGATGTCCAATTCGAAGAGCCTCTCGGTGTCCTGGTCGATGCGCTGACTCGAGAGGCCAGACTCGACGACACGCGCCGGGCCCAGGCGGAGGCCACCCTGGTCTCGTGCCTGTCGAAGCGCTTGCACCTGGTGCAGGACCGAAAGACCCACCCCTCCATCGCCGACGAGGTGATCACCGCGCCGATATTCATCGTCGGCCTGCCCCGAACAGGTTCGACCCACCTCCACGCACTCCTCGGACAGGTGGAAGGCGTGCGGACGCCGCTTCTGTGGGAGATTCAGCTGCCATCGCCGCCCCCCGACCGGGAGACCCGATACACGGATCCTCGCATCGCGCAGGTCCAGGCTGCCGTAGACCAGACGCCTTCAGAGCTGCTGGTCCGACATCCAGTGGACCCGCAGAGACCCGAGCAATGCAACGGGCTGAGCGACTGGAGTTTTCTGGACCAGACTCTACTCGCTCCCTACGAGGTCCCGAGCTACCGCGAGTGGCTGTTCAACGCCGACTACTCGCCCGCCTACGTTGCGCACCGGCGGACACTGCAGCACCTCCAGTGGCGGGTCCCTGGGCGGTGGGTCCTGAAGTATCCGAAGCATCTGCTCAGCCTGGATGCACTGCTTGCGGAATACCCCGACGCCCGGCTGATCTGGACCCATCGCGATCCGGCCAGGGTCCTTCCCTCGGTCGCCAGCTTGACCGGCCTCATGCGCTCGGCCACTCCCGGATACGACCCGCGCCGTTTCGGGCCGGAGTGGGTGCTTCTCGAAGAGCTCTGCCTGAGGCGCGGCCTGGACGTGCGCGATCGGGTAGCCGGCGCCCTGGGCCGCGACATCGACGTGCACTACCAGGACCTGATGCGGGATCCGGTCGGAACCGTCAACGCCATCTGCTCTCGCGCTGGGATTCTTTTCGCGGAAACTTCTCGTCGCAACGTCGAGCGCTGGGTCGATGAGCACCCCAAGACGCGCCACGGTGTGCACCGCTACCGCGCGGAGGACTTCGGACTCGATCGCGCTGCGCTGCGCCGACGCTTTGCCTTCTACATCGAGCGGTTCGGCGTCGAGCTGGAAGCATCCGACGGAGCGGCCCGATGATCACCGGCGCCAAGATCCTGATCACCGGCGTGCGTGGCAGTGTTGGACTCCCCCTCGCGCTCGATCTCGCCGCGGAGAACGAGGTCTGGGGAATCGCTCGGTTCGCCGAGGCGCCGCCCCCCGAAGATGTGGAGGCCGTGCCTTGGAGTCGTGCGTCGCTCGAAGCAGCGGGGATCACCACCCGGGCCATCGACCTCGGCGCCGGCGATTTCGACGACCTCCCCGACGACTTCACGTATGTCCTGCACCTGGCCTGGCAACGGGGTCCGCTCGCCGAGCTGGAAGACGTCCTCCGGACCAACGTCGAGGGCGCTGGCCTGCTACTGCAGCACTGCCGGAAGGCCAGGGCGGCACTCGTGATGTCCGGAATGGGCATCTACAGCGGGCAGAACGACCCCTGGCATGCCTATTCGGAAACCGACCCTGTCGGTCGAGGCGCGACCGCCTACGCCGCCACGAGTCCCGCTTCGAAGCTAGGAGTCGAGGCCGTCGCCCGTTTTTGCGCGCGGGCCTTCGATCTGCCCACCGTCATCACACGCCTGAACACATTCATGGGTACGCCCGACTCGTTCCCCGGGCGGCACATCGCCGCCGTACTCGCCGGTGAGACGATGTTCGCTCCCCACGACCCCAATCCCCACACACCGATTCACATCGATGACATGAAGGATCAGCTCGAAGCTCTCCTCGATGCGGCGGCCACGCCGGCCCTGATCACGAACTGGTGCGGCGACGAGACCGTCACCGCGCAGGACTGGGTCCAGAGGGCGTCCGAACTGTCGGGCCGCGAAGGCCGGCTCGAGGTCCGTGCGCCCGCCCCGGGAAGTCCCCTGGGCACGCGAGCCGATCCCAATCGCCGCCAGTCGATCACAGGCCCTTGCCGCACGGTGTTCGACGACGAGTACCGACGCCTGTTCGCGACGGTGAGTGCCCACGCGCGCGCTGTCGGAACCAACGGCTGAAGGTGCGGCTCACATGAGAAGCGAGGCAGGGACTCGAGGATCTCTCGAACAGCCACGAGATTCATCGGGTGCGGGGTCGACGGGGCCTCGCTCAAGAGGAGAACGACGATGCGGCTAGAAGGCAAAGTGGCGCTGGTGACCGGCGGGACCCGTGGAATCGGCCAGGGCATCGTGGAGATGCTTGCTCACGAAGGCGCGGCGGTAGCGTTCACCGGGCGATCGGAGGACAGGGGTCGCAAGGTACAGGACGCCGTGCGCGACGAGGGCGGGCAGGCTCTCTACATCTGCGCCGACAACTCTCGCGAGAACGAGGTCGCCGATGCGGTGCGCACGACCGTCGAGACCTTCGGTCCGCTGACGACGCTCGTGAACAACGCGATCTCGGATGACGCGGGCAGCGGCCGCGACACGCGCGTCGACACGATGGACAACGAGACATTCGACAACATCATGGAGATCTCGCTCAAGGGGACGTTCTGGGCCAGCAAGTACGCCATCCCCGAGATGCGCCGGGCCGGGAACGGCTCGATCGTGAACATCTCCGCGAGCTCGAGCAAGAGATCGTTGGCTGAGAGGCCCGCGTACCAGGCATCGAAGGGCGCTATCAACGCGCTCACCCGCCAAATGGCCGCCGCTTACGGCAAGGAAAACATCCGATCCAATGCCATCATCGTCGGATTCATCTTCACCGGAACCCCAGAGATGACTGCAATCCTGGCGCGCCCAGAACTCCGCGCAGCGTTCGAGAAGAACATCCTCGTGCCCGAGCTCGGTGCGCCTGCCGATATCGCTGCAGGTGTCGTCTACCTGGCGTCTGACGAGTCCAAGTATGTCACCGGCTCGCAGTTGACCATCGACGGCGGAGCGCTTTGCCATCAGTCGCTTCCCGAACTCGACTTCGAGGCGCTGCAGACCGAGTCGTCCTAAGTGTGTTCACTCTGTGATTCCGGACCGCACCCCACGTTGGAGGTCGCTGAGCGTCAGCTTTGGCGGGAATGATCCGCCCTAAACGTTGATATTCCCACGAACTTGGCGACCTTCACCGCTGGTCCGGAGGATGAATTACTCCAGAGGTTCCCATGATTGCCGAACTCGAGGCGCTCGCCGGGTTTCGCGCCGACGTGCGTGAGTGGTGCCGAGAACACGTGCCTGCGGATTGGGTGGCCCGGATGACCGGCGCCTCGGTCGACGAGAGCCTGGAATTCCAGCGCGTGTGGCTCGCCGAATTGAGGGAGGGTGGCCTGGCGGCGCCCCATTGGTCGTCGGAGTGGACGGGTCGCGACTACTCCTTCGAAGAAGAGATCGTCATCGCCGAAGAGATGGCGCGGGCACGTGCGCCGCGTCTCGACACCTTTTTCGTCTCGCTCTATCACACGTATGGGCTGCTCATGGAAGCGGGAACGGAGGCGCAACGCCGACGCCATCTCCCAGCGATTCTCGATCACGGGGAAATCTGGTGTCAGGGATTCTCGGAGCCGAACGCGGGATCGGATCTCGCGTCGCTGCGCACCCGGGCCCAGCGCCGGGGCGATGTCTATGTGGTGAACGGGCAGAAGGTCTGGTCGACCTACGCGATGCACGCGCGCTTCTGCTTGCTGCTCGCGCGCACCGATCCCGCAGCGCGGAAGAACAGGGGGATCTCATACTTTCTACTCGATATGCGGACACCAGGCGTCGAGGTTCGCCCCATCGTGGATCTCGGCCGTCGTCAGGAGTTTTGCGAGCTCTTTCTCGTCGATGTCGAGATTCCCGTCGAGAATCGCATCGGCGAGGAGAACGAAGGCTGGCGCATCGCGAATTCGACTCTGTCCACCGAGCGGAGCACGCTGCTTCTGATGCCGGCCGAGCAGCTGCGGGTCGCATATTGGATGCTGGTCGATCTCGCGCGCACAACCCCGGGTTCGGGCGGGAGGCCCGCGATTGAGGACGTGGGCGTTCGACGCGATCTCGCGGGCTTTCATGCTGAGATTGCGAACCTGCGGTTGTTGATCAACCGGATGCTCACGCAAATGATTCGCGCTGGAGGCGCCGGTCCCGAGTCGTCGATCATCAAGCTCTACTACAGCGAACTTCTGCAGCGATTCACGTGCTATGCCGCGCAGCTCGGCGGCATGAAGACTCAAGAGCTCGCACCGCTACTGGGAGCCGCACCCTATGTTTCCGGTGTCTGGGAGTTCGACTTCCTGAACTCCTACACCTGGACGATCTCCGCAGGCACGAATGAGATCCAGCGCAACATCATCAGCGAGCGAGTACTGGGAATGCCGCGGGAGCCGAAATGATTCACCGGACGCGCACGGTGGACATGGACTCCGAGGAATTACGCGCCGCGATTCGCGACGTGCTCGATCGCGAAGCCACGAGCGAGCGAATTCGAGTCGTCATGGACGAGTCCAAAGGTCACGATGCGAAGCTCTATGCGTTGATGGCCGAGCTCGGCTGGACGGGCCTGGCGATTCCGGAGCAATACGGCGGGTCCGGTGCAACGCTGATCGAGCTGGGGGTGGTCCTCCAGGAGCTCGGGCGCTCGCTCGTGTCTTCGAGCTTCGAAGCCTCCGTCGTCCTGTTCGGCGGCGCGCTGCTTCTGGCCGGTCGAGAGGACCAGCGTGCTTCGTTTCTGCCGAGAATTGCCAACGGTGATCTACTCGCCAGCGCAGCGCTCGGAGGGGCCTCCGGTCGGTGCGAGGTCGGGAGCCTCGCGCTCACCGTGGAGCCACGCGGCGCTTCGCTATCGCTCAGCGGAAAATTGGAGTACGTCCCATCGGCAGATCTTTCCGAGCTAGTGTTAGTTGCCGCCCGCGGGCCGCAGGGAGACACGGCGTTGGTGCTTGTCGACCCTCGGCACGAGGCAATCGAGATCTCGCCGCAACCCGTCTTCGATCCGACGCGTCGGTTCTCACGGCTCGTGATGCACGATCACGTCGTTCCCCGGGAGTCGATGTTGGGTGATTTCTCGAACGGCGAGGCGCTTCGCGAACGGCTCATCGAACTCGGTGCCATCGCGCTCGCATCTGACAGCATGGGAGGCGCGGGCAAGGTGCTCGAATCGACGATCGCCTTCATGAAGGGGCGCGAGCAGTTCGGTCGCTCGATCGCGAGCTTTCAGGCTTTGAAACATCGCTGCGTCGACATGATGATGCGTGCGGAGGCCAGCGCCGTCAGTGTCGAGATGGCTCTCGAAGCCTTCTCGCGCGAAGCGGAAGAGGCGCCGGTTGCCGCATCGGAGGCAAAATTCTACTCCTGCGACAGCTATGTCCACGTCGCCAAGGAGGGCTTGCAGATGCACGGCGGTGTTGGTTTTACCTGGGAGTACGACTGCCACCTCTACCTCAAGCGCGCGTTGCTCAACCAGGCACTGCTCGGCGATTCGCGTTGGCATCGGGACCGTGTGGCCGATCTCGTGCTCGGGCCTGCTACCGCCCTTTGAATTTCGGCGTGCGCTTGTCGCGTAGGGCTCCGATCGCCTCGGTGTAGTCCTCCGTCTGGGCTGCGTCGCATGAGCGCATGGCGTCAAGCTCCAACGACGACGCGAGGTCACCGAGAGGCGCGCGGTTCAGCGCGTCCTTCATCCAGCTCAACGCAATCGGTGGGCCGCAGGCAATTCGGCGCGCGAGTTCGAGCGCCTCGCTTTCGAGCTCGACTGCGGGAACGACCCGGTTCACCAATCCGATTCGTTCCGCGTGCGTTGCTTCGATCCTGTCTGCGACGAACATCAATTCGCGCGCGCGGGCCAGGCCCACAAGGTGCGTCAGGAACCAGGCCGTGCCGTAGTCGCCCGGAAGCCCCAGCTTCGCGTATGCCGTGGTGAAGAACGCGCTGTCGCTGCAGATCCGCAGGTCGCAGGCGAGCGCCAGCGCAAAGCCGGCGCCGGCCGCTGGGCCGGCTACTGCGGCGATCGTCGGTGTTGGCAGGGTGTGCAGCAACAGAGAGATTTGGTGATCGCGGAGAACGACGCTCTTGCGCTCCTCGGGTGACTGCGGCTTGCCTTCGCGAGCCATGCTTTTGGTGTCACCGCCAGCGCAGAACGCGCCGCCTGCACCTGTGAGCAGAACGCAGCCGACCTCTTCGTCGCGTCCGAGGCGAGGGAGGAGTTCGAGAAGGGCTGCCTTCATGTCCGCGCTCAACGCGTTTCGGGCCTCGGGGCGGTTGAGAGTCAGCACGCAGACCCGGTCGAAAAGCTGCGCCAGCAGCTCTTCGGTTCCGGTTTCTAAAGTTCGCCCCTCACTCACGACTGATTCACCCTTGGCCCCGAAATTCATTAATCGAGCGGGAAGGCGTTCTGTATACCATGAGAATGCGCGCGATGGCACAATGGAGCCAGCAGGTTGCCGCAGTCAGTGGAGCCTCCAACAAGTACGGAGCGCAAATTGAATCTGATTTCGGTGGCGCGTATCCTGGGGCGGGCGGTCGCATTACTCAGCATGAGGATTCCGGAATGAATGAGCTGATGAAGCTGAAGCTCGACGCGAACGAATTGATTCTCTGTTTGAGTATCGCGCAAGCTCGCACCGTCGACATCCCGATGATGGCCGCAGCCTGCGGCTACGACGCCATCTACGTCGACCTCGAGCACAGCGCGACATCGCTCGAAACCACCTCGATGCTTTGCGCCGCTGCGGTCGGTTTCGGTCTGATCACGCTGGTGCGCGTTCCCTCGCACGACCATCAGTATATGACACGGGTGATCGACACCGGCGCGATGGGGGTAATCGTCCCACACGTCGACACGCGGGAGCAGGCCAAGCATATCGTAGACACGTGCAAGTTCCCGCCGATCGGCCACCGCTCGATTTCGGGCCCGAATCCGGTCACCCGCTACCGGCCGATGACCGTCACCGAGAACGTTGAGTTCCTAAATGAGCAGACTATCCTGGCAGCGATGCTCGAGACGCCCGGGGCGATCGAACAGGCGGATGCAATCGCCTCCGTACCCGGTCTCGACATGATTCTGATTGGGACTCATGATCTCACCGCCGAGATGGGGATCCTTGGCCAGTTTCGGCACGAGCGCTTCACAAAGGCGATGGAGACTGCGGCGGCAGCGTGCCAGAAGCACGGCGTGGTCATGGGCATTGCGGGTATTAAGGACCTTGACCTACTGGGAGAACTCGTCGGTCTGGGTGTACGCTTCGTCAGCGCGGGTACCGACACCGGGTTCTTCATGGAGGCGGCCAAGGCGCAAGCAGGTAGGCTGAGAACCGTTCTCGTACGTTAGTCTTCCGAGGGAGGTCAAATTGTCGACCGAGATCCATCGAGAGCGGATTGACCATCCGATCGCCTGGTCGGGCAGCGACTTCCGGGACAAGGACGCCATCGCGTTCGACCTCTCGACGCGCCAGGTCGCTGCGCTCGAGGACATCGTGATGCGCACAGCCGCGCTGCCGCGGGATGAGGTGAGCCGCGAGCACTGCGGCCATATAGAGCTCGACAGGGCGCTCCAGGGGGTCTACGAGGAGGTCATCCGCGGTCGCGGGCTGGTGATCGTGCGCGGCTTCCCGGTGGACGACCACTCCATTGAGGAGAATGAGAGGATCTACTGGGCTTTTTGCACCCACTTCGGCCCTCTCATGTCCCACAACTCCTTCGGTCACCGCATGGTCCGCGTTCGCGAGGAGGTGCTTCCCGGCGGAGTCCAACCGGCTCGGGGCACGAAGTCGCGAGCCGAGTTGGCCATGCACAATGACGCCGCCGACATCTTCGCGCTGCTTTGCGTTCACCGGGCCGAGCAAGGGGGCGAGAGTCAGTTCTCTAGCGGTCCTGCAGCCCACAATGCGATCCTCGAATCTCGTCCTGACCTCCTACCGATCCTGTACCGCGGCTTTCCCCACCATCGCCGGAGCGAGCAGCCGGATCACCAGCCGGCGGTCACCCCATACGACGTTCCGATCTTTTCCAATGTCAACCAAACTCTCTGCATCAATTTCACGTACAGCAGTATCCTGCCGGCGTTGCACGAGTTGGGCCGCGAGTTCACCGACCAGGAGGTTGAGGCGATCGACTTCCTACGAGCGATCCTGGTGGCGCAGCAGCTCGAGTTGGAGCTGGAGCCGGGAGAGGCCGTGATTGTCAACAACTACGCGATGTGCCACTCGCGCTCCGACTTCACCAACGGTGACACCCCTGAACGGTGCCGGTTGGTGTTGCGAGCCTGGATGGAGGTATCGCTTCGCGATCGTAGGCTTCCCGTCGGCCGTGAGTTCTTCCACATGGAGAACGCAGAGGGTCGACTTGGATACGACCCGGTGCCGGGCCGCGAGGGGCGGATCTCGCAGAACGATTACAACGATGTTTCCGAAGATCTAGCAAACTTATTCAAGGCGGCTCAAGCGAAGCCCCGAGCGGGTACACGCGCGCCTCGGGGATGAGCGCGGCTGGCGTTAGCCGCCAGACCCACGAGGCACCACTGCGGGAGATTTCTTGGCCGTCTACATCCACGAGCGGATCGAGATCGAGGGCGGCGGCCGCGGCAAGCTGATCGACATGATCCGCTCCCGTTGGGCGCCGCACCTGGCGCGCGAGCACGGTGTACGTCTCGTGGGGGCCTGGGCCACCGTCGGCAGCACGGGAAAGTGGCCCGAGGTTTGTGTCCACTGGGAGATGGACGACTGGGCGCACTTCTCTCGCGCTCAGCGGGGCCAGTATCCCATGGAGGAGCGTGATGTCTCGTTGGCGGAGCTGTGGAATCAGGCGCTCGAGTATCGTCAGCGCGGACACTCGATGCTTCTGAAGCCCACCTCGTTCTCGCCCGATCTGGCGGGGGGCTCGGCCGAGTCGATCGAAGGAGACGTGATCCTGCACGAGGACGTGCTGGCGTTGCCCGGCCGTCTGTCGAGCTACCACGCCGCGCTGGCGGCGGAGTTCCTTCCGCTTGCCGAGAAGCGCGGTCTCCGGCTACTCGGGGCGTACGCGCACGCGCTGCAACCCGGCACAGGACTCAATCTCTGGGTGTTGCGCGACTGGGATCATTGGCGCGAGCTGATGGAGGCGACACCCGGCGACGCGGAGCTACGCGCCTGGAACCAACGGCTGGGTGAGTGGCTCGAGGACCTCGATGGCTTCCTGGCCGTACGGCCTCCAGGAACGGCTTTGCGAACATGAATCCCAATATCTACCTGCACGAAATCATTCGCACGGTGCCGGGCCGCGAGGAGCCCTACATGGCCAGCGTGCTCTCGGTGCACTCCGACGGAGCGCGTCGTCGAGGCGAACAGGCCCCGGGCGCCTTCGGACAGTTCCGCAGCGCTGGTGTATCGGGCAGCTGGCCTGGTGCAATCAACATCTGGGAGAACACCTGGTCCGGTCTGGCGCGGGATTTGAAGCTGCAGTTCCAGGACGCTGCGCGCGACACGGCGATGGAGGAATGGTGGAATCGCAACCTGCACCTGCGGCGAGGTGGCTATGACCGGATCCTGATTCCGGCGCCGTTTTCCCCCACGCGCGCTGACCTGAACGCGCGCGGCGCGCACGGCAAGGCCTTCCTGCACGAGATCCTGTGGCTTCCTTTTGGCGAGCCGGAGCGCTATCTCGAAGAGTTCGAGCGCCGGCTCTTGCCCGCCGCACAGCAGTACGGACTCGAGCTGATCGGCGCTTTCCATGTGGCAATGCGGCCCCGACAGGTACTCACCCTCATGGGTGCAGCAGAGTGGGCGCACTTCGGCGCTTTCCTCGAGTCCGCAGATACGGATCCAGCGTTGCGCGCTTGGCACGAGTACCGCGCCAGCTGCGTCGCCCGAGCCGAGGAAGTGGTGCTGATTCCGGCACGTCACGACCCACTGGCTTCCAGCGAAACCCGGTCGGATCGTCCCCTCACTTCGCGACCATGACCCAGGAATCTTCCGCATGCTAGGCGGTACGATCAAGCGCCTCGTTTACTTCGATGCGTGGACAGACGCGGTCGCGGGTGAGATTCTGGGCGACAGGCCCGACATCGAGATCGTGCGACTGGAGCTGCGCGGAGACGAGCGCGAAAACTGGACCGAGATGAATCGCACCCATGGCTACCAGGCCTTGACTCTCACCGAGGCCCGCATCGGCCCGGAGCCGGGAGAGCAGTGGCTTCCCGGCGCGGCATTCATCGAGCGCTGCCCGTCGCTTCTCGCGGTCTGCTCGGCCGGTGCGGGGTACGACATCGTCGATGTCGACGCTTGCACCGCGGCAGGAGTCATCGTCTGCAACAACTCGGGTCCGGGCGCGAATGCGGTCGTCGAGCACGCGCTGGGTTTCATGCTCTCGCTGTCGAAAAAGATCGCTCTCGCGGACCGCATGATCCGGCGCGCGCCCATCCACGATCGAACGGTATTGAGGGGTAGCGAGATCCAAGGGAAGACGCTGGGCATCGTGGGAATCGGGCGGATCGGCGCGCAGCTCGCGGAACTGTGCCGCGGAGCGTTCGGTATGAGCGTGCTGGCCTTCGATCCCATGCTGGACGCAGAGCAAATCGCAGCGCGCTGCGCCGAGAAGGTCGAGCTGAAGGAGCTCTTGCATCGAGCTGAATTCGTGGTGGTCAGCTGTCCCCTGACGGCCGAGACCACGGGAATGTTTGGACGAGACGAGTTTGCGCAGATGAAACCGGGCGCCTTCTACATCACCACCGCGCGCGGCGAGGTTCACAGCGAAGAAGCGCTCCTCGAAGCTCTGAAGACTGGCCAGATCGCTGGTGCCGGAATCGACGTCTTCCACGACGAGCCGCCCTCGCCCAACCATCCCCTGTTGGCCCTGGACGACGTGATCGCGACGCCGCACACCGCAGGCATCACTACAGAGGCAGTGCACGCCATCGCTGCGGCGACTGCGGAGCAGTGGATGTCGATCTTCGACGGGGCCGTGCCACCGCGACTCATCAATCCCAAGGCATGGCCAAAGTACTCGGAACGGTTCGAGCAGATCCTCGGGTTTCGGCCCGCTGACCCCACAACGAGAGAGGACGCGCAGTGACAGCGAGCACCGCAAAGAGTGGCGCACATCGATTGATGCGAGACCTGCTTCCCACCTACAAGGAGCTTTGGGAGCCTTCCGCTAGCGGGAGTGGTGCGCAGCGGAGTGATGCGTATGGAGACTGGTACGCGGAGCATATCCACTCGTTTTTGCCGGGTACGTGGGTCATCTCCGGGCACCACCAGGGCCTCGGTGAGATCCAAATGCTGCTCGAGGCGGTGCGGAAGATCTGGACGGTGCGCTCGATCTTTCACCACAATAACTACTGGCTTGGTGAGGACACGATCTGCACCGAGTGGTTCTCGACGAATGAGGTCTGGACCGGTGTGAGGTGTCGAAACAGCGGCCTGACTCGACAAACGTTCGTCGAAGGCCAGGTGTTCGAATGGCAGGAATACACAGACAGCGAGTTCTTCGAGGAGATGCATGCCGGATGGCGCGGCGTAGTGGGGCCGGAGCTGGGGAGTCATCTTTCCCGGTACGCTTGCTCCGGCCCGCCTTCGTATCCCGATCCAGCTCTGAACGAGTGGCCGCTCGAGACTTCGCTGAGCGACGGCCGGCATTGTGCGCCCTCGGAAATGCGCGACCGTCTCGCAGGGGCCATCGAGTTCTGGAAGGCCCCACGGAGCGGCTCGCGCGACCTGTTCGCAGACGACGTGGACGTGCTGTTTCAGGGACGCTCCTGGCCGCTTGGCGGACATCATCGCGGACGGGAGGGCGTCGAACGCGTGTTCCTGGTGGCGGGCAGGATTTGGCCCCGCCCATCCGAGATCGTGAAGACCGAGTTCTGGGCCAACGAAGACAGCGTCCTGATCCACTGGTTCACCCGCAACGAGACCTGGAAGGGACGGTCCTGCCGGAACAGCGGTTGGGCCGTATGGAAGTTCGAGGGCGAACGCGTCACCGAGTGGCGGAACTACCTGGACACGAGCTTCTATGCCGAGGTCCTCGACGGCTGGCGCGAGGCCGTGGGACCTGAGCTCGGTCTGCAGCTGCCGAACTGGCCGCAGCCGACAGGCTCTCGGTATCCAGATCCAATGGCGCACGAATAAGTCGGGCTGGCTGCGGCCCGCGTCTCGAGGGAGGGAAGAAGTTGACCTACACGACGATTCAGTACGAGCAGCGCGACCACACGGTGTGCATCACACTCGATCGTCCCGAGCGTCTCAACGCGATCAGCGAAGAGATGGTTCGCGAGCTGAGGGAGGCGTACTCCACAGTGGAGAACGACGAGAGCGTGTGGACGCTGATCATGACCGGTAATGGGCGCGCTCTTTGTGTCGGGGCCGACATGTCAAAGGCATCGACGGATGAGGAGTGGGGCCCGGGCATTGACACGCAGGGCGAGCCCCTTCTGAGTTCCTTCCGGCAATGGGATGCGCCGCAGGAGGCGACACCTCCATACCTGCAGATGACCAAGCCAGTGATTTGCGCGGTCAACGGAATGGCAGCGGGGGCCGGACTCGATCTGGTCACGACCGCGGACATCGTCATCGCCTCGGAGACAGCCACGTTCTTCGATCCCCATGTGAGCATCGGGCTGACGTCAGGGCGCGAGGTCGTGCGTCTGGCGAGGGTGCTTCCAGTCAATATCGCAATGCGTATGGCGCTGATGGGCAAGCAGGACCGCCTTGGCGCACAACGCGCCTACGATCTGGGTCTCGTCAGCGAGGTTGTTCCCGAGGGTGCGCTGCGAGCGCGTGCCTGGGAGATCGCGGAGGCGGTCAACAAGAATGCGCCGCTCGCGGTTCGCGGAACCCGCCTCGCGATTCGAAAAGGACTCTCGCTGCCCGTGTACGAAGCCGAGTTGCTCGCCGAAAGCTACCGGCTCCGCGTCGCGCAGACGGACGACGCGCTGGAGGGTCCCAGAGCTTTCTTTGAAAAGCGAGAGCCGAGGTGGCGAGTCCGATAGAGGGGGAATGAACAGAATGTCGACCAGGAGCTCGGAGATCCGGACCCGACTGAATCACCCGATCATCGATTCGGACGGCCATTGGGCAGAGCTGTTCCCGGTCTTGTTCGAATTCGTTGAAGAGGTTGCGGGTTCCGCCGTCCTGGAGCGATTCCGAGCCGGGTACGGTCAACGCTTCCATGGCTGGTATTCAGCGGACGCGGAAACGCGTCGCCGCGGTCGAATGCGGCGACCCTCGTATTGGGGTGTTCCCACAGGAAAGGATCGCATCGCGAGCCTCATTCCCTCGGTGTTCCGGGACAGTCTGGACAGTTGGGGCATCGACGTCGCCGTCGTGTATCCCAGCATTGGTCTCACCCTCGCCCGCGATGTCAGCGACCGGGAGCTGATCAACGGTGTGATCCGAGCGTACAACGTGATGGTGGCGGAACTCTTCGCCCCGCACTCCGATCGTGTGATTCCAGTGGGTGTAGTCAGCCTTGCCGACCCTTCGGATGCGATCGCGCAGCTAGAGCATGCTCACTCCTTGGGTCTCCGTCAGGTCGTCACCGGAGGGTCCGTCGTTCGAACCGTCGAAGCGGATGCCGAGTGGCAGCCGGACCCCACGAAGCGGCGCGTATACGTCGATGGCCTCGGGCTCGACAGCCCTCACGATTACGATCCCGTGTGGGAAAAATTCACCGAGCTGAAGATCCCGGTCACTACCCATAGCGGCAGCATGGGTTGGCCCGACCGAAGCTCCCCGACGAATTTCGTTGCCAACCATCTCGGCCATTTCGCACAGAGCCATCATCTCTTCGCGCGGAGTCTGCTTCTCGGCGGCGTCACGCAGCGCTTTCCGGATCTCCGATTCGGTTTCCTCGAAGGCGGAGTCGGCTGGGCCTGTAGCCTGCTCGCGGATTTGAAGGAGCATTGGGAAAAGCGCAATCGAAAGGCATTGGAAGTGAACTTGAAACCCACCAATTTTGATCGCGCCGAGTTTCGAAAGCACCTGGAATCCTATGCGGAGACCGAGGAGCGCTTTGCGGGCAAGACCGAAGATATTCTCGAGAAGAACCTCGATCAGCTCGAATGCGACATCACGCAGGAGGCACTCGCGGACCGGGACCGGGACTCCGACGATTTTGCACTGGTAAAGATCGGCAACAAAGACGAGCTCCGTCGGCTCTTTCGGAAGAACTTCTACTTCGGTTGCGAGGCCGACGATCCCATGACCGCTGTAGCCTTCGATCCGCGGATGAAGATGCATCTGAAGCCTGTTCTCGGCTCCGACATCTCGCATTTCGATGTGGTCGATGCCTCCGGGGTGGTGGGGGAGGCCTATGGTCTGGTCGAAGCGGGCTTGTTGACCGGTGAGAACTTCCGCGACTTCACGTTTTCCAACGCCGTCGGTCTGTTCGCAGGTATGAACCCTGATTTTTTCAAGGGGACAATCGTGGAGGACGAGGTGGCTCGAGAACTCGAGGCGCTTCGAGCGAAGGAGGTCGCCTGAACCCGGCTCATAGCGACGAAGCAGTTGCGCAGTCACTCGACGCGCGAAGCCAACGGTCAGTCGTCCGGTCTGGTCTCGAGCAGGGACCGCACCGCCCTCAGGTCGGGCTTCATGGATGTAGTACGTGGCAGCACTTCGGTGATCGCGTAGCGCACCGGTACGTGGAGCGAGTTGAGGCGCGCGCGCACATGTGCATCGAGCTGTTCGTGCGTCGGCGCGGCCTCGCCGCGGCGCAGCTCGATCGCTGCGGCCGGAACCTGGCCGAGCCGGTGGTCGCCGATTCCGACGGTCGCTGCGTCGAGGACACTCGAATGCTCGCGTAGCGCGGCGTCGATAGCCTCGGGGATCACCTTGAAGCCACCGCGCAGGATCACACCGTCGCCGCGCCCCTTGTGGAAGACGAAGTCGTCTTCGTCGATCGTGGCGAGATCGGTGGTGCGAATCCAGTCGGTGCTGACCTCCGGCACCAGCGCCTCGAGATAGCCCACCTCGCCCCGCGGCAGCTCCTCTCCATCGTCCACGTCGACGACTCTCAGTTGCACGCCTGCAAAGGGACGGCCCATGGCGCCGCGCTTCGAGCTCGAATACTGGTCGTGAAGCTCGGGAGTCCAGGTCACCAGCGTCCCGCAGAATTCTGTCGCGCCGTACGCCCAGATCACTTTGATTCCATAGGCACCTTCGAATTCCTCCTGTAGCTCCGGCGTCATGGGCGCGCTTCCGCCATAAACATATTCGAGGCTGGCCACGTCGCTTCTGGGAACGGCGGCATCCAGCATCATTCTGGGTACGGCCGGCGGCACATTGACGCTCCGTGGGCGATGGCGCCCGATCGCAGCCAACCATTCATCTAAATCGAATTTCTCGAGCAGGATGATCAGCCGCTCGATGGCGAAGTCCGCGATCAGGCAACAGGTGCCCCCGATACCGGAGATCGGCCAGACGACAATATCCGGAGACACACCGGTGTCGACCCCACCGCCGCGGATGCTCTCCACTGCGCGAGCGAGAACACGATTCGGAATCGCAACGCGCTTGGGCGGACCCGTGGTACCGCTCGACAGAATCTCGATGCCCGCCTTCAGGAGCGGTGGACGAAACGGACCGCGCCCGAGGTGCGTCATGTTCGGTAGCAGTTGCGCGGTGGTATCGGTGCCCCAGCACAGGACGACGCCCACTGCTCCGCTCCGAAGAAGCTCTTCGATGACCGGCGGCGTCCAGTCCTGCTCCTCCGCGACGACGGCAGCGAAGCCCGTCCTGCCGAGTTCGGCGGCAAGGGCCTCGGGCGACTGGAATGCATACACGTTGGAAACAGTGCGGCCCGCCTCGACGAGCCCAAGGACCGCCGCAGCCTGTGCCGGTCGGTTGCGTGCTACGACCGCGACCGGCGCATCCTGCGGTACCCCGCTCTCCTGGAGACGTGCGATCAGGTCATCGGCAAGGCGAGAGATCATTCCACAAGAGATCTCCTCCCCGCGGCATTCAAGAGCGACTCGACGTGGATCTCGGCGAAGTGCTGTCGCGATCTGATGCTGTACGTCCATCTAACGATCCTCTGCTGAACCGCGGCCGTCGGATAGCGCTGAGATCGCCTCGAGGGCAAGTCTCATTGTGAGGATATAATATTCCTCGTGCCGACTGATAAGGAGCGGTTTCATGAGTTTTGACTCCCCGGGTCAGTGCGTTGGGCGCACATGAGCGCGAATGAGCGGCCCGGCATCAACGATGAGGCCCTGATGCGGCTTCGCGCTCGCATTGGCGTGCCCGAACCGCACCCGCAGCCCCCGCATTACGTGCGGCCCAACGAGGACGCCTTTCGCCACGTGGCAAACGCCTACGGGGACGACAATCCGCTCTACTGCGATCCCGACTACGCTGGGAGTACTCGTTGGGGGAGCGCGATCGCGTCACCGCTTTTGGTTGGCGGCGACACGCTGATCGGAGAAGACGAGGTAGCTGAGGTTCCGGCCGAGCATCGTGATCTGATGCGCGGCGATCCGTTGCGCGGCGTGCACGCGTTCTACTCTGGCAGCTCCCACGAGTGGTGGCATCCGCTCTATCCGTCCCGCCGTGTCTTCCGGCGCAATGCGCTCGTTGGCGTGCAGGAAAAGCGAAGCGAGTTCGCCGGACGCGCGGTCCACGAATGGATGGCTCAGGTCTTTCGCGATGAACGGGGCCACCTGCTCACGGGTCAATACCGACTGATGATCCGAACCGAACGAAAGGAGGCGCGCGCCCGCAGCACCGGCGAGCCGTTGAAGATCGAGGCGTATTCAAAGGATGCAATCGAGGAGATCGATGCGATCTATCGATCAGAGCGCCCGCGTGGCGCGGAGCCGCGCTGGTTCGAGGACGTGGAAGAGGGCGATATCCTCTCTCCCATCGTCAAGGGTCCCTTGACCGTCACCGACATCATTAGCTGGCACGTTGGTGTCGGTATGGGGCTCTACGGTGTCGCC
This sequence comes from Myxococcales bacterium, assembly GCA_013215605.1. Classification (GTDB taxonomy): domain Bacteria; phylum Myxococcota_A; class UBA9160; order UBA9160; family SMWR01; genus JABSQW01. The sequence continues at coordinate 23,658 of JABSQW010000433.1, forward strand.
GCGTTGCGTCTCGGCTTCAAGAACCGCCAACGCATTCCACGCTTCTATCACCGCGATGAGCTCGGTATCCCCGACGCGATGCAGCGCTGCCATTGGGACCCTGAATATGCGCGTAAGGCGGGAAACCCCACGACCTATGACTATGGCCGCATGCGTGAGTCCTGGCTCGTCCACCTCTGTACGGATTGGATGGGCGACGACGCCTGGCTGTGGAAGCTCGACTGCCGGTTTCGCCGTTTCAACTTCGTTGGAGACACGCATTGGATGAGCGGCCGCGTTGTTCGCAAGTATCTCGCCGAAGGCGACCGACCGGCGGTTGATCTCGAGCTCGAAGGGCGCAACCAGCGCGACGAGGTGACGACACCCGGACACGCGAGCATTCTGTTGCCGAGCAGGGAGCACGGACCGGTGCGACTCCCCGAGCCGCCGGACGGCGCAAACGATCTTCCATCGCTCATCGAAGCACTAGCGCATCGTTTCGCTGAGAGTTAACGCGTCGCAAGTGTGCGTCACCTCACACCACATTTCGCATTGCGCGAGGCGATCAGGCCTCGTCGAATTCGAGCGGCAATGACACCACGGTGCGTCGGTTGTCACAAGTGATCTCGACCTCGGTCTCCGGAACAGCGAGCCGCAGCCCGGGCAGACCGTCGATCAAGGTCGAGTAGGCGGTCTCTAGCTCGAGCTTTGCCAGCTGCGTGCCGAGACAGAAATGCCGACCGCCGCCGAAGACCGCAAGCTCCTTGAGGTCGCGTCGTAGGTCGAGACGCTTCGGGTCGGGGAACACAGTCGGGTCGTGGTGCGCAGCGTACATAGAACCCACGACCATCTGGCCCTTCCGGATCGGTACACCGCCGATCTCGAGATCGCGTCGCGCGAAGCGCTCGATTTGCAGACCCGCGCCAAGGCGTAGGAGCTCCAGCACAGCGTTCGCCCGGACGCTTGGGTCCTCGCGGAAGACCGCCACCTGGTCGGGGTTACGCAGCAGGTCGAACATCCCGATCGCGACTGCACTGGCCGTGGTCTCGGTGCCCGCCATGATGAGGCCTAGCATCAGGTTCATTAGTTCCGAAGTCGATAGCCGATCGCCGTCTTCTTCAGCGGAGATCAGCGCAGACAACAGGTCGTCGCGGGGATTGGCCCGATGCTCTTCCACAACCTCCGAGACGAGCTCGAGAAATTTCGCCTGAACGCGTGCCGAGCGCGCGCGTTCTTCGGCAGGTAGGAAGGGGTTTACCGAGCGGACGAAGACGTCCGCGTATTGATTGAAGAGCGCTTCACGCTCGCTGTTCGGCTGGATCCCGAACATGCGGCTGATCACGCGGACCGGATACCAGTTCGCGAGGTCGGCTACGAGATCGAAGCGGCCCTTCGGACGGATCCCGTCGATGAGCTCGCCCAGAATTGAGCGAATCGACGGTTCGAGGCCCGCAACGGCCCGCAGCGTAAAGGCTTTGCCGAGCAGACCACGCACTCGGTCGTGAGGCTGGTCGGCCATCATAGGAAGCGCCTCGTCCATGCGGTCTTCCATCGCGAGCGCAACGGGGTCCGTGGGCGCCTCGTAGTGCTCCCAGAGCCGGCGATCGATCACGAGGTCGTCGTGGCGCGAGGCTTCGACGAAGGGCGCGTGTCCGGTCACGAGCCAACCGCGCGCTTCCTCCCACCACCAGACGGGCGCTTGCTCGCGGATCGGGCCGTAGACGGCTTCGGGATCTGCGGCGAAGCGGGGGTCAGTGGGATCTGGCTGGATGAGGGGAGCGACTAGGGACCCCGTATTGGGTTCCTAATTAACAGAACCTCTAGGATAGGACCTTGCAGAAACGCAGCTTGAACTTCCTATCTACAACTTCCTATCTACCCCTAGGTGCTCTGGACGAAGTCCGCCGTGATCGACGCAACGTCTCGGGTGCCCATGTGGCGCATGACGGTCTCGAACTCTCTGCGGATGATGGTCAGCGCACCTTCCACACCGGCTTGGCCGAAAGCGGCCAGTCCCCAGAGATAGGGTCGCCCGATGCAGACGGCGGACGCCCCCAGGGCAAGCGCGGTGAACACATCCGTTCCACGTCGAAAGCCGCTGTCGATCATCACGGGAATACGCCCATCCACAGCGCTCACGATCTCGGGGAGTATCTCGATCGTCGAGATCGAGTTGTCCATCTGACGCGCGCCGTGGTTGGAGATGATCAGACCGTCGACCCCGTGCTCCACCGCAAGACTGGCATCTTCGTGGGTGAGGATGCCCTTGAGCACGAGCTTCATCGACGTCGTGTCACGGATGCGATCCACGTAATCCCAGTCGAGCGTGAAGAGATCCGAGGCGACCTCGAGCGGATCATGTCCGAAAGCCGTGAGGATTCGGCCGATCTGGCTGATTTCGCTCGCGCCATGGCAGCTCCGGCACTCCTTGTTTTCTCGGATTCTGAAGGGATCACCGGGCCCGCGCAGTCGCCGGAGACGATCCTGGCTGCCGAAGCCCACGTAGTCGATGGTGAGGACGGCCACCGGGCAACCGGCTTCTTCTGCGTGCAGGAGCTGCAGACGCGTGACCGGCCAGAGTCGGGGGGTGGCCACCATGTACCAGACCGATTCGCCTCGCGCGTTAATTACCTCATCGAGGCTCTTTCCCGAACCCGTCGAGAGAATCTGCAGCTGGTCGGTCGTCTTGGCGGCTCGCGCGACTGCGACTTCTCCGTCGGGGTGGAAGGCGGTCTGCATACCTGCCGGGGCAAGGGCGATCGGACACGAGAGCTTCGTCCCCAACACTTTGGTCGTCGTGTCGAGCCCGGTCACGTCCACGAGGCGGCGCGGACGAAGAGCGAAGCGCCCGAAGCCCGCACGGTTGGCGTGGAGACCGCGCTCGTGATCCACTCCGGTGGCCAGGTACGCGTAGTGTCCGGGCGACAGGGCCTGCTTCGCCACGGCCTGGAAGTCGAACACGTTGATCGCCTCCTTTGGCGAGGTGATGAGCTCGCCGACAGGCGACAGGTCGGGCTCGCACTGCGCGACGACTTCGAGAAGCTCTTGCGTTGATGCCATCGGGCGCGCAGCGAGGAGCAGCGGACTGCCGAGCAGGAAGCGGAGGAGGGAACGACGGCTGCCGACAGGCTGAAGATCGTATCTCATAAAACGAATATAATTTCACTTTTTGACCCACGTCAAGCAAAAGATGAATAAAATTTCGCTTTTTGGTCCGGCGCGCTAATCTCGTGTGATGAGCAAAGCCCGCGCGGGTGCCTCACGCCACGACAAGACGGTTCCGGTCCCCCCGGCTCCTCGCGAGTTCCAGCAGGCGCGGTCCCGAGCCACCTACGAGCGAATCCTGGCGGCTGCCCTCGAGCTCTATGCAGAGCAGGGTTTTCACGCCACCCAGGCGCCGGACATCGCCAAGCGCGCCGGGCTGAGCGTAGGTGGCTTCTACCGCTACTTCCGCGACAAGCGTCAGGTCTTTCTCGAATTGGTGCACCGCGGTCTCGAGCAGAATCGCCAAGAGCAAGACCGGATGCTGACGGCTGTGGAGACGCAGCTGGCCGTAGGCGAGATCGATCTGCACCGTGCGATCGAGGGCGTCGTCGATTGGACCTGGAAGGCCCTTCATCCGACGCCACCGGATCTCCTGAGAACCCTGTCGGCGATGGCCTACCTGGATCCCGACTTTGCTGAGCTGACCGATCAATACGATCGCTACGAACGCAAAGCGCTCTCGCGACTGCTCGCCAAGCTGACGTCGCGTAAGAGAGTGCCATCACCCCTTGCAGCGGCCCGCCTCGTCGATCTCATCGTCCCCAATGTTGCAATCTGGACGGCACTTCACCCCGACGAGGCCCGCGGAGTGAAAGAGGCCACAGTCGAGATGGTCTACCGCTACCTGGCCGACCCGCCAGAATAGGGCTGGAGAACCGAGGCCCGAGTATGGGGCTCATGGAATGCCCCAGAGAGACTGCGGAGGAGTCACACGGCGGGGATCCCGTATTGGGTTCCTAATTGACAGAACCTCTAGGATAGGACCTTGCAGAAACGCAGCTTGAACTTCCTATCCCCTGGGGCCGATCGATTGTCTGGTCTTATTTGCGTTGATCGGTGACAGTCACATCTTTCGGACGGGTTCGGTCGAAGCCGTCGACTTGGCGTTGCGCGCCGACCAGCGGGCGCACTTCCTTGGCATGCCGGACGACGACTACACATCACTAGCCAAAAAATGCGTAGCCGGCGTCGAAGAAACCGGCGAAACCCGTGCGATCGTGCTCGCGACCGACGGCATTTCGGAGCGCGGTATCGGCGTCGATGTCCCATCGACTACCGTGTTCGATTGTGTAGCTCGCGCCCAGCGTGTCGACGCTGATTTGCGCGCGCTCGAAATCGCCCGATCGGTCGCAGAAGCCGCCAATGCCGCGCACCAGCGACACCGCTCCGGAGACGACATCGCAACGGCAGCGCTCTGGATGGGCGCATGATGTCGCCGACGGTCGAGTTCGTCGAAGCCAATGGGCTGCGCTTCGAGGTTCACACGGCCGGGAACCCGGATTCCGATCGGCTCGCGCTGTGTTTGCACGGATTTCCAGAGCACGCCTTTTCGTGGCGTCACCAGCTTCCGATGCTTTCCGACCTCGGCTACCGGGTATGGGCGCCCAATCAGCGGGGGTACGGACGCACCACGCGCCCGACACAGGCATCGGACTATCACATTTCGCACTTGTTGAACGATGTCGCGGGCCTGATCGATGCGGCCAGAGCGAGATCCGTCGTGTTGATCGCGCACGATTGGGGCGGCATCGTCGGCTGGCTGTTCGCGCTGCGCGCGGTTCGCAAGATCGACCGCTTCTGTGTGATGAACCTCCCGCATCCCGCACTATTTCGCGAGAACCTGCTCCACAATGCCGTGCAGCGTCGCCGCTCGCGCTACGAGCGGTTCTTCCAGTGGCCGCGCGTCCCGGAGTGGCTATTCCGCGCGCGCGGCGCACGTGCGGTGGGCGGCGCCTTCCGCAACATGGCGGTCAACAAGTCGCGCTTTCCGGACGAGGTGCTCGATGTGTACCGCAAACACGCGCTCGAACCCGGTGCGATGACGGCGATGCTGAACTGGTATCGTGCAAATCCGTTTCGCGAAGTGACGGCCGGCGCCTTTCCGGTCCTTGCGACGCCGACATTGATGATCTGGGGCCAACACGACGCGGCGCTCGGGGTCGAGATGACCCGTGGCACCGAAGAACTCGTGCGCGACTTCAACGTCCGCTACCTGAACGCGTCCCACTGGGTCCAACAGGATGCGCCGGACGAAACCAATGCGATCCTGCGCGCCTGGCTTGCAGGTGACCCGCTACCGACCGGGGAAGCCGACCCGGCCGGGTCGGACGACGGCGTCGAAGCTCTCGCCGCGAAGCGGCGAACGTAGCTAGCTGTCTTCGTCGGCCAGGGAGTAGCCGAGCGCATCGAGCATCGCCCGTGTCTCGTCGCTGAATTCGGCGGGGCCGCCGCGACTTACTCCGCCGGAACGGATGGTGTCGACGGTGCGACGGAGTTCCGTGTCGAGCGCCCCAGCGAGTTCCGGGCGTTTGGCCGCCAGATCGACCAACTCGCCCGGATCGTCCGCCAAGTCGTATAACGCGCTGGAACCATCGGATCGCCAGACGTATTTCAGCGTTCCCATCCGCAACGCCCGCAACGCCCGCAACGCCCGCAAGAACGGTGACGAATCAAAATCAGGATAGCCGAGCGCCACGTAGCCGACGTGGATTCGGCGGGCAAACGGATATTCGGACAGTCGCACCCGATCGTTCTGGGTCGACAGAAAGCCCGTATTGGGTTCCTAATTGACAGAACCTCTAGGATAGGACCATGCAGAAATGCAGCTTGAACTTCCTATCTACCCAAAACGACTGCGATCTGCGTTAGCGATGAGCACCTCGGTTCAACGCTTCGCTTCTGATCCGATCCGAACTGCCTGGGTTTGCATTGGACTCGGAGTGTGCGTGGCGCTGCTGTTTTCCCGCACCGTTTTCAACGAATTCTTTGTTCTGGATGACTACGATTACGTGCTAGGCGTGCCCTGGGTTGTTGAGGGGCTGAGTTGGGACGGGGTACGCACAGCGCTCCGCGCAAATCATGGCGGAAACTGGCACCCACTCACCAGCCTCTCTCACATGCTCGATTGCACGCTGTTCGGAATCCAGCCTGCGGGGCATCACGCCACGAGTGTCGTGTTGCACGCCCTGAACACTTCGCTGCTTTTCCTCGCGTTCAATCGGCTCACCAGGGCGCTCGGCGCCAGTCTTTTCGTCGCGCTCCTCTTCGGAGTTCACCCCTTGCGTGTGGAGTCCGTTGCGTGGGTGTCCGAGCGCAAGGACGTACTGTCGGGCTTCTTCTTCATGCTCACATTGCTCTTCTACGAAAGCTTCTCGCGCAGGGGCGGTGCGGCACGTTACCTGGGCGTGCTGGGAGCCACCATCCTTGGGCTTCTCTCCAAACCGATGCTCGTCACCCTCCCCGGAGTCCTGCTGCTCCTCGACGTGTGGCCACTCGGCCGGTGGAGCGGAGCCCCAGTGAGTCCACCCGGAGCACCCGAGTGTCGCCGACAGTCCCTTGGTTGGCTGCTGCTCGAAAAGGTACCCCTTGTGGCCGTCGCAGCGGTGATGAGTGCAATCACGTTACACACGCAGGCGCAATCGATGGCCGACCTCTCCGCCGTGTCCGTGGACCTGCGAATCATCAATTCCGTCTGGAGCAGCCTGGCCTACCTCGGCATGGCGATCCTGCCAATCGATCTGGCTCCGCTCTACCCACACCCGCAACTCGAATACGCTAGGGACGCTGCGCCTTGGATTACCAAGGGGTTCGCCGCTGGAGCCGTCATCGTTGCAGTAACCCTGCTCAGTTTGGCGCGTTGGCGCAGTCATCCCTTCGGCTTCGTGGGCTGGGCGTGGTACATCGGAATGATGCTCCCGGTGATCGGGATCGTACAGGTGGGAGTCCAGGGCATGGCGGACCGATACACCTACCTGCCAATGATAGGAGTGGCGGCAGCTCTCTCGTTCGGCGCGGCGGATCTGGCACGGTGGCGGCCGGGGTTGCAACCGGCGTTACCCTGGATCGCCGGTGCGTGCACGTTGATACTGGCAGCGACTACGTGGAGCCAGATCGGGCGTTGGCAGACAAGCGAAGCGATCCTAGAACACGCAGTGAAGGTGACGCGCAACAATTACCGCGCCTACATACAGCTCGGTATTGCCCAAAAAGAATCGGGTCACCTAGACAAGGCCTCGGCCTCCTACCGCAAAGCACTCAATATTTTGCCTAACAACGCGGAGGCGATTGCAGAGCTCGGCTCAATCTTCGGAGCCAGGGCGAGCCCGAAAAGAGCAGAGCGTTTGTACCGCAGAGCCCTGGCCTTCGACCCGAACGAACCTTCTGCGCTGAATAACCTTGGAGTGCTACTCGCGCAGCGCGGCGACGTCGAAGAGGCGCTGCGCCTATTCGAACGCGGCATCCTCAACCCACCGGGCGAAGTCACGATTCACCTCAAGATGCACCTCAATCTGGGACATGCCCTCCTAAGGCTTGAGCGCTATCCCGAAGCAATCAGTCGCTACGAGAGCGCACTGTACCTCGACAAACGAAACACAGAAGTCCTACTCGCTCTGGCGATGGCGCTCGAACGCGGCGACAAGGCTGAACTCGCGCGCGAACGCTACCGCGAGGTACTCTCACTGGATCCGGAAAACGCCGCCGCTCGCGCGCGTCTCGGCAGAGTGCGGGAGGCGACGGACACACGCGTGCAGTGACGCGGCGGCGGCCCCGTGAGGGGGGCTAGACGAGGAGCCTGGGAGTGAGGAAACCCGTATTGGGTTCCTAATTGACAGAACCTCTAGGATAGGACCTTGCGAAAACGCAGCTTGAACTTCCTATCTACCCCGGTTCTCCCGTATGGGGTCACCGATTGCTAGTGGACAGAATCTCTACGGATCGGACCGTGTCACATTTCTTCTGGTCCGGAAACGAAGATTCCCACTGGGCTTTCGGCCTCTTCGCAGCCACAGAAGAGGCGGGAGCAAGATCGCGAGGTCGAAGCCGAAGCCGCACACCGGCTTGCCGGTCTCCGCGACGGGGACAAGTGTGCATGAGTGGAACGGTGTGCCCTCGAGTGTCCCCTGCAGGCAGACTCGAGTATCCGAGGCAGTGAGGCCCGTCTTCACGGCCCGGTAGTGGCTGAGGAGATCCACGAACCCGTCGCCGTTCACGTCGCGCTCGTGCCTCCTGCGGTAGCGCGCTGTACCGAAGCGATGCTTCGGCGCGGTACCGTTGGGCCCGAAGGCGAGGCCAGCAATCTCGCCCACGTCGACGTCCGGCGCGCCCAGGATCACGACCTCGATTGGCCTGCGTCCGAAGAGCATTTTCCGCCAGGACCGATGTGACTTTTCGATTGTGATTGCAACCGGACCGACGACTTCCGAGTTGCCTCCGGCTTCCAGACAGGCCAGGTCCGCGGGGAAGTCCGTATCGCCATCGCGGTCGTTGTCGATACCGTCGCTGCAGGCGCCCCAGACGCTCCCCGGATGTGCGGGGTCGGTACGCACGTCGAGTTCGTCGCGATCGAGCGAACCGTCCTCGTCACGGTCGATACCCATTCGGCTTCCGGAACCGGGTGGCGCACAGGTGTAGGTCAGACCCTGCCCAGGGGCTCGGGCGATCTCGCGCAAATCGGAGTCAGGAATGAGCGCCTCGCCTTCGCGATCGCTGCGGAACGCTCCCGTGTCCGCGTCCAGCACCCAGCCCCGGACCTCCCCTTCCAGCACGCCCTTCACCACGAGTTCGCACTCCCGGGCATCGGGCGCTCCGAGCATCGCGAAGGGCGCGAGGGCGCGCGCGCGCAACAGATCGACGCGTTCGTCCACGTCCGGACCGCTCCCGGGGAAGAGAGTCACCTGTTGCCCGACGATGGGAGCGAGATTGGATTCCGCGGTCAGCAGGAATGCCTCGAGGTCCCTGACTTCGGCAAAGGAAAGGCGGAACACGGCGCCGAGGAGGAAGCGCTGCAAGGTATCGACACCGCCGTCGTGGGTGAACCCGAATCCTCGGATCTGGTTCCCCATGTGTCGACTCGGGACAGGATTGAAAATTGCACTCAACTTCCCGAACATCCCGATCTTCTGGTAGAGATTCCGGAAGTGGGGAATTTTGAATTCTCCAAAGCTGAGTCCCGAGGTCCCGAAGAATCCAGCTTGGGGATCGATCGTGTGACAGTCGTTGCACGTCGTACCCGGAGGCGTCAAGCCCACGGTGTCGCTCTGGGTGAAGAAGGTCTGTAGGCCACGCTCCTCATCTGCGCGACGAGAGTTGTCGAGCCTTCGTAGCGGATTCGGTGGATAGGTGATCTGGAGCGCGAAATCGGTGAACGCCTGCATCTGGGTCTCGGTCAGCGGCCCCTCGTCCCGACCGACCAAGCCGCCGAAGGCCACGTTGAACGCGTTGAAGGCGTCGACCTCGCTGCCGGTCCGGTCTCCGCGCCAGTGCATCGTTCCATGGTTCGCGAGGCCGCGCAGGCTCTGGGTCGTCATCGGCCCCTTGAGAGGGTGGAACGAACGAGAGGACGGATTCTCGAAGACCTGCGGATTGGGGTCGGGTTCCTGGAACGCATCGGGATTCCCAAGGTCCCAGGCCAGATCGTCCATGTCCCCGAACACGTGACAACTGGCGCAGGACGCTTCGCCGTTGCTGGACGTCAGGCGAGCGTCGTAGAGGAACGGCCTTCCCTCCAAGACGCTACGCGGCTCCGAATTGTGCAACGGAACGCGACCGACCGTCTCTCGGGCGGCGATATCGACGACGGTGATCGAGTTGTCGAAGCGAGTCAGCACGTACAGGCGCTGGCGCAGCTCGTCGAGAGCCAGGCCACTCGGCCCCCCTCCGCCCAGTTCTATGTGATGCGCTGCGTCGGGAACGAAGACATCGGACTCGAGCCGAGCGGTGTCGAATACGCCGATCTTCCCGGACCCGAAGGCAGCCACGTAGAGCGTATTCCCATCACTCGTGACCTGCATCCCGACTGGAATCGCGAGGCTGTTCTCCTTCGCGTCGGCTGGTTGGGGCGCGAGTTCGTAGTCGATGTGCTTGTTCAGGTGTCGGTGGCGCAGCGCGAGGCTGTCGCGTTCAAGAACAGCGATACGGGCCAGATGCAGGCGCCCGCGCACCGAAGCGGGCTCGCCCGGGGGTTTCACCGTCGCAGCGAGGATTCCCGGACCTTCGAAGCGCACCTCGTTGTGGGCCTCCGTGTTGGACGCGTAGATCCGGCCCGTCACCGGATTCACTGCCATGTTGAAGAGGATCGTCCCCACCCCCGCGACGGCGCCGAGTTGGACAGGCGGGTTTGCGGCGGCATCGATCTCGAAGATGTCCAAGTCCGGCAGGTCGAAGCGGACGACGTCGTTCCAATTCCGTCCCAGCTCATCCCGCCACTCCGCGAGGTCTTCCTCGTAGCGGACGATGAGGCCGGTCCTGGGCCCGGGGATACCCTCGACGTTCTCGTTGGGCGCCGGCACACCGCCCGGAAAGGTCACCCCCAGACTCTCGCAGGGGGGTGCCGAGGCGCCATCGGGACAAACATTGAACTTACTGAGCGTGGTCGTCTTGTTGCCGGAGTGAAAGATGGCCGCGTAGACGCGGGAGCCGTCGGGGCTCACGGCCAGAGCTCTCGGCTTGTCCCCGAACAGGGTCACGATCTGCTCGGGCTCGCCGCCGAGAGCCACACCGAGATCTCGAGCGTCGAATACCCAGACGTCGGCGCGCCCGATGCCCGACACCGTCGCCTCGGCAACACCGAAGGGGCTGTTCTGCCCGCGGTGCGCCGTCGTGATGAAGGCTCGTTGTCGATCAGGACCCGCAAAGACGATGTCGTTCGGCTCGTCCCCCACCAGGAGCGTGCGGACTACCCGAGGTGGCATCGCTGCCAGGTCGACGACGCTGACACTGTCGGAGAGGTGGTTCACCACCCAGACTTCGCGATCGTCGCGGGCGGCGACTGCAACCGGCTCCATGCCGACCGGGATCGACGCCTCATGCCTGAGCCAGGACCCGGTCAGGAGGAACACTTCGAGCCGACCATCGGGCGTGTTCACGGCGAAGAGCCGACGGCCGTCGGGGGA
>JABSQW010000434.1 GCA_013215605.1 Myxococcales bacterium
CTTCGCAAAAGGACCGGGCAGCGTGTCACCCGCGACGTCCACCCAGAATTCGCGGTCGCGCAGCTGGGGATCGGAGAGCAGATCGGGCGCGAGGTTGATCGGGGCGATCAGCCACTTCTGCGCGACCGCCTGCTGTTGAATCTCCGCCTTCGTCATCACTTGCAAGTGCGCGAGAAACTGGTCGACGCCACGCTTTGCGGTGTCGATGGCCAGCTTCCCCTCCTGGATCTGCTCGATCCAGGTCATCCAGTCGATCTCCATCAGGTCGGCGTCGAGACCCCCCTGCTCGCCGATCCAGTTCATCACCGCGTTGAACCCGAAGGCACCCTGGGCACCGAGCACGAGGGTCATGGCGACGAAGCCATCCTTGCAGGACTCGATGATGGGCAGCACGAGGCCCGGTGCGATTTCCTGCTTGCCGGTGCGGTGCATTCGATCCGCTCCGGTGCCGGGCGGGTCCTGATCGAGTGCCGCGTAGTCAGTCACGTACATGAGCGACCACAGCACAGCGGCCTGGATCGAAGAGTCGAGGTGTTGTCCCGAGCCGCTGCGATTGCGCGAGTAGAGCGCCATGATGGCGTCGGCCGCAGCCTGCACCGCACCGAGGTGCGCGGTCTCGGGAAAGCCGACCGGAATCGGTGGGCGATCGCCGTCGCCCTGCATGTTGAGCAGACCGCCGGCCGCCGAAAGCGTGAGATCGGTCGCGGGATGCTTCGCGTACGGGCCGGTCTGCCCGAAGGGTGTGACCGAGACGTAGAGGAGCGCCGGGTTCTCGGCGCGCATCGCGGCAACACCCAGACCCAGCTCGTCCATCACGCCCGGCACGAACGACTCGACGAGGAGGTCTGCACCCCGGACGAGCTCGATGAAGCGGTCGCGGTCTGCCGGTTCCTGCAGGTCGAGCACGACGCTCTTCTTGCCGAGACCCCAGACCCGCCAGAAGAGCGAGCCCTCCGGATCCCCTTCGCCTCCCTTTGCGAACGGCGGCGCGAAACGCGACTCGCAGCCCGACGGCGGCTCGACCTTGATCACCTCGGCGCCGAGGTCTGCGAAGACGCGGCCCGTCGCCTCCCCGAGCGGGGTCGCGAGGTCGAGCACGCGAATGCCGTCGAGGGCAGCCCGCCCGGAGGTCTGCGCTTCGCCGCTCATGTCGTCTCCTCTGCGCGCAATTCTCGGCCCAGGAGTCACTCTACTCGATCCCGAATCTCCCATTTCCGCGATTTCCGAGCAAGTGGAAGCACGGGGTCCGACTCTGCTCCCGCTCCCCTGCACGATGCGCTTCGTCACGGAAGAGTTCGCACGGTGACGTCGAACGCGCTGAGCGACAGCCGGAGCGTTGCGTTGATCTGGGCCCGCAGCTCGCCCACGTGGCAGCTGACGCTCTCAACGTCGTTCGCGGTGCCGAGCGGTCTTCGGGCTCGCCCCTCGCCGGGGCGCGATCTACCTCGTACCGCGAATCAGGCGACCCGGCCGCGCGCCGGTGTCCTTGCCGTTCTCGCGCGTGACCTCGCCCGAAACGATCGTGTACGCGTAGCCCTCGGCCTCCTGCAGGAGACGCCGACCACCCGCCGGCAGGTCGTGGATCATGCGTGCCGATCGCAGCGCGAGATTCTCGAAGTCGATCACGTTGGCATCGCCCTTCTTGCCCACCTCGAGCGTGCCGCGGTCGCCGAGCCCGAAGAGATCCGCTGTGTCCTTGCTCTGCTTCTTCACGATCCACTCGAGGTCGAATTTCTCACCCCGCTCCCGATCGCGTGCCCAGTGCGTGAGCATGAAGGTCGGGATCGACGCGTCGCAGATCATTCCGCAGTGCGCTCCCCCATCGGAGAGACCGGAGACGGCAAACGGATGTGTGAGCTGCTCCCGGATGACGTCGTGGTTGCCGTCGTGGTAGTTGAACAGCGGCATCATCATCATGGCCTGGCCGTCGTCTTCGATGAAGAGGTCATAGACGGTGTCGAGAGGATCGGCGCCCCGAGCCTTCGCGATGGCGGCCACGGTCTGGTCGGCGGTGGGCTCGTAGTCCGGCGGGTCGCCGATCACGTAGAGCTTGTCGAGCATCAGGCGCACCACGCCGGTCATCCCGTCGAAGATGTTCGAGCTGTCCGGCGGCAGGTCCTCCTCGGCGAGGATCGCGGCCTTCACTTCGGGCTTGCGGAGCTCGGCGGTAAGCGCGGCGAGCGAGCCCGTTCGTTCCTTCAACGCCACGAACGTCGGTCGCTTCGCGAACGCGTGGTGGGTCTGCAATCCGATCATCAGGCCGAAGGGCCGCGCCGCGATCTGCGGATAGAGACGCGCGCCCTCATCCGCGGCTGCCATCGACTCGCTCATGAGCTCCCGCCAGAGCTCCGGCTCGGCTTCGTTCTGCAGCAGAGCGAACGTCATGGGCCGACCGATCTCGGCGGACAGCCGCCGCATCCAATCGACCTCCTTCCGGGCGTCGACGAGGCCCTGGCCGTCCGCGCCCGCCGGTGCCAGCTCGAATACACCGGCACCCGCGTCCTTCAGCGCGTAGCCGAGGCCGTAGAGCTCGTCCTCCGCAGCGAACGTTCCGGGCACCGGCTCGCCGTCCATCGCCCGGTGACCGAGCACCCGGCTCGTGCTCACGCCGAGGGCGCCGGCCTCGATGGCCTCGCGCACGAGCGCGCGCATCCGCGCGATGTCCTCCGGCGTGGCGGGTTCGTTCCGGGCGCCACGCTCGCCCATGACGTAGGCGCGGACGGGGCCGTGCGCGATCTGGGCGCCGAAATCGATCGACGTCCGGCGCTCTTCGAGCGCGTCGAGGTATTCGGGGAACGACTCCCACGCCCAGTTCATGCCTTCCGAGAGCGCGGTGCCGGGGATGTCTTCGACGCCCTCCATCAGCTGGATGAGCCACTCCTCTTTGCCCGGCTTCACCGGCGCAAAGCCGACACCGCAGTTGCCCATCACCACCGTGGTGACTCCGTGACCGGACGACGGCTCGAGCGTCGCGTCCCACGTGACCTGTCCGTCGTAGTGGGTGTGGATGTCCACGAATCCCGGTGTGACGAGCTTGCCCGTGGCGTCGATCGTCCGCTGCGCGTCACCCTCGACGCTCGTGCCGATCGCGACGACCTTGCCATCCGCAATGGCCACGTCACCGGTAAACGGGGGAGCGCCTGTGCCGTCGACGATCGTACCGCCGGTGATCTTCAAGTCGAACATGCCGTCACCTCGTGGTTCGGATGGAGCCGGATGGACGCCCGGTGCCTGGGATCGGTCTCCTGGAGTTTACGCCCTCCATCCCCCTGTGGCACGCGCGCCGATCCGCCAGGGTCGGCGAGTCTGCGGATCAGGCGTGCTCGAGGGGCCGGTCGGTCGTGAACTCCACCCACAGGCGCCGCTCGGAAAATCGCCACGGGCCGCTTGGCCTCGTGTACCGGTCCTGGTAACGGATATGCATCACGTAGACCCACTCGACGCCTTGCTTCTCGTGGATGTGGTGGGCGACGCAATAGGTCTCGCCAGTGGCCCGGTCGCCCTCGACGTCGACGTACTGGTTCGAGACCACGTGCATCGTCCGGCTGTACTGCTCGAGGCCGCGCATCCCCTTCACGATCGGATCGATCCCCTTCATCTCGAATTCGGGCGCGACGCTGCCGGGGTCTCCGTAGTGCACGCCTACGATGCCGTCCTCGACGAAGAGTTCGCGAAATGCCTCGTAGTCGCGCCGGTCGGCAGCCTGGGCGTAGCCCAGTGCGAGATCGTGGAAGTCCTGTCGGTCCTGGGTGCTGCCACTGTTGATCGTCATGCGCAGATCCTCCGGGGGTACGGCGCAGCCTACCACGACCCATCGGCTCGGCAGAGGCCGTACAATGGCTGCCAAACCCCTCGGAGACAGCAATGATTGCGAACGAGAACCTCGAAATGAGCCACCTGATCGTCCGAGTGGTGGATACCGAAGCGACCCTCGCCTTCTGGGTGAAGGGCCTCGGCGCCGAGCTCGAGTCCGACGAGGAACTCGAAGCCCCGGCACTCGACGCGATCTTCGGGCGCACGGGGGTGAAGATCCGCGACACGTTCATTCGTTACTCGGGCATCCGATTGCACACCATCGAGATGCTCGACGTTCCGCGCGAGCGGCCAGCGGTGGCGGTGGATCCTCAGACGTCACTCGGGATCGGGGGACTGGCGTTCCACGTCCCCGACATCGAGAAGTCCCGCACCGAGGCGGAGAATCGCGGACTGAAGCCCACACCCATCTACGATTTCGACGACCTCGCGACGCCCGTCCGCATGTACTTCCTCGGCGACCCGGACGGCATCCGGCTCGAGATGATCGAAGAGCGCCAGCCGGACGTACCGGACCGAACTCGTTGAGGCGCCGCACCCCGTCGGGAGGTTCCGAGGGGGTGCATCGCTCGTCAAACCGAGGTCAAGGGATTCATCCGCTTCGCCAACCGGTGCACCGACACCGGCATCAGTCGCTTCAGCCACTCGACCGCGAACGCCTCTCGACCAACGATCACGCGCAGCTTCCGCTTCCGGATGCCCAGAAGGATCGCCTTCGCGACGTCGTCCGGCGGGTGGCCATACTGCTCGAACATCTTCGTCAAATTCTCGCGAGCGGCCTCCTCCATCACCCGGACAGTCTTGTCGATGTTGGTCGCGATGCCGCCGGGGTGAATGCTCGTGACACCGATATTCGTCGCGGCGAGCTCCGCCCACAGTGACTCGCTGAAGCCGCGAACCGCGAACTTCGTCGCGCAGTAGCTGCTCTGCCCGGGCACGCCAATGAAACCGAACATGCTCGAAACGTTCACGATGTGGGCCTCATCGGCCTTCAGAAGCTCCGGGAGAAAGAACTTACAGCCGTGGATCACGCCCCAGAAGTTGATGCCCACGAGCCACTGGAAATCGTCGAGGGTGTGCTGTTCGAACGTCTTGAGCACCGACACGCCGGCATTGTTGACCACGATGTGTACGGCGCCGTGTTGCGCCACGACTTCGGCGGGGAGCGCCGCCATGCGCGTCGGGTCGGCCACGTCGGCCGTGTGAAGCGTCACCTTCACCTCCGTCGCCTCGAGGGCCTTGCTCGTCTCGATGAGTCGCTCCGCGTCGATGTCGACCAGCGCCAGCGAACACCCCTCGCGCGCGAGCCGCTCCACGGTGGCGCGCCCGATGCCGCTCCCCGCGCCCGTCACCACGGCCACGCGATCGCGAAGCACTTTCATGAGTCTGCCTCCGGAC
>JABSQW010000435.1 GCA_013215605.1 Myxococcales bacterium
GGAACGGCGGGGACGGATTTCGACCTCTTCGTCGCCACGTCTGCGGACAACGGCGGCAGCTGGACGGCCCCCGCGCTGTTGAACAGCAACGGGGCCGGTGATTTGGGATTCGACGTTTATCCACAGATCACCACGGACGGAGTGGGGAATTGGGTCGCCGTGTGGAACTCGAGCGAGAACCTGAATGGAACGGCGGGGACGGATTACGACCTCTTCGTCGCCACGTCTGCGGACGACGGCGGCAGCTGGACGGCCCCCGCGCTGCTGAACAACAACGGGACCAGTGATTCGGGATGGGACGAATGGCCGCAGGTCACCACGGACGGAGGGGGCCATTGGCTCGCCGTGTGGCACTCGCGCGAGGACCTGAACGGAACGGCGGGAACGGATCGGGACATCTTCATCGCCATCTCGGTGGACATCGACGGCGACACGATGCCGGACGCGTGGGAACTGCAGTACGGCCTCGATCCCCTCTCGAGCGCCGACGCGAACGTCGACAGCGACGGCGATGGTGTGACGAATGCCGACGAATTCGCAGCCGGAACCGACCCCCTCGACCGCGACGAGGACGGCTACCAGGACGCTGTCGACGCCTTCCCCGATGACCCCACCGAGTGGCTCGACACGGATGCCGACGGCATCGGCAACAACGCCGACCCGGATGACGACGGCGACGGCATCCCCGACGCGAACGACCAAGGCCCCCTGGACGCCGACAACTGCCGGGTCAAGGAGCTGCGGGTGGTGCTGGTCTGGGACGTGGACACCCCCTTCGCGCTCGACCACCAGCGGGGGCCGCTGGGCCGGCACCGCTACCTGCGCCGGGAGCTCGCAGAGCTGAACGGGAGCAACGGGCACCAACTGCCTGGCTTAGCGAGTGAGGAGGTCTCCGGGGCGCTGATGAATGAACTGGCCGACGATCTCGAGGTTCTGCTCAACTTCCGGCCCATGGGACTTCCAATCAGCGAAAACTATGTGACGGTCGAGAACTGCTTCGGGCCGTCGGCTGCAGAGTGTGTCCCGGCCCTGGGCCCGGGGAGCGCCGCCGCCCTTTACCTGAGCGACCGCGCGCAGCTGCCCACCGACCCGGATCCGGACATCGACTTCGGGCCCCTGGACGGCATTGCCTGGGATGGCGTCGAGCGTTTCGCGCGCAGCTGCGGGAGCAGGCGCGGAGCCGTCCTGGTGACCGCCCAAGACCTCGTGGAGTCTGGGCGGCTGGTCGAGAAGCTCGCCCACGAGCTGGGGCACCTCTACGGACTCCGGCACATCCTCACCACGGATGCAGCGTCCTGTACAACGCCGCTCACTAACATAGCCGTGATGGACTACGTCCCGGATCGAGCCCTCCACTTCACCGACTGCGAGGAGGCGGGCTGTGCCGTGGTCGAGCCGCCGGTGTGCGACGGCAGCGGACAGCCCACGGCCGGCACCCACAACCCCCTCTTCCACTTCCTCCACTTCGCACTCGGCTACCACCCGAGCGCCCTCGACGCGCTCTCACTCCCACTGCTGGCCGGTAGCTGGGATGACGAAGAGACGCCCGTGGAAATCTGGCAGATCGAGTTCACCTTCACCTGCGGCCTGTGCGACGATCCGAGCTCGGTCATCCTCTACAACGTCACCTTCTACGAGCAGCTTCCCGATGGCAGCACCGTGCCCATTCCACTCAACGAAGCCGGCGACACGACGCTGGCGCAGGTCAGCCTGGAAGATCTCAACGAGTTGAATTTCCTGCTGCCGGCCTCGAGCGCGCTCCAGCTCACCTTCTCCAGCGGTGACCCCAACAACGGCGGGCCC
>JABSQW010000436.1 GCA_013215605.1 Myxococcales bacterium
AGGCGATGCAAGCATCGGCACCCTGAAGAGGATCACGTGAATCGAAGCGCCCGTTTCGTCGCCTGGCTCGTCGGTCTCGCCGTCCTCGGGTACTTCGTCGTCGGGCACCTTTTCGCCACCCTTCCGGTGGGTCTCGACTGGTCGGCGTGGCCGCTCGGAGAGATCGGGCGTGAGGTGTTTGGCGCCGTCGGCATCCAGATCCACGGCGCGGTCATGGGCGGCCTATGGCTGCTCGTCATTTTGGTGGCCGTGATGTACTTCGCAGCCCGCAGCGCGAATCGCGCGCAGAAGGCCCACGGCGTGAGCGCCGGGCGGCGCCGGGTGGTGGCGGCGCTGTCGGCCATCGGTGCGACCGCTCTGGCGGGAGGGGCGGGCGCCCTGCGCGGTTTCTTTGGCGTCGGCGAGAGTCACGACGGCTGGAACGGCTCCGGGAGGGGTATCGGTGTCGACGCCCAGAAAACCCACCCCGAGTACCCGGACGCGTGGAAGGGAGCTCGCGTGCAGGGCTACCGGCGTCTCGGCCGCACCGGCTGGGTGATCTCGGACATCGTGGTGGGCTCGGGTCGCGTCGGGCGGGTAGCCGGAGAGACGAAGGGCACCGAGATCGTGCGCCGCGCCATCGACCGCGGTGTCACCTACGTCGACACCTCGCCCGACTACTCGTCCACCGGCAGCGAAGCCGTCGTGGCCGACGCCATCGAGGGCGTGCGCGACAAGGTCTTCATCGCCACGAAATTCTGTACGCCGTGGGGGCACCTCGACGCCGGCAGCTCCGTCGCCGACTACAAGAAGGTCATCGAAGACAGCCTCCGGCGCCTGCGCACCGATTACGCGGACCTCGCCCACGTGCACGCGTGCGACACCGTCGAACGCATCATGGATCCGAACCTCCACGAAGCCGCCGACCGCCTGCGCGAAGAGGGCAAGCTCCGCTTCATCGGCTTCTCGACCCACACGCCGAACCTCGTGGAGGTGGTGAAAGCCGCCATCGACTCCGGGCGCTTCGACGTCATGATGCTCGCGTACCACCACGGGATCTGGCCCCAGCTCGGCGACCTCATCAAGCGTGCTCGCAGCGAACAGGACATGGGCGTGGTGGCGATGAAGACCCTCAAGGGGGCGAAGCACGACGGCCTCGCGGGCTTCCGCAACGAGGCCTCGAGCTACAGCCAGGCGGCACTGCGCTGGGTGCTCTCGAACGCCGACGTCTCGGCTGCGATCATCTCGTTCTTCGAGTACCAGCACGTCGACGAGTACCTGCGCGCCAGCGGCGGGTCCCTCAATCCAATGACGCGCGAAGACCTCGCGATCCTCGAGGGCTACGACGAGCAGATCGCCGGTACGCACTGCGCCCCACACTGCGGAGCCTGCCTCTCGAGCTGCCCGGAAGGCGTGCCAATCAACGACGTGCTGCGCCACCGGATGTACTTCGAGGACTATCGCGACGAGAAGGAGGCGATGCGCCTCTACTCGAAGCTCGAGGTGAACGCCTCGGCGTGCGCTTCCTGCAGTGCGCCGTGTACGGCAGCGTGCCCCCTCGGCATCCAGATCGGCGAGCGCACGGCCGGCGCGCACGAGATGCTCACGCTCACGTAGCGCGGCGAAGGCGGCCGAAGCTCAGACCGAACCGGGAACGGGCAGCTCGAGAAGCTCGCAGAGCTTCAGCGTCGGAAAGTTCTTCACGAACATCTCGTCGGGGATGTCGGCGCCGCGGGCCTTCATCTGGCGCATCACGGCGATCTGTACGGAGCCGCGCCAGCAGGTCGCGAAGACGAGCTGGTAGTGGAAGTTGCGGTACGGCCGACCGCTCGCCTCTTCGTACATGACGACGAGCTCTTCAGCCGTCGGCGTGCCCTCGAGGGCGACCCCGCCGGCGCCTTCCTGTGCGCGCAGGTCCGAGAGGTGGAGCGAGGGAAGGTCCATCTCCGGGTCGCCGATGCTCGCCATCTCCCAGTCGAGGAGGGCCGCAACGTCGTGCTGTGTCGGCTCGTAGAGGACGTTGCCGAGCTTGGCGTCGCCCCAGCAGAGCGCGATGCGTTCGGGCTCGGGACGATTCGCTTCGAGCCATTCGAGGGCTTCGTCGAACACGGGCACGTGCTCGCTCGGGTCACCCTTGATGAAGTGGTCGAGGTAGTGGCGCCAGTAGCGCAGCGCGGCGAGGGCGGGATCGTCGCCCGGGCGGCCGCCGTCGATGGCGCCGAGACCGAGCTTCGTCCAGTCGGCGGCGTGGAGGCGCGCGATGGCGTCGACGGTCCGCTCCCACATGTGGGCGCGGGTCTCGGGCGTCGCTCGAACGTAGAGGTCGTCGTTCTCGGCGTTCTGGTAGGAGGGGAAGTCGAGCGGCGCGCCGCCATCGACGGCGCGCATCACCAGAAAGGGGACGCCGAGGGGCGACGGGTCTTCCTCGAGCCACAGCGCCTCCGGCACCGGTACGTCGGTGTGGCGTCCCAGGCCGCGCATGACCCGGAACTGCATGCCGAGGTCATAGTCCGGGAAGGGACCGGCCTTGCGGGGTGCGCAGCGGAGCACCGCGGCGATCGTTCGGGATTCGCCGGTCGTGGCGTCGGTCGTGGAGAGCTCGAAGAGCTGGGTGTCGCTCGATTCTCCGGCTCCGGGCTTCCTCAGGCCTTCGACGTGGACGTCGCGCGCGTCGGGCATGCGGGCGGCGAGCCAGGCTTCGAGGGGTTCGCGGAGGTCGATCTCGGGGGCGACTTCTTCGTCGGTGACGGGCACAGGACGAGTATATTCGAGTTCTCCACCCCGGCGGCGCCGTGGAAAAGTGAACAGGAGACGCGAGCCGTGCTGACACCGATGGACGACACCCTCTGGCACCAGCTTCCCACCACGTTCGACCACGTGGCCACGAGCGATCCACGCTTCTTCGACCGCTTCTGGTTTGCGTCCACCGATCCGGCGGGCTCGGGGACGCTGCAGCTCACGCTCGGTGCGTACCAGAACATGAACGTCATGGATGGCGGCTTCGTGGCCATCCGCGCGGCCAGCGGGCGTCAGCACAACGTGCGCGCATCGCGCTCGCTGCGTCCGCGCTACGAGACGGCGTGCGGGCCGCTGCGCGTCGAGGTCGTCGAGCCCCTCGAGCGCTTCCGCCTGGTCGTCGAGCCCGGCGACCACGACGTCGCGGGAGAGCTCGAGTGGACGGGCGTGCTGCCCCCGCAGGAGGAGCTGCCGCGCTTCACGCGCGTGCGCGGCCGCGTGGTCGAGGAATCGCGGCGCTTCGATCAGATCGGCGAGTGCAACGGCTGGCTCGAGCTTGCTGGCGAGCGGGTGAGCGTCGATCACTGGTGGGCGACCCGCGACCACTCCTGGGGCGTGCGCGAGAACATGGGGATTTCCGAGCCCGAGACGGGTCCGGCGCGCGCGCCGAGCGCCGGGACGCTCTTTGCGTTCTTGTTCTTCTCGACCAAGACCCACGGCGGTCACGTGCAGCTCGCGCAATTTGCGGGCCGACCCAACTACTTCACCGCCGAAATTACGAGCCGCGAGCGCCCCGCCGAAGACTTCGTCCACCTCCCGGAAGCGACGCTGCGCGTCAGCTTCTGCGACGACGCTCGCCCCCGCCGCTTCACCAGCGCCAGCTTCGACGCCAGGCTCCCCGATGGCACCGCGGTGGCGATCGAGACCGAGGCCCTCGGTCTGGCGATCGACATGCAGGGCCTCGGCTACAGCGGTGGCTACGCGGACGGCCGCGGCCTCGGCATCTGGCGCGGCGACGCGCACGTCGAGCACGACGTGTGGGACGTGAGCCATCCCGCCGAGGTGGTTCGGGCGAACGGGGAGACGCTCCGGCCGATCCACCGCATCCAGCCCGTCCGCGTCTCGATTCGCGGCGGGGGTCTCGACGGGGAGGGGACGGGGAGCCTCACGATGATCGCGGAGGGCGAACTCCCGCAGCTTGGACTCGGATGATTCATCCATTCGAGTGATTCCAGGCCGTGCGCCCGGCGCGCTGCATGAAGCTCACTCGCTGGCGCGGGTCGAGGGCTGGTGGGTAGAGCGCAGCGCTAGCGACCGATTTCGCGCAATCGCTCCGCGATGAGCTTCGCGACCACCAGGTTCCCCGCGTCGTGCATGTGTCGGGTCTTCACACCGCCGGGTCCACCCTGCACGAAGAAGAGCTCGCCAATGCGGTCGTCGTCGAAGCCGATGACGCTGCGCAGGATCGGCTTCATGCGAAGCGTCGGGATGCCGCGCCGTTTCGCGCGCGCGAGGGCGGGCAAGGCCGCCTGGTCGGCGCGGTTCGGATCCCACTGGAGGACGAACAGCATCGCGAGATCCGGGAAACGATCGCGCAGCCGGTCGACCAGCAGCTCCGACACCTCGATGCCCTGTTCGTGGACGCGTACCGATTGCGGGAGCAGCCAGCCGTCGGGGTGGAGGCGCGTCATGACCAGATCGACGAGGAAACTCATGCGAGCCCAGCGTTGCCACGGGGGCTCGAAGGGCAGCTGTGCGTCGGGGGTGGGAACGGGGACGTTGCGCAGCGTGAGCGCGCCGTGGTCGATCTCGAAGTAGGGCTTCCACGCGTAGCGATAGCTGAACTCGCAGCGCTTCACGTCGTCGGTGATCAGGCTCACGATCAGAAGCTCGGGGGCGGGATCGAGGCGCTCGAGGAGTTGCTCGGCGCGCAGCACCATCTGGTCGAAGCCGTAGCCGAAGACGCCGGCGTTGTTGACGCGGCGACCGGTGAGACGCTCGAGGTGCGCGGGCCAGGTCTCGTGGTCGTCGACTTCGTCGCCGAAGGTGAAGGAGTCGCCGACGGCGAGAATCGGTGGGCCCTTGGGTCTGCTGTCGTTGCCGTTGCTGCGCGTGCCATCGGCCGTGACGGTGACGCGGTTGTCCCAGTAGTTCTCGAGGCTCAGCGAGTTGGGTTGCGGGATGTAGCCGAGGAGCGGGTCGTGGGCTGCGGGGTAGGGCATCCGCAGCTGCTCGGCGACGGCGGGCAGGCGCGACCCGGTTCCCTGCCAGACGCGGATGACCGCTTCGAGGACAGCGAGGCCGAAGAGCGTCGAGGCGACGACGAACAGGCCGTTCAGGCCGATTGCGACGAGGTTGCGCGTGCGCTGCGAGCCGCCGGCCATCGCGGGAGTCTACGGGGTGGAGCGAGCGCGGCAACGAGTACACTCCGGCCGGTGCGCGCTCCCGGCTCTTCGAATACCTCCGCCGGCTCGACGGCGGCTTCGACAGCGGTTCTGATCGCCATCGTGCTCGTGGCCGCGGGGCTTCGCTGGGAGCGCCTGTTCGAGGGGCTGTGGCTCGACGAGCTGCACACGAGCTGGACGATCTCGGGATCGCTCGGGGAGATGCGCGAGCGGGCGGCGATCGCGAATGTGAGTCCAGCGTGGTTCGTCCTGCCGCGCTGGTCGACGCAGCTCGCCGGCCCCAGCGAGGTCACCCTGCGAGCCCCTTCCTTTCTGGCGGGGCTCGCGGTACTGGTGGCCCTGTACGGGTTGGTGTGGCGGTGGACGGGGTCGCAGGTCGCGGCGCTTCTGGCGGCCTTTCTCGCCGCCGCGGATCGGCACTTCATCTTCTACGCCGCGGATGCGCGCGCCTATGCGACGCTGCAGCTGGTGGGGATCGCGCAGGTCGCGTGCTTCGTGCGGCTCGTGTTCCCCGGGCGGCCGGATCTCCAGCGCTCGGACGCCCGGCTCGCCGGGGTCGCCGTGCTGTTGTCGGCGTTGCTCTTCTACCTCCACTACAGCACGGCGTTACTGCTGATCGCGGAGGCGATCTTTGCCGTAAGGCGCCCGAGCAGGACGATCGTCCTGAGCGGGCTCGCCACGGCCGTGCTCTGCCTCGGGGCGGTGCCTCAGCTGATGGAGATCGCGGCGCGGGGCGGTGAGTTTGCGCGCGCCGCGCAGCCCCGCGACGTCGGCTCGGTCCTCTCGCAACTCGTGCTCGAACGCTCTGCACTGCTGTGCGCGGGACTCGCCGTCCTCGCGTGGGCGACGGCGCGCAGCATGCGCGGTGCGCGCTGGGTGAGTTCGGTCGACGGCGAGCGTGTCGCCTGGTGTGTGGTGTGGTTCGCCGTGCCACTCGTGCTCGCGTGGCTTCTCACGATGCTCGAAGTCGCTCCCCTGCTCGAGCCCCGCTACGTGATCGTGTCGGCCGCAGCGCCCATCGTTCTGGCGGCTCTGTTCTGCGGGGCGCTCGTCGACGTCCGCGCGCGCCTTGCGCTTGGCGTCGCGCTCGCCGGTACCGCGGTCGCCGTTGGCGCGGAACCTTCGCGCGTGTCCGAGGGCTGGCGCGAGGCGATCGCGCGGATCTCCGAAGATGCCAAGGACCGCGGCCTTCCCGTGTTCGTGCGTTCAGGCCTGCTCGAGACGAACGACCTCACGGATCGCGACGCCGCCGAGAACACGCTCCTCTACCAGTACGCGCTGCTGCCCGCGACCGGGCTCTACCCCATCGAGCCGCCGGGACGCGACCTCTCGCCGCTGCGCGCTGCCGATGCCGCGAAGCTCCGCCCCGCACAGCGCGAGCTCGTGGTCGAACGCGGGGGCGCCTGGCTGTTGCTGCGCGGAACCGTTTCGGGGGCGAGGAGCGTCGCGGAGCGCATCCGCGAGGACTTCGAAGCGCACGGCCACCCGGCGGGCTTCAGCCTCGGCGAGGCACACGGCACCGTGCACCTGTTCCGCCTCGAGCTACGCGCGAACGGGTAGCGACTCGAGCCCGCGGAGAATGGGATTGGGGCGCCAGCGAACCTCGCCGGTCCCGCATGTGAGTTCGAGCTTCGGGAGGTGCTGGAAGAGGTTCGCAAAGAGAACCGTGGCCTGTACGGGGCTGTCGAAACGCAGCAGTTCCTCGACGGCGCTGCCCACGAGGTCGGGCTCGGCGCGCAGGCGTTCGAGCGGGTCCGGGTGGCGGAGCAGTATGACTATTGAAACGCGAGGTGTGTACTGTAGTGCGCCTGTCTGCGATCTGAATACGGAGACCCGATGCCCGACCAATCCCGAAATCTCGTCGCCCTCTCGATGCTGCTGGTCCTGACGATCGCCAGTGCGGCCGCCGCCGAGGACGCCGCCGACCCGCGCGAAGCCAACCCCTGGTTCGCCGCCGGCCGCCAGGCCGCGGCCGATGCCCGGCGCTTCATTCAGGGCGAGCCGGCCGCCACCAACGTCATCCTCTTCGTGGGGGATGGCATGGGCGTGGCCACGGTCACAGCGGCGCGCATTCTCGAAGGCCAGCGCCGAGGCGAGACGGGCGAAGAGAACCTCTTGTCCTTCGAAGCGTTCCCGTACGTCGCGCTGTCGAAGACCTACAACACCGATGCCCAGATCTCCGACTCGGCGTCGACGATGACCGCCATGGTTTCCGGCGTGAAGACGCTGACCGGCACCCTGGGTGTCGACGATCGCGTCGTCCGCGGCGATCACACGAGTGTCGAGGGTGCGCGTGTGCTCACCCTTCTCGAGGAGGCCGAAGCCCGCGGCCTCGCCACCGGCGTCGTGTCCACCGCCACCATCACCCACGCCACCCCGGCCGGCTGCTACTCCCACGTACCGTTTCGCTTCTGGGAAGACGACTCGCGCATGTCCAAAGAAGCTCAGGAGGCCGGATTTCCGGACATCGCTCGGCAGCTCGTCGAGTTTCCCGGCGACGGCCTCGAAGTCGCTCTCGGTGGCGGCCGCAGCCACTTCCGTCCCCGCGGCGCCGAAGATCCCGAAGACCCCCGACGTCCCGGCAATCGCCTCGATGGCCGGGACCTCACAAAAGAATGGGTCGAAGCGCGCGAAGGCTCCGTCTACGTCTGGAACCGCGAGCAGTTTGCCGCCGTCGACGTCGCCACCACGAAGCACCTCCTCGGCCTCTTCGAGCCCGGCAACATGAAGTGGGAGACGGACCGCGAGGGCGACCCGGCCGGCGAGCCGTCCTTGGCGGAGCTCACTTCCAAAGCCATCGATATCCTGGCAAAGGACTCCGAAGGTTTCTTCCTCATGGTCGAAGCCGGCCGCATCGACCACGGCCATCACGCCGCCAACGCCGAGCGCGCCCTCACCGACACCATCGCCCTGTCCGACGCCGTACGCGTCGCCATCGACAAGGTCAACCACGCCAACACCCTCATCGTGGTCACCGCGGACCACAGCCACACCCTCACGATCTCGGGCTATGCGAAACGCGGCAACCCGATCCTCGGAAAATCCGTGGGGGTCAACTGGTTCGGCGACGGCGAAGATCAGGTAGGCGTAGACGCCCTGGGCCGCCCCTACACCACGTTGTCCTACGCCAACGGCCCCGGCTACACGGGCGCCTCCGCGGACCAGCCCGAAGGCCACCACACCTGGGGCCACCAACCGTGCAGCCGCCGCCCCCCCTTCGGATGCAGCTTCGAGGGAATCCAACAGGGCCGTCCCGACCTCACGGAAGTCGACACCGAAAGCCCCACCTACCTCCAGGAGTCCACCGTCCCGATGGCACAGGAGACCCACGCCGGAGAAGACGTGCCCATCTATGCGGGCGGTGTGCGTGCGGCGTTGTTCCACGGGGTGCGCGAGCAGAGCTACATCTACCACGCGATGGTGGAAGCGTTCGGGTGGCGCGACTGATCTCCAATCGCCACTGAGCGCCCGTCGCCCTACGCGAAATAGCTCTCCGAGGTCGCCGTTGCGATGTAATTCTCTTGGAGATGCTCCAACGACTGGCTGTCCGCATTCACGGCGTCGAGCCCGTGGGCGAGCACGTAGGCGTAGCTTCGCTGGAAGGGCGAGAGCGAGGCCTTGCGGAACTCGGGCGCGTAGTATGCGTCGAAGGCGGCGGGCCGGTCCGGGCCGAATCCGAGCCAGCGGCCGGCGAGGTGGCGGGCGGCCTTCATTCCGATCAGGCCGATGCCCGCTTCGCGCGCCCGGTCGAGGGTGGGGCGAAGCCCGGTCATGGGCTTCGAGCCGGCGAGCATGCCCTTGCTGGTCCAGTCGTACCAGCCCGCCGGCGTGATGGCGATCTGGGCGAGCGAATACCATCCCGTGGCGGCGGCGGCGTCGAGAACCGCCTCGGCGTTCTCGTGCGTGCTCACACCCCAGTGGTCGACCTTTCCGGCCCTTTGGGCGGCCAGAAACGCCTCGTGCATTTCCTCGCTGCGCACCAGGGAGACATTGTTTGCTGCCATGACGTAATAGGCATCGACGTGATCGGTCGCGAGGTCCGACAGGCTCGCGTCGAGCGCGCCGGTCCAGTTGCGAGCGGCGGCTGCGCATTGTGCGCTCGTCAACTCGTCGCCCGGTGCGACCTCGAGGTCGACGCGCCCCTTGGAGATCAGGAAGATCCGGTCGCGGTGCTTCTTCGCGAAGCCCGCCAGGTTCGCCTCGGCGTTTCGGTAGTAGCTGCTCGTTCCGACGTCGAAGACGTTCACTCCGTGGTCGAAAGCCTCGTTCAGGAGTTCGTCCTTTCCCCAGAACATGAGCGCGGCCCCGCAGCCGAAGACGAGCCGGCTGCCGCGAAAGCCCGTCCGACCCAGGGTGCGGTAGGTCATCTCGGGCCAGACCGCATCGCTCCGGCCTACCGACTCGGCCAGCGCGCTCGTGGTACGGGCGATTCCGGTTCCTCCGAGCCCCAGCAGCGCGAGTAGCTGCAGCACGCGTCGGCGGGTCGTCGGAAATGCGCGTTCGAAGACCGTCATGAGATCTGCTCCTTGCACCCGGGCCCAATCGACCCGGGACCAGATAAATACCCCCTTGCCGGAGCGGGCGCCCGTGACCCGCCGACGGAAACGGGGTCGGAGGTGCCGTCAGAACGGGTAGCGGGCGGTCCGATCCGTGAGGTGTCGAGAGAGCTGAATTCATCCTGGGAGTGCATCGCCGTGAGTCGATCAGCAGAGCACTTCCTGTCTACGCCCCGCGTCCGACCTCGACGCTGCGGAGGGAGATCGAGCCGGAGGATCATGACCTGGTCGGATCCAGCCACTCCCCCCTTCCTGGTCCCCCGGGCCGGGTTCGCGATTGCGAGCGCGCGGAGTATCGGACAGAACCGCCGCACCATCGCTTGTATTCACGACGCGATTCATGACGACGGCGATGGAGGTTTCACGCTGTGCAGCGCAGCCTACTCCTTTGATCTCTTCGTCTCGGAGATCCGTGCCCGGATCTATCTAATAATATGGATTAACTACTACCTGAGCAATCGTGCGCAGCTCGGGTAGGAGGATCATCGAGATCGGCTGCGACATGGATCGCAGCTAGTTCGCGAGTAGCGGGTTGTACGCGATTCAGTGTATAATGAAATTCCCAATGCGGGCTAGGGAACCGCGTACGAAGTGTTTGTCTTGCGTCGAAGTCTTGCAACCCCTTTGTTTCTTCTTTGTTTCCTGCTGTCATCCTCGGGACTGGCACAGACTCCTGAAGAGAACTTTCTGATTCTCATTGCCGATGATCTCGGTGTCGAGAAGGTGAAGGTATACGGTGAGTACTACAGCGATGTAACCCACGACGGTCCCAACACACCGAACATCGACGCACTTGCTGCGGCTGGAATCCGATTCAACCAGGTGTGGGCGACGCCGGTCTGCTCGTCCATGAGAGCCGCCACGCTGACCGGCAAGTGGCCGTTCCGTCTCGATATCGGAATCTTCATCAAGGCTTCAAGCGCGGTCTCTCTCGATGTCGCCACCCACGAGCCACTACCACAGACGCTGAAGCTGGGGGCAAATCCGTATAGTTCCGCGGCAGTGGGAAAGTGGCACTTGGGTGGAAAGGATGATCTGGACCATCCCCTGCAAGCGGGATTCGACAGTAGTGCTGGTCTTCACGGAAACTTCAATTTTCCCAATCGAGCGGCCGAATCCTTCGACTATGGCGGATATCTCCATGATCCCGATCTTCAGGCGGAGTCACATGGCTGGGTGAAGGTCGTGGACGGCACGCCGACTGCGGTCGGGCAGAACACGAAGAACTACGCCACGCGAGTGACGGCTGAGGATGCGATCGAGTATCTCTCTCCCGGTCCCAAAAAACTCGCCGAGCCCTGGCTTCTGTGGGTCGGCTTCAACGCACAGCACACTCCGCTCCATATCCCGCCTTCGAATCTATCGAAGCCCGGCGCCACCTTTCACGACGGTCCTGATCCGCAGACGCCGCCCTACACTTCTCTCGCGACCACCTTCGACGACCCAAACGATCCAACGGGCTGGGAAAAGGGTCTGGCCATGGCGGAGGCGATGGACCACGAGATCGGACGGATCGTCTCCGCGCTGACAGCGACTGGAGAGATTTCGCATACAACGATCATTTTCATCGGGGACAACGGGACCGTGAGCTTCGCAGTGGATCCCGATCAGGACCCCAACAAGGCCAAGGGGACGATCTACGAAGGCGGAGTTCGCGTTCCCCTGGTGATCCGGAGCGACCGCAACATCACCACCGAGGCCGGCAAGTCCGTCGATTCGATCGTGGCTGCTTTGGATGTTTTTTCGACAGTAACCGAGCTTGCGAATGTCACAGATCCAATCGGGGTCGACTCGATCAGTCTCGTTCCCTTCTTCACCGACACCACGACGTCTGTGCGAACAGAAGCCTTCTCGCAGAAGTTCTCGCCGAATGGTGACGCTCCGCGAAAACGATCTGACCGTGCGATTCGGAACGCCGACTACAAGCTCGTTCGGAGATACGGAGTCTATCAGGAGTTCTTTCCGGCGGACGCGAACGGACTGCTCGATGAGTCGATGAATCTTTTCTGTCCCGATGGAGCTTCGTCACTGAACGCGACCGAGTTTTCCCACTACGATGTGCTGAGAGCGGAAATGGAAGCGCTTGATTCCGACACCAGCCCCGTCGATTGTTCAGGTGGAAAAGATATCGATCGCGATGGTCACTGCGATCTGGACGATCACTGTCCGTTGTCACCGGATCCGGCGAACGCCGACACCGATACTGACGGGTATGGCAACGCGTGCGATGCGGACTACAGCAACAACAATTTCGTCGGCGGCAACGATTTCCTCATTTTTCGAAACGCGTTCAATGCTGGAGGGCCCGGAAGCCCCGGCTGGCATCCAGCCGTCGACTTCGACAGTAACGGGGAAGTCGGAGGCACAGACTTCTTGTTCTTTCGAGGGCGCTACAACAAACAGGCGGAATGGGTTCGTATTGAAACGTCGGGCGGCAGCGTACCCGCGGGTTCCAGCCGGCCGATCGGTCCGTCCGGTACGCTCGACATCGTCGATGGAGTTCAGCCTCTATGCGACTAGTGTCCCGTTTCTGAAGCTCGTATTGGGACTTCGCCCCGTCACCGGTCGCGAATTGACAGAGTCTCTACTCGAGGGACGTCGCGAAAACGCAGCTTGAACTTCCCGCCTACGGGCCCCGTCGAGATCACCAGAGCCATCGGAGCCAGCATCGATCCCTTCATTGACGCTTCTCCCTCGCGATCCCGACCGCTAGATTTCCTCTGAATCCATACGACGCCGAGTGACTTCCCGGATATCCATCACGAACCTGGTCTGGACGCTGTCGCACGGGGGGCTCGCAGTCGGCTGCAAAACCTCGGGCGGACGTACCCGAGGGGACGGCGACTCGCTCCGAGTCTGAACGCCGGAGAGTGATCGGAGCGCGGGAACAGCAGAGAAGTCGCTAAGCGTCGCGGACCGACTGCTCCGCGCGTGTCTTGGGCATCTGTCAGCCAGCGGTCGCACGCGAGAATCAGCTCCAGAGGGGGTACCAGACCACACATCTGCCGGTTCGCTGCCACTTCCTGAAAGGCAGCAATGGGCATGCGACAAAACACTACGGCCCTCGTTTGGATGGCCCTCGCGTTCCTGTCGAGCTCGGTGCGAGCCGACCAGATCGAGCTGACGAGCGGCCGGGACACCACGATCTACGAAGACGTCTCCGGCCTCTACAGCAACGGCGCCGGTCGATTCATGCTCGCCGGTACGAGCGGCCTCCAGAAGCCGACCGAGCCCGACTTGATTCTGCGTGGACTGCTCTTCTTCGATCTCTCCGGTATCCCGGACGGCGCGGTGGTCGACGACGTCGGTCTCGCGCTCCGATCGACGACGCCGCGTTCCCGCGCCGGAACGATCAACGTCCACCGCGCGCTCGCGAACTGGGGCGAGGGAACGTCGGATGCGGGCAAGGGCGAAGGAGGCGGCGTTCTTGCGAACGCTACCGCCGGCGACGCCACCTGGCTCCACAACTTCTTCAGCGGCAGCCAGTGGATGAGCCCGGGCGGCGATTTCGCCGCGGAGGTGAGCGCCAGCCAGCGGGTCGTCAACCAGGGCAGTTTCCTGTGGTCGGATT
Organism: Myxococcales bacterium; assembly: GCA_013215605.1. Classification (GTDB taxonomy): domain Bacteria; phylum Myxococcota_A; class UBA9160; order UBA9160; family SMWR01; genus JABSQW01. Next base: position 13,248 of record JABSQW010000436.1, read on the forward strand.
CGGCACTCGTGGCGGACGTGCAGCGCTGGCTCGACACACCGAGTGAGAACTTCGGCTGGGTCCTGCGCCTGGAAGAGGAAGGCGCGCGCGCGCTGCGTTTCGGGAGCTTCAATGGCCCGGTTGCTGCGAGGCCGCGCCTGATCGTGGATTTCACAGCGATACCGGAGCCAAACGTTGCCGTGCTCCTCGGCGCCGGCCTCGCGGCCCTGGCCGCCGTAGACAGAAAGTCCAAGCTGCGCTTCCGCGACCTCCGATAGCTAGACATTCTGTCAGCTCGCGACGGGTGACGGGATGAAGTCCCCAATATGGACTGAGTCTCCCGCTGCAGAATCGGTCTCCTTGGCTTTCGCGCCTGGGTGATGCACTGCGTCGCGCGCCCGTCACATGTACTTCTCGAAGAACGCGTACACCCACAGGTTCCAGACACCGCTCGCCAGGTTCGCCGCGTAGACGAGCCACCCCGATATGCGCAGCCAGCGCAGTTCGATCCGCGCAATCGCGCGCGTCACGAACGGAAGCATGCAGAGGTGGGCTACCGCCGCTCCCCACAAGAAGTTTGCGTGCGGTCGTCGCGGCCCCGACTCCACCAGGGCATAGCCGCCGAACAGCCCCAGGGCGATGACGACGAGCAGGACTGCGATCTCCGGCCGGTTGGAGCGCCGAGAACCGGCGGGCATCGGTGTGCTTCTCTCCCGCAGCACTCGCGCGGCCCAACCGGCGATGGGGAGGATCAGTGGAGCGTAGGCGAGCAGCGCGATGGTGAGCAGCAGTTTCAACTCCGTCGTCGTGCTCCACGGAAGCACGCCGCGCGTCCGGACCTGCAACACACCGAGGAAGTCGACCGAGACCGGGGCCGAGAGAGGCTCGGTCCCGGTCAGGCGCGGATAGATCAGCCAGAAGGCCGGCAGCAGGACGAGCGCAACCCAGCCCAGCAGCACGTCGCGCCGCCAGGCCACGCGCCCCTGGAGCAGGGAAACCAGGCCGATGGCTGGCGCTGCAACGCTGAACAGCGAGGGCTTGTAGAGAGCGCTCAGTGAGACCAGCAGGCAGCCCAGAGCAAAAAGTCCGCGCGGGTGGCGCATGTCGAGGAGCGCCAGGTAGAGCCCGGCGAAGCCCACCGCCAGGCTCGCCTGCTGCGTGACGTTGTGGAACAGCGACCCCGACGCCACGCAGATCCAGTAGCTGCTGACCGGTGCGACAAAGGCGTGGAGGTTCAGCCCCGCGTAGGTGAGGGCCCCGACGCCGGCCAGACAGGACGCGGCTACCGGTGCGTCGAGCACGTCGCGCGCGATGCAGAAGATCCAGAGCGGAACCAGGAAGAGCCAGGCGAGGCTCAGGATCTTCGAGAAGGCCATCGCACGCGAGCGCGAGTGCGGTCCGCTCGGATACAGAGCGCCCAGCAGTGTGACCGGCACGCCGCTTCCCGTGCCGAGGGTCGAGTGAACGATCCTCCCTCGACCTCCGGTAAACGAGGTTTCCACGGGAAGACCGTGCGCGTCGATGTCCCGCGTGTAGCTCACCACGTGGGCCGCGCGATCAGCGAGGCGTCCCCAGTTGGGGAGGAAGTTCTGCTCCATCACCGGGCGTCCGTCCGCGATCCGCGCGCGGATCGTGCCCGCTTTCCCGAACTCGTTGTTCTCCACCCCGAAGGCACTGAGACACGCGACGCAGGAGCCAACGACCCAGAGCACGGTGATGGCTCCCGGCTGCGCCATCGCCGGTGGTCCGCCTCGATCTCGTGCTGCCAAGACCGCGCCCGCCAGAGCCGGAGCGAGCAGCAGAGCGGTGACGCCGAGCGCAACACTTCGCGGGTCGGGATTGCCCAGGCCCTCGAGCAGAGAACTCTGGAAGCCGACGAACCAGGCCGACATGGCGATGGCCATCCCGAGGACCGCCGACAGCGCGTAGAACGTGAAGCGATCCGGGAAGGCGTGGCGCTGGCGGTGCAGGAAGAGGCTTCCAGCCAGCGTCCAGACGGCCATCAGCGCGAGGAACGCGAGCAGGTCGAGCATCCGCAGGCCGAGGACGTGGAGAGCGAGGACGTCGAGCGCCAGGACCGGCAGCCCAAGCACGAGGATCGCGCCAGGCTGAGTCCGGTCGCGTCGCATGCGGGAAGCCATACTATCCAACGCCACGCGTTTCGCGAACACCACCGAACTTCCAGGGCTCGATGTTTCGGAGCCCAATGCGCTGGTGCTGACGTAGCCGATCCGAGCCCATCTCGGGATGAATCGGCGCGGCAACGAGCCGCTTTCCGATCTTCGACCGGTTCTGGATCGCAGCACGACGGGCCGGGGTGGCGATACGCTTCCCGCCGCCCTCCCTCCCGCCGAGCCTCTCGAGCAGATCTGAGCCTATCCGACAGATTCCCTGCTGCCGGACGTAGCGAATTCTGGGCTTGTTCTTCCTACCCCCACGGGGCGGCTGCTAGGTGCGTCTCGAGATGTACTTGGCGTAGCCATCCGCGATCTCCCGCAGGTCGGGGTCTTTGGCGAAGAGCGGCTCGAACTTTTCGCGTGCCTTTTCGCGTTTGGCCGGGAGGTACTCGGTTGGCCAGAAGCCCTCGTGCGGCTTGTACCACTTCAGCACGTTGCGGGAGACGGTGGCCTTGTGCACCTCGTCGACGCCATCCGCAATCCCCATCGTGGGCGCGCCGGCGTACATCGCCTGGATCGGCGTGAGATTCGTCGTCCCGAGTGACCCGAGAATGTGGAGCGCGTTGAAGGACACTTCGCGGAGCACCTTGGCCATCGTGTACTTCACCGCAGCGATGTCAGTGCGCGTCTCCTGGGTACTGGAATGGTCGATCTTCCAGGCCGTCTCCAAGACGAAGAGGCGGAGCATCCGGATGGAAGCGTAGGAATCAGCGATCTTCTCCTGCACCATCTGGTGCTCGCTGATGATCTTGCCGTGAGACTCCCGGCTGAGAGCCCGCTCGCACATCATGTCGAACGCCAGTTTGCACTGCGCAATGGTGCGCATTGCATGGTGGATTCGGCCACCTCCGAGACGGCGCTGCGCGAGGACCCGCGCCCCATCCTCGGGGCCCAGAAGGTGATCGCCCGGCACGACCACATCGGTGTACTTGATGTGACTGTGCGTTCGCGGCTCGGGCATGATCTCGACGCCGGGCGTGTCGCGCGGTACGACGAACATGCCATTCGTACACATGACGAAGAGGATGTCCGCCGCACGACCTGCGCTCGTGAACCACTTCTCGCCGTTGATCACCCATTCGTCGCCGACGCGTAGGGCGTGGGTCTTGAACAGCCGCGGATCCGAACCGCCCTGCGGCTCGGTCATCGAATACGCCGACCAGATCTCCTGGTTCAGCATCGGCTCCAGCCAACGCTTCTTCTGCTCCTCGGTGCCGTAGGCGGCGAGCATCTCCATGTTCCCGGTGTCGGGCGCGGCGGAGCCGAAGATCTGGGGCGCGGACCCGAAGCGGCCGAGGATCTCGTTGAGCAGGCCCAGCTTGAGTTGCCCGAATCCCGGTCCGCCCAAGTCCTTGTCCAGGAAGATCGCCCAGAGGCCCTGCGCCTTGACCTGGTCTTGCAGGGGCTTCACGAGCGCCTTGATCTTCGGGTCCTTCGACCGCACGGCGTACGGGAAGACGAGGTCGAGAGGCTCGATCTCCTCTCGACAGAACTCCTCGACCCAATCGAGCTTCTTCTGGAATTCCGGTTCAGTGGAGAAATCCCAAGCCATCTGTGCCCCTCACTCTCTGTTCGGTCGCCATTGGCGGTCGTGTGCTGTGCTCACGGGTTCGATCGGCGAGGACCTCACCGATCACGCGGGCGGAATTCTGGACGAACTCGCGATTGGTGTCTAGGGCCCGGAGCCTTCGCAGGTTCAGGGCAATGCGATTCGAAGCGATGCTTCGAGCCGCTGCCTTCTACTTGCGCATTCGAATCCCGAGGCCTCGCCCGGCCCTAACGTTCCTGTCGCCTTCGCGCCCATCCAGTCCACGTCGGTCGGGGTCGCACCGGCCGGGCCCGGATCGAGAAGCTGGCCGACTGGAATCCAGCCGCCCGGAGCAGCGCAGCCCGCTCGGAAAGGGACAGCGCAAAAGGCCACCCACTCCCCCGTCCTTCCAGGCGTTTTTTCGGTCGCCTCCCGCCCGTCGGATGTTCGCTCCCAGATCGGGCACCGGACCGGGCGCGGGCCCCGGGTTCCCGCTCAAGACAGCCCGTTCAGGTGACGAAAGGTCGCATGGACAAATGTTCGTGAATCCCCATTACAGAGTTTCACTTTAGCCCTGGGACCCTCGGGTTCCGACGGAGGCGGTCGATGTCGTACCAAGCAGAAATCAGCCGAGACAATCCATCCTGTTTTCTTTTCCTGATCGATCAGTCAGCATCGATGGAGGACGAGATCTCGCTTGGAGAAGAAGTTCAGCAACTTGCCTCCGGGGTTGCCGACAGCATCAATCGGTGGCTCCAAGAGCTTTCCATCAAGTGTGCCAAGTCCGAAGGCATCCGCGACTATTACAACGTAGGCGTGATCGGCTACGGCAAGAACGTGGGTCCGAGCTTCGTGGGTTCGATCGCCGACCGCGAACTGATTCCGATCAGCGAGATCGCGGACAACCCCGCGCGACTGGACGAGCGGACGAAGAAAATTTCCGACGGCGCTGGCGGGCTCCTGGAACAGTCGGTTCGGATTCCCGTATGGTTCGATCCGATCGCAGAAGGCGGAACCCCGATGTGCCGAGCCGCCACGGAAGCCCGGCGGGTTCTCGAAAACTGGATCGCCGCCCATCCGGACAGCTTTCCGCCCATCGTCATCCACATTACCGATGGCGAGTCCACGGACGGAAATCCGACGGATCACCTCAACACCCTCACCAGCCTGTCGACATCTGACGGAAACGTCATGCTCTTCAACATTCACCTGTCGGCCAATCCGAACGCTACGCCGGTATCGTTCTCGGATTCTCCCGATGATCTGCCCGACGCGTACTCGAAGATGCTCTTCGAGACCAGCAGCCCCCTGACTCCGGCCATGCGCGGGCTGGCGAAAGAGCACGGCTTCGAGACTTCGGACAGTTCTCGCTGCTTCGTGCTGAACGCCGACCTGGTGCTTCTGGTCCAGGCAATTGACATCGG
>JABSQW010000437.1 GCA_013215605.1 Myxococcales bacterium
GGGCTGGCCCTTGGGCTGGCGGGGTTCCTTCTGGGCGGGGGCTGTGGCCAGCAGGACCCGGCCAAGCAGGCGGGTGCCGTTGTGGAGCAGAAAGCCGGCGAACGCGCGGAGACCGCGCGCACCGCTGCGGCGATACCGACCATCGAAGACGCCGAGAAAGAAGACGGGGTCCGCGACACCGAGATCAGCATCAAACGCTCGGGGCCGGTGGAGAAGGATGCCTACGAGAAGGTGCGCGCTAGGGCAAAGGACTAGGGCGACACCCACCGCACGACCGATCGGTAGCGCGAAGAGTACAAGGACCTCCGACCCGCGTTGGCGCCGGAGCCGTCTTGGTGCTGCACGTTCTTGCGTACTTTTTCGGCGAACGTCGCGGCTTCGTCGCTGTGGTCTTCGAGCCGCGGTATCCCGAAGGGTACCTTCACCCCGGATGGGCACGCGGGTCGTCGCGTAGTGGTCCCGGTTGGGGGCCTCAGCGCCGCGGATTGCGCGCGCCGAAGAGAACCGGTTGGCGTGGAACTGCCGGTCCGACTCCCCTCACTCGCCGAGGGCTTGCGCGGAGGCGATCGCCAGCCCGGTGGGCACCGGGTCGACATCGATCGCGGTGACCAGAGTGTCGGTCTCGGTGTCGATCACGGAAATCGAATTGGCCCCGGGAATCGCGACCAAGACGTGGAGTCCATCCGGGGTGATGGCCACTCCCGCAGGGGTGCTCGGGACGGTAATCCAGCGGGTGACCGCTTGGGTCAAGAGATCGACCACCGCGACCTGGTTGTCTGGGGCGAAACCCATTCCGTAGCCGCTGTTGAAGAACTTGCTCACCATCGCGACGTAGGCGCGGGCGCCATCCGGGGTGAGGGCGATGGAATCCGGCAGATTCCCAAGCGAAATCCTGTTCATCACCAAGTGGGTCGCGGTATCCACCACCACGAGATGAGGGTTGAATCCCGCGGGTTGGCCATTGGGCCCGAACTGCACGTTGCCCAACGCGCTGGTGACGTAGATGCGCGTGCCATCGTGCGAAATGACCAGTTGACTCGGAGTGGAGCCGACGTCGATCGAAAGCAGCACGTCGAGGGTGACGGTATCGATCACTCGCAAAGACCCCGATACCACGGCGTAGGCGCGGGACCCATCCGGCAGGATGGCAACCGACGTCGCGTACTGGTTGAAGTTCGGCGCTCCGAACGAGATCGTGGCGGTCACGGGGTCGCTGGCGGTGCCGATCGACGCCGTATCGATCACCTGGAGCAGGCCCCCGGAGCCCAGCAGGTAGACGTGGGCTCCGTCCGGGGTAACGGCCAGCGCGGAGGGAGCGTTCGTGACGGGGACGGTCGCCACCACGGCATTCGTGGACGTGTCGATCACCGAGACCGAGCTTCCGCCTGTGTTCGCGACGTAGACGCGCGCGCCATCCTGCGTGACGGCCACCCGCGTGGGGGAAGAGCCGACCGGGATCGTGCTCAGCACCGCATTGGTGAGCGTGTCGATCACCGTAACGGCGTCGGCGGCCGTGTTCGCCACGTAAGCGTTCGGATCGACCAGCATCATCTCCAACATCGCCGGCGACGATGCGACCCCACCGGCCTCGGCCCGGATCTCGGCGGATCCCATGCCCATGGCCGTCACCCGCCCGGTCTGATCCACGTCGAGTTGATCGGGATGACTGCTCTGCCAGGTGAAATTCGCTGCGAGTGCCTGGCCCCCAGCATTGAAGCCCTGGGCGGTCAGCACCATCGTTTCGCCGATCTGGGTCAGCATGCCGGTGGACGGCGTGACCTGGATCTCCTCTATCGTGGCCGCGACGGCGCAGTCGCCATAGTTGTCGGCCCAGACGGTGTAGTCGGCGCCGGTGACCGCTCCATCCCCGTTGTAGTCGCCATCGCCAGGCCCTGCGGGTGCCAGTGTCCCGTAGTTGTCGGCCCAGATGGTGTAGTCCGCGCCGGTGATGCAGCCGTCTGCATTCCCGTCCCCCGCGAGCAGCGCCGACCCCGCGGCAACCGCAGGCACGTCCTCGAGAACGACGAGTACCGTGCCGTTCTGGGGCTTCGAAACCGGACCCGATTCGGGCCGCGATTCGGGCACCGCTTCGGACACCGGTTCGGATTCCGCTTCCAGGCCCGCGCCCTCCACGACGCCGCTGGCCCGCGTGACCTGGGCCTCTCCACGGGTCGTGGCCGGGTCACTCTTGCCATTGCCACCGCCATCGTCCGTGGCTCCGCCACAGGCGAGGGCGAACGCCAAGGAGATGGACAGAAGCGTGAACGAGATCGTTCGTTTCACGTGCTTTCCGCTCTTTGCAAAGCCTCCTGCCACCCGTCCCAAAGAAGCGATTGGAGCCAATGCCTCGGGACGGAGAGGAGCTGATTGCTGTGATGGGGTTGATCCACAATTGGGAATATATTCCCAATTAATATTTCTGGCAAGCCCGTCTTTCGGCAATCACACCCCCGGGGACACTGATCTGCGTCGCCCGCGTTCCGCCTCTTCGAGGGTCGGTTCGGGCACGCCGATTCGGTGGATCACCCTCCTCGCGACCCACCCCGCGGTTCCCCGCCATTTCGGGCTGGCGATCGTGGACCGGACCGCTACCCCCGCTGGTCGTACCCGATCGTCTGCTCGACGGAAGCGGCGGATATCCTGCCCAGGTTCTCGGGGCCGAGAGGCATCTGCGTGCGCTGGCCGGGTCTCCCGAGCGGCGGTAGGGTTGCCGTGGAAACGGGGGAAACGCAGATGTGGATCGTTCTCTCGTCGATTCTCGGCGCGACCGGCGTCGCGTTGGGCGCCTTCGGCGCGCATGCTCTCGAAACGCGCCTCGCCGCCGGACACCTGGAAACGTGGTCGACCGCCGTCGAGTACCACCTGATCCACGCCCTGAGCCTGTTCGCCCTCGCCGCCTGGGGGAACGCCACCGGACGCGGCATCCAGCCCGCCGCCGCGCTCTTCGCACTGGGAATCGTCTTCTTCTCGGGGTCACTCTACGGGCTGGCTCTGGGCGCACCGCGCTGGCTGGGTCCGATCACGCCGGTGGGAGGGCTCTGCCTCATCGGCGGCTGGATCGCTCTCGTTCGGGTCGGTCGCGGCGAGCCCGCCCACTAGATTCGAAAGGCGGACGGGGAGACGTCCTTCCCATGGAGACATTGTGAAATATGGGAGACCGAAAAATGCGGTGGTGCCCAGTGAACGCAAGAATTGCGCCCAACCGGGGGGAGGCGCACATCATGCGGCCCGCCGGCGTTCCCCTGTTTTCGTACCGCCCGTCTACTTGGATTCGGGTGGGGACGTATTGCGCGATGCGCGAAAAACACGAAGGGACGCGCCGCCCATCGCTCGTGACTCAGCGAACGACGGACCGTTGAACGGGCGCGGTCAAGCGCTCTCGCTGGGCAGTCCCGCGGCTTTCCAACCCCGGTAGCCTCCGGCGAGATCCGCCACCCGCTCGAAGCCCATGCGCTGGAGGTTCGCCGCGGCGAGGCTCGACGAGTAGCCGTCGTTGCACATGATGATCAGGCGCGCCGCGAGGTTCGCGATTCTTGGGTCGCTGTGACTCGACGCGGGATCGGCGCGCCACTCGAGGAGTGTGCGGGGGATGTGAACGGCACCCGCGATCGTCCCCTCGCGTCGGCGATCGTCCGCGCAGCGCGTGTCGACGAGGATGCCTCCCGCTTGGAGTTCGCGCGCGGCCTGCTCGGGGCTCAGGCGGTCGATGCGCGAACGCGCCTCTTCGAGCAGGTCGTCGATGGTCTCGCGCGAGCTCATCCCATCGAACCGACACGCGGTTGCGCTGCGCTCACGGCTCGGCGCAGCGGATCGCAGAGCAACCCCGCGCCGTGGAGGAGAACGACGATGCGCAGGGCCAGCCCCACGAACGGGACGGCGAGTACGATCCAGACGACGGCGTCGCGATCAGGGCCATGAAGCCAATTCCGAGGGCTCGCAGGAAGCCCGGTGTCGGGGGAGGTTCTTCGGGGAACACCCCGGGATGCAGCCAGTGGACGAGCAGCGCGAACCTAAATGACGCGACCCTCAGGATCAAGAGCAGCATGTCTCTATCTGCGAACGAGAGGCGCGGAAATTGCGCGGATCGGCAAAAGTCCCCTAGCCGGCCTCGCGTTTGCGCCCACCGATCCAGGTCTCCAGGACGCGAGTCTCGTCGAGGTCATCGGGGTCGATGGCGAGCGGGTCGCGGTCGACGATCGCGAAGTCGGCGAGCTTGCCGACCTCGATGGACCCGACGCGCCGCTCCGCCCGCAGCTGCCACGCGGCGTCGATGGTGATGGCGCGCAGCGCCTGTTCGGCGCTGATGGCCTCGTCGGCTCCGATCCGATCCCC
>JABSQW010000438.1 GCA_013215605.1 Myxococcales bacterium
GTCTTAAAAGATATTAAAGACAATAAATTATCAGAAAATGAAGCTAAAGAGATTTTAGAAGAATTAGATGCAATGAGAATTGACGAAGACGATTTATAAGATATGAAACATTTTGTTTCATATCTTAGTTTCAAGTAAACGCCAAAAATCTTCTTTTAACTACGGAATAACATTATTTCTGTAAGTTGAAGATTTTCTATCCTCACTAAAAAAATTCATCAGTTCAAAGTTCTTTACTGCACTTACAGCTAAAGCTATTTAAATACATTATATGTTTCAGTTCAAGCGAGATTTGATATTGGTTCAATCACTCCAAATGAAGATTTAAATACATTATATGTATCAGTTCAAGAAAGACACTCCTTATTCTAAAATATTAGAATACATATTTAAATACATTATATGTATCAGTTCAAGTATGCCAAATATCATTGGAGAATTAAACACTTCAAATTTAAATACATTATATGTATCAGTTCAAGCTGCTTAATACTTAATGCTTGCAGGAGATAGTCATTTAAATACATTATATGCATCAGTTCAAGGGAATTTGGTATCTCAATTACTTCTCAACAAACAAATTTAAATACATTATATGTATCAGTTCAAGAAATAGATTGAAATTCTACAAACTCAACTATTCGATTTAAATACATTATATGTATCAGTTCAAGAAAATCTTGATTGTAGCTACATGACTCTTTATCCATTTAAATACATTATATGTATCAGTTCAAGGGGAAAAGAACAAATGATAATTTAGGTGTTTTTTAATTTAAATACATTATATGTATCAGTTCAAGCTATTTTAATAGATACAGAAATTTCTTTTTCACAATTTAAATACATTATATGTATCAGTTCAAGATTGCAATACAAAAGATTAAATAAAACATATGTATTTAAATACATTATATGTATCAGTTCAAGATACTATTGTAGGTCATCGTCCATTTCTTATCAGATTTAAATACATTATATGTATCAGTTCAAGATAGGAGAGGTTTATTTAAACAGTCTGCTCTCATATTTAAATACATTATATGTATCAGTTCAAGTTCAATTTAATAATATTCTAGGTGTCCTTACCGAATTTAAATACATTATATGTATCAGTTCAAGGTAATGCGATTGCTAGATTTGGTGATTCTTTAATATTTAAATACATTATATGTATCAGTTCAAGAATTTAAAACTTTTTTTCTTAGTTTATTCTGATATATTTAAATACATTATATGTATCAGTTCAAGATAAGTTTATACGCTCTTAGAAATCAGGCTTTGCCATTTAAATACATTATATGTATCAGTTCAAGAAAAGGAGGGCATCGACTTATAGGAGAGTATGACCAATTTAAATACATTATATGTATCAGTTCAAGCCAACCAAAAGCAGTATTACCATCGTGATATGCAATATTTAAATACATTATATGTATCAGTTCAAGGTAGAGAATTAAAGAGACTCAAAACAATATTCGAATTTAAATACATTATATGTATCAGTTCAAGCAGATACTCTAGGAATTGCAGAGCAGTATTTGTTATTTAAATACATTATATGTATCAGTTCAAGAAGTAGCTCAAGAAGTTGCAAGACAAATAGCAGAGTTATTTAAATACATTATATGTATCAGTTCAAGTTGTTAAGTTAAACAGAGGTGTATTCAATTCCGAATTTAAATACATTATATGTATCAGTTCAAGGTTCTAAACCCTACAAAGTCTACACCTTGCTTAATTATTTAAATACATTATATGTATCAGTTCAAGCTAATGAGCAAAAGAGCATTAGCGAAGTAATTAAATTTAAATACATTATATGTATCAGTTCAAGGCTTCTCGTTTGCTCATGTAAACCTCTTTTCTCGTATTTAAATACATTATATGTATCAGTTCAAGTTACATCACGATAATGGAAACATATTAGGGATTTAATTTAAATACATTATATGTATCAGTTCAAGAAAACTTTTTTCACCAGTAGTAAAGCAAATACCTTATTTAAATACATTATATGTATCAGTTCAAGAAATCTGGGAACTTAATACCTTACAGATTATTTAATTTAAATACATTATATGTATCAGTTCAAGAAGCTATTAAGTTTGAGGGTCGATGGTTAATCAAATTTAAATACATTATATGTATCAGTTCAAGGTGGACAATATAGAGACTTTTAGATTAACAATCCTTATATTATAGTATGTCTAATTAGTTTTTCCAATCATTTTGTATTATAACAATA
>JABSQW010000044.1 GCA_013215605.1 Myxococcales bacterium
GGTTCCCCGCAATACTTGTCGATGACATCACCTAAGGATGGCGGATCAAAAATGCGCGGGGGAGTGATCGGGTGGGCACTTGGGGAATGAGCGGGGGCGGCAGAAAATTCCGGATGCTCCGCAATGAATTCGCTTTGCCCCGTGTAACCAGTCCCGGGAGTCGCCAGAGAGGTTCCTGTCCGGGGTTCCCAGGTCTCTCCATTCGGGCCCATCAAGAAGCCGCCGAGATCGAACCAGCCGAGCGCTCCCCGGACTGTGAGTGGGAGCGGGAGATCAAACGAGGGGTCGCCGTGGTTCACGCTCTTCTGTCTGTCGGGCGTGTATGCGTAGATGGATACCGGAACACCGGAGGACTCCGTGATCATCCAGGTGTCTCCGTTTTCGTTGTAGTGGTTGTAGAGGCGCCCGAAGTCGGAGTGGATTCGATACAGGACGAGGCCGGTCTGCGGATCGCTGACGATCGTGTCCGTCGTGCTGCCGGTCTGGATGCGCGCGAGCGCTGGCGGTTCGGTCCCGTAGATCCAGGTGAGATCGCTGACCCCGCCATCCTTCGCGATCTGGATCGGGTTGAAAAAGCCATCGGAGGTGATGCTGACGGTCTCCGCACCCTCGGTGTAGCCCGCCAGGGTGTTGTCGGGATTCCAGGTGTAGCTGCGCGAGCCCTCACTGGTACGGCGGAGGCGCGCGTCGTGTGTGACCGCAGCGCCGCCGATCGACGCGGGCCGCGAGGCCGCGTCCCAGGCGATGTTCACGGTGCCGAGAGGCGCTGCCGGGTCGAGCGCCGAGGCAGTGCGGGTTGCGGTGGTCACCCGGCCATCCTGTCCGCGCGTGAGCACCACGCTGGCGAGCACGCTAGCGCCCGGGCCGGCGTGCACGAGGTTCGCCATGCGACCGTCTGCGTCGTGGCTCAGGGTGGTGGTGATCCCGTTGGCGTACTCGAGCAGGGTCCGCCGGCCCGTCTCGTCGGTGGTCATGGTCAGCGCGGGGCTTGGATTCGTCCAGTCGGTGACGCTCTCGAGGAACCCGCGCGCGTCGTAGCTGTAGTGGACGGTCTGGCCCGGGCCGAAGGTGACCGACAGGATGCGCCCCGCCGCGTCGCGTGCGAGGGTGATGCCATTGCTTTCAGTGATCCTCCGGGCATTGTCGCGGGCGAGCGTCACATCCGCGCCGGCGATGAGGCAACCGTTTGCGTCGCGCGTGTAGGCGAGCGTGGCGGGGACAACGGCGGCGAAGGCCGGGGCGACACCGGCGGTGAAGGCCGGGGCATCGGTGAAGGCGAGTTGCGTGAGCTGACCGTTGGCGTCGTAGCCCGGACTCAGCGAGCCCAGGCCGCCGGGAAAGTCGATCTGGCTGGGGCGATTGCGGTTGTCGTAGTTGATCGTCAGCTGGTTGCCCAGCGGGTCGCTGGTGGATGCCGTGCGGCCGGCGGCGTCGAGGCTGCGTGTCCAGGTCTGGCCGCGCGCATCGGTCATCGCCGTGACCTGACCGGAGGCGTTGCGCGTCAGCCCGACCTGGCTGCCGTCGGGGCCGGTCAGCGTCTGGACCCCGCCGCGCGCGTCGCGCGCGATCGTCCAGGTGCGTCCCCGCGGCCCGGTCAGGCGGGTGGTGCGTCCCATCGCATCGACGCTGCGCGCCCAGGCGTTGCCCAGCGGGCTCTGGGTTCCCACCGTCCGGTCCAGCGCATCGCTCTCGAAGGTCCGCGTCTGGCCCAGGGGGTCGGTGGTCGACACCGGGAAACCCACTCCGTTGTAGGACGCGCTCCACGATCCGCCACCCGGATCGGTGACGGTATCGACGCGTCCGGCCGGCTCGTGGCCGAGGGTCGTCGTCTGCAGGGTCGCGTCGGCGACGGACGACGGCTGCTCGCGCGCGTCGTAGCTGAAGTCCGGACCGGCCAGCAGGGGATCGCGCAGGCTCGTCAGCAGCCCCATGCTATTGAAGGTGCGCTGCCAGGTTTCGAGTGCGCGGTCGGTTACCTGGGTGGCCCGGCCCAGCGGGTCGCGCGCGATCTGAACCGACTGGCCCAGCGAGTCGGTGAGGTCCGTGACTGCGTCGGTCGCGTCGAAGCTGGCTTGGCTGGTCGTGCTGTCGGGGTGGTCGAGCTGGACCGGGCGACCCAGCGCATCGCTCGTCACGGTCGTGACGTTGCCCGCGGTGTCGGTCCACGAGGCGAGCGTGCCGTCGGCCGCGTAGGCGAAGGAGGTCGTGGTCCCGGTCGGCGTGGTGGCTGTCAGCAGCTGGCCGCGGGCGTTGTAGCTCGCGGTCCAGGTCTGGCCGGCGGCGTCGGTCACGCTCGTGACGTTCCCGGCGGCGTCCCGTGCGAAGCTCTGCGTCGATCCGTCGTAGTCATTGATGCCGCTGGCATCCACGTCCACCGCGCCCAGGCCATCGGTGGCGGTGGCAAAGGTCAGTGTCCGGGTCGCGGCGTCCGGGCGCGTGACCAGCGAGACCCACCCTGCGGTGGCCTCGTAGCCGGTGCTCCAGCTGCGGCCCTCGGCGTCCACCAAGCCCGTGGGCCGGCCCTGCGCGTCGTAGCTATAGGTGGTGGTGTCGCCGTTGGGATCGACCCCGCTCAGTAGGTTGCCCTCGGCGTCGAAGGTGAAGGTCCACACCTCGCCGGCCTCGTCGGTCACGGTGACGGTCGAGCCGGCCAGCGCGAACGACACCGCGCCGCCGGTGCCGCCGCTCATTACCGGGGCCGCGGTTCTCGAGCTCACCCGGCCCGTGGCCGAGTAGCCAAGCGTGTAGGGCACGCTGCCATCGGCGTAGGTGATCGCCGTGAGCAGACTCGGTGTGTCGGCCACCGCGTTCGAGTACGCGAAGCTGGTCACGTTCCCCTCCGCGTCGATCCCCTGCGTGAGCTGGCGCTGGGTGTTCACCGAGAACGAGACCGCGCGCGTGCCGTCGCTCACCTGGGCGAGAAAGTGGTTGCCGTCGTAGCTGAAGCTGAGTACGCGACCCAGGCTGTCGCTCGCCTGGGAAAGCAGCTCGCCGTCGTAGGTCAGTGTGAGCGTGTTGCCATTGCGGTCGAAGATCGCCACCGGCTGGCCCGCGGCGTTGAAGCGGTAGCGCACCTGTCTCCACGGGTGTACGAGCACGCGGTCCGCGCCATCCGCCACCAGCTGGTAGGGGATCTCGAGCGGACTCAGCAGCGTGTAGCTGCCGCCCGACTCGCTGAAGCGCAAGGTGCGGCCGCTCGGAAGCACGACGCGAGTCTCGCTGCCGGCCGCAAACAGACGCGCTGCGAGGTTGTGGCTCCAGCCGTCGCCCAGAGACGACGCCCACTGGCCGTCGCGCACGCGGCTGGACGCGTAGCTCACGGCGAAACCCAGCGGCAGCGGGCCGCCGAGATCGAGCAGCGTCCACGGTCCCACGAGCTGCTCGCCCGTGAACAGATCCACCTCGCCCCAGTTCGGAGCGTCGCGGTTGTTGGCCGAAGTCGGCGGCGGCGGCGTGGCCACCACGTCGATATTGACCGTGCAGCTCCCCGAGCTGCCGCTCGGCGCCGACCAGCCGAACTGTGCGCTGCCACTGCCGACGCCCGTCCCGGTGATCTGGAAACGCACCAGCTGGGAGGTGCTCTGGCTCGCCGGCGATATCGTCGCGGGGGCCGTGTTCGACACCACCGCGTAGCTACTGTCACCGAGCGTCTCGTCGGCCGCCGCAGCCCGGATCTCGCTGTGCTTCGTCTCGCCCACGCCCAGCGTCACCGCCCCGGGCCCGCACACGGCGGCGTGGGCGGGCGGGGCGAAGAGGGTCAGGCCCGGCAGCACCAGCAGCCCGACGGCGCCAAGCCCCCGCTCGCGCCGCAGGCGCCAGGCGAGCCCCGCTCCGGACACGCCGAGCAGCCCCATCAGGAGGCGTGACCCCAACGGGCCCAGTGCGGGAACGGACGCTTCGGCAACGTTGGGATCGGATCCCGCGGTGACTTCGGCGCCGTCATCGACACCGTCATCATCGGTGTCGCTGTCGTGCGGGTCGCTTCCCGTATCGCTCGGCGACACGAACGTTCCGGTGTTCGTCTCCACACCGTCCACCAGACCGTCGCCGTCCGTGTCGGCGAGGAAGGGGTCGGTGCCGGTGTCGGCCGCCGAGGCGAAGGTCCCGGTGTCGGTCTCCGCCATGTCGGGGAGGCCATCGCTATCGGCGTCGCAGACCAGGGGAGAGGTGCCCGCTGAGACCGTGCGCTCGATGAGGTTGCCCGCGGCGTCGTAGGTGTAGCGGTACTCGGTGCCACACAGCAGCGCCACCTGCAGCCGGCCGATCGAGTCGTAGCAATATTCCTCGACGCAGGTCGCTGCGCTCGCGCTCCCCACACTTCCAAGCAAGGCCAGGATGCCGAGCCACAGCGCCGCCAATCCCGACGCCGCGCGCGAGGTCCCGCGACGGCGGCGATGCGTCGAATGGATGGGTTGCGCTAGGTGGAGCACGCGTGTGCCTCTCCAGGCCCTCCCGCGAGGCTCTGCTTCCTTGCGCGGCGTTGCTCTCTGGCGCTCAGGAGGGTTTGACGCCGCCATTAGCAAGTATACGCGAGCTCTTCCGATCCGGTCTGTCGTATTCGATGGGATGACCAGCCCCCCCCGAGGGAGCTGTCGGCTTGCCGATTCTGCCTTGATCGACGTGATTCGGCCCGCCCGCGCGGCCTCCGCTTCAGCCGATTTGTCCCGCAGTTGTCCCGCGTGCGAAACACACGAGTGCAACTGCTTGTTAGTTGGGAAGAAAATGGTGGAGGCGGCGGGAATCGAACCCGCGTCCGCATGGCATCCAACTAGCGCGTCTACGTGCGTAGGTCTCGAATCATCTCGACACGGGCTGCCTCGAGACCGGGGCCACCCGCATCCAGCTCCAGTTGTTCTCGCCCCCGGCTCGTAGGAACAGCGTTCCGGAGACCAGCCTTCAAATGACACCCGCGACCCGCTAGAAGGCGTCACGGACGGGCGTCGCTACGCCAGTGTCAGCTAGGCAGCGATTGCGTAGTTATCGTCGGCAGTTATGGCTACCAACAGCGCCACTTGATTAACGAGGACATGGCAACCTCGGCACGCAGCGCCCGCCTTCGACCACCCGTCGAAACCGATCGCCCCCTTGACCACCTTCAGCAGTCGGCTGACGGGGAACTCGCCGAAGGCGAGCTCCCACGCTTCAAAACCTCCTCTTGCAGCTCTCAACAGGGTCGCCCGACCGCTCCCAATGTCAACCCTGGCGCCTCCGTCTGCGCATCGGGTCGCGCCAGGGCCGGCTTGAATCCCAGCCGACGACCATCGACCCGTCTCCACGCAGGTCGCCGGCGCCTTTACACGGGCCATTCGGAACGGGCACCCTGCTCGTCACGGGAACCGCCGGGCGGAAGACGGAGTCGCCATGATCATCGACATCGACACGCACTGGGAACGCAGCCACTACGAACCGGGAGAACATCCCCTCGAGCCCTGGCGCGACCAGCTCCCGAGCCTGTTCGAGCTGCTGCGCTTCGCGATCGGCGACGACCTGCTGCGCTGTCTTCCCGAGGACCAACAGCCGACCGCCGAAGAATTTCTTCCCGTGCTCGCAGCGCGGCAGCGCGAGAGCGGCAAGAGTCTTCACCCGGCCCACGACTCGACGGTGTCCGAGCGACTCGACTGGATGGACCGAGTCGGGACTGACCACTGCCTCGTGAACCCAGGCGCTTATTTCGAAGAGCTCTACTTCCTCGGGCCCGAGTTTCGCGCCGAAGGGGTGAAGCGATGCAACCGCTACCTGGGAGAGCAGCTCGCCGACACGAACCGCCTGCATCCGATCGCCATGATCGACTTCACCGATCTCGACGCCGCAGTGACGGAGCTCGAGGAGGCCCGCAGCCTGGGCGCGCGGGGCTTCTTTCTCGTGACCGACTACGGGCGTCCCCCGGGTGCCGTCTCGCCGGGTCATCCGGATTGGGATCGCGTGTGGTCGGCGGCAACCAGCCTGGGAATGATGGCGGTGATCCACGTCGGGAACACCTTTCGCGACTACGGGGGCTGGGGGGACATCGGCTGGCAGCTGCCCGAGAGCGCCGGCATTCCGGGTCTCGTGCGACTCGCCAATACCAAAGTGGATCAGACGGCCGCCAACCTGTTGAGCGCACTGCTCTTCGGCGGCGTCCTCCAGCGCCACCCGAAACTCACCGTGCTGATCGAGGAAACGCACGCGGGCTGGCTGCCCTGGTTCGTGAAGTCGGCCGGCCGCGCGGCCGCCTCGAATCCGGTGCTCGGCGACTGGCCCTACTCGCGAACCGGAGAGGAGATGCTCCGCGACCAGGTGCGCCTCACCCCCCTCCCGGGATTCGGGGACGACGACGCCCTCGAAGTACTGGCGGCGCTCCCGGACATGACAGTCTGGTCTTCCGACTATCCCCACCAGGAGGGCAACGCCGATCCCATCGCCCTGTACCAGCCAGCCCTCGACGGCCTCGATGCCGCGCTGCGCAGACGCTTCCTCGGCGGAACGATGGAGGAGAGCTTCGCCCGCATGGGCGACCCCCTCTAGTCAGGCGGGGCGCAGGCGATAACGAATCGGCAGGTGCTTGACGCCGCCCACCAGCGCTGAGTACAGGCGCTCCGGCGGACCGGCGAGCTCCATTTCCTCGATGCGCGGCAGCAGATGCTTGTAGGCCATCTCCATCTCGAGTCGCGCCAGGTGGGCACCGGCGCAGAAGTGCTCGCCGACACCGAACGCGAGGTGTCGATTCGGACGCCGTGTGACGTCGAACTCGAACGGCCGATCGAAGACCTCTTCGTCGCGATTCGCCGATCCGTAGAAGAGCCCGACGCGCTGCCCGTCGAGGATCTTCTGGCCGCGAATCTCGGTGTCGCGGGTGGCGGTGCGTGCGAAGTGGATGATGGGGCTCGTCCAGCGCAGCACTTCCTCGATCGCCGGGCGGAGCAGGGTCGGATCCTTCTGCACGAGGTGCAGCTGGTCGGGGTGCTCGGCAAACGCGAGCACACCGCCGCTGGTGCCGTTTCGGGTCGTCTCGTTGCCCGCGACGACGATGATGAAGCACCACGCGAGCACGTCCATCGGCTCGAGCTTCTTGCCGTCGACCTCGGCGTTGGCGAATACCGTGACCAGATCTTCGGCCGGCTTCTTCCGCCGCTCCTCGACGAGCTTGGTGAAATAGGTGAAGAGTTCGATCATCGCGGCGTTGGCGGTCTGGGCGGCGTCCTCACCCTCCTTCTGGTACTCGGGGTCGCCGGCGCCGATCGTGCGGTTCGTCCATTCGAAGATCAGGTTCCAGTCGCTCTCGGGCACGCCGAGCAGCCAGGCGATCACGGCGATGGGCAGCGGTGCCGCCACCTTCTCCACGAAGTCGACCGTATCCCCGTCACCGCTGTCGAGCAGCTCGTCGACGATCTTCTTCGCGATTCGCTCGATGTCGGGGTGCATCTTCTTCATCGCGCGCGGGGTGAAGCGCTTGCTGATGATCTGGCGGTACTTGTGGTGCTTCGGTGGATCGAGAGCGATCAGCGTCGGCGGGGCATCGAAACGCTCCACGTCCTCCTTCGGGTCTTCGAACTCCACGAAGAGCGTGGGGCTGCTGATGAACAGCTCGGGATTCTTGCCCACGTGCATGATGTCGGCGTGCTTGGTGATTGCCCAGAAGGAGTCGCCCGCGTCGCGCTCGATCCAGTGGACGGGCGATTCGCGTCGCAGCTCGGTCCACACATCGTGGGGGTAACCGTGCTCCACGTAGGTCCTGGGGTGGACGATGTCGATTTCGTCCGTGCGGAGGGCGGGGGCTGACATGGTCTCTTCCTTCCTGGTGTTCTTGGGGTTTCAGCCGGTGGAGCGTTCACTCGCATCGAGGCCGAGCCCGGGGATCATTCTTCGGTGAAGCAGTGAGCGGAGCTCGCTTTCGTCGCGCGGAGCGGGCCCGTCGAGGACGAGCAACGAGAGCATCCAGCGGATCAGGATCTCGGCGACTTCGTCGACGTCCTCGAGCAGGTCGGGGCGGTCGGTGAAGAGTTCGCCGAGCACTTGTCGCGCGATGGCGAGACTGGCGGGGCGCAGCGCCGCGCGCGATCCGAAGCCGTCTGCCTCGCTGGCACTCGTCACCGCGAGCCCGGGCTCGTTCGGAATCTCCCGCAGGGCAAAGAGTACGGCCTCCACGACCTGTTCGGCGGGCGTCGAAAAGTCCCGGGAGTTCGCGATGAGGCGCTCTCCCAGCGCACGGCCCGCCCGATCGAGGGCGCTGTGGAGAAGCTCGTCTCGGCTCGCGAAGTACGTGTAGATCGTGGGCTTGGTCACGCCCGCCGCGGCGGCGATGTCGCTCATCCCCGTCTTCTCGAGCCCGTAGCGCTGTAGGCAGGCGATGGCGGCGTCCATCAGGCGCTCTCGCGCCTGCTCGGTGCTCGTCGGAGGTCGGCCTGACCAGCCTCGGGTCGCCATCGCGGAGAAGTTAACCAACTTTATTCAGATTGGAAATTGGTAAGATCCGCCGACATCCTTCCCTGCTGGAACCGGAGGACTCCCGTGTCGACCGACAGCGTCAGCCCCTTCCGTATCCATGCCACGGACGCCGAGCTCGAGGATCTGAAGCGACGGCTTCGGGCGACGCGCTGGCCCGAGCACGAAACCGTGGACGACTGGTCCCAGGGGATCCCCCTCGCCTACGTCCAGGAAATCGCCAGCTATTGGGCCGAGACGTACGACTGGCGCGCGCGCGAAGCGCGCCTCAACGCGTTCCCACAGTTTCACACCGAGATCGACGGTTGTGCCATTCACTTCGTTCACGTTCGCTCGCCCCACGAGGACGCGCTGCCCCTCTTGATCACCCACGGTTGGCCCGGGTCGATCGTCGAGTTCCAGGAGGTGATCGGTCCGCTCAGCGATCCCACGGCCCACGGCGGCGCTGCCCGCGACGCCTTTCACGTCGTCTGTCCTTCGCTACCGGGCTACGGCTTCTCGGGAAAACCCAGCGCCACGGGTTGGGACGGGCGGCGGATCGCCGACGCCTGGGGTGTGTTGATGCAGCGCCTCGGCTACTCGCGCTACGTCGCCCAGGGCGGCGACTGGGGCGCTCTGGTCACGACCTGCATCGGCCACCAGGATCCGAAACACTGCGCGGCGATCCACCTCAACATGCCCATGGTACCGCCGGACCCCGAGACGAAGGACGATCTGACGCCCGCCGAGCAGGCGAGCCGCGCAGCCATGCTGGAGCATCGCCGATGGGGCACGGGCTACTCGAAGCAGCAGAGCACGCGGCCCCAGACACTCGGCTACGGACTCGTGGACTCGCCCGCGGGCCAGGCGGCCTGGATCCTCGAGAAGTTCTGGGCCTGGACCGACTGCGACGGCCACCCCGAGAACGCTCTCACGCGCGACCAGCTGCTGGACAACGTCATGCTCTACTGGCTACCCGGGACGGGAGCCTCGTCCGCGCGTCTCTACTGGGAGAGCTTCCGAAAGCCGCCCCGGGACCCGGTCCAGGTTCCCGTCGGCTGCAGCATCTTTCCGAAGGAGATCCTCTACACGTCGCGGCGCTGGGCCGAGAAGCACTTCGGCTCCCTGCTGTATTGGAACGAGCTCGAGCGCGGCGGGCACTTCGCGGCCTTCGAGCAGCCCGCGATCTTCGTGGACGAGCTTCGAAACTGCTTTCGCCCGCTGCGCTAGCCGAAGCACCGGATTCGAGCGCGATCCGTCGAGTACTCGACTGCCCCGCCCCACGGGTCTCGTGCGCGTTCGACTTGTGCTCGGCCTCGGGCCGCGCCAATCTCTCAGCTCCCCCTTTCACCACCGAGCCCCCCTCGGAGCGCCCTTGCGCCTGACCGTGATCTCCGCGGCCGCAGCACTCGGCGCGGCCCTCGCATCGGGCCACGCCCTTGCCGAAGAGTCGGCCCAGCCCGGATCGGCCGAGACTTCCGAAGAGGCCGAGCTGCTCGACTACGAGGACGACCCGCTCTTCGACATGGAGCTCGACGCCCTCGAGCCCGACGACCCCTGGGAGACCGCCAACCGCGGGATCTTCGCCTTCAATCGCGTGGTCGACCGCTGGGCGTGGCGCCCCATCACCGCGACCTACCAGTTCATCGTTCCAACGTTCTTCCGGCGCGGGATCCACCGCATCTTCTTGAACGCCGAGACACCGGCGATCGTCGTGAATCAACTCCTGCAAGCGGAGTGGCGGGCGAGCGGGCTCACGATCGCGCGCTTCGTCCTGAACTCCACGGCCGGCTACGGGGGCTTCTTCGACGCTGCCGACATCGGCGCCGGTTGGAAGCGCCACGACGAAGACTTCGGCCAGACCCTCGCGGTGTGGGGGCTGTCGAGCGGTCCCTACGTCGTCATTCCGGTATTCGGACCGTCGACGGTCCGCGACTCGGTGGGGACGATCGTGGACCGGTCCTTGGATCCGCTCACGTTCATCATCGGACCCCTCAAGTGGATCCTCTTCCTGGGAGCCGGCGAGGGCATCTCGATCCGCGAGGCCAACGCCGACGAGCTGCGCGAGCTCGAGGAGTCGTCGATCGATTTCTATGCAGCGCTTCGCAGCGCCTACTTTCAGGTGCGCGAATCGGATATCGCAAACCACATCGAGGAGCGCGAGCGCCAACGCGCGGAGCGCTGAGCGCCCTGGGCGCCCTGGGCGCCGATGGATCGCGTATCCTGCGCGGTCGTGCGCCAAGGGAGTCGCGGGGTGAGCGAAGCGTCTCGGCTGGGTCCGGAATACCGCACGAAGTCTCTGCGGCGGATGCGCGAAGAGACGTTCGACATCGTCGTCGTCGGGGGCGGCGTCACGGGGTGCGGTGTGGCTCTCGACGCGTGCACCCGGGGTCTGTCGGTCGCGGTGATCGAGAAACGGGACTTCGGTGCGGGCACGTCGAGTCGGTCGAGCAAGCTCATCCACGGCGGACTCCGCTACCTCGAGCAGCTCCACTTCGGACTCGTGCGAGAGGCGCTCACCGAGCAGTCGCTGCTGCTGGAGCGTCTGTGTCCGCATCTCGTGCGGCCCGTTCCCTTCCTCTTCCCACTCACCCGCCGCGGCTGGGAGCGGCTGTACATCGGTGCCGGTGTCCTGCTGTACGACCTCCTTGCCAGCCCGCGTGCGCTGCCCCGCCACCGGCACCTCTCACGCCGCGCGGCGCTCGTCGAGTTCCCGTCGCTGCGCGGGGACGCACTCGTCGGCGCGATCCAGTACTGGGACGCGCAGATCGACGACGCCCGCCACACGATGACGTTGGCGAGGACGGCCGCTGCCCACGGAGCCGCCGCAGCCACGAGCCTGCGCGCCGTGGGATTCCCCACGGAGACTCAACGCGTGGTCGGCGTCGAGGCGCGTTGCCTCGAGACCGGCGAGAACCTCGTGGTGAGGGGGCGCCAGATCATCAACGCGTCGGGCGTGTGGTCCGAGGAAGTGCGCGACCTCTCGAGTGACGGCCCCCTGCGCGTGCGCGCGTCGAAGGGCATCCACCTGCTCGTGCCGCGCGACCGCATCACGTCGCAGTCGGGTCTCATCGCGCGGACGGCGAGCAGCGTGCTGTTCGTGATCCCGTGGAAAGAGCACTGGATCATCGGCACCACCGACACCGCCTGGGAGCTCGACAAGGATCACCCTGCGGCCAGTCGCGTCGACATCGACTACCTGCTCGCCACCGTGAACGACTGGCTGCACTCTCCACTCGGTTACGAAGACGTGGTGGGCGTGTACGCCGGTCTGCGGCCTCTCCTCCACGGGGAGGACGATTCTACGAGCCAACTCTCGCGCGAGCACGCCGTCACCACCGCGAAGTCGGGTCTGATCAGCATCGCGGGCGGGAAGTACACCACGTACCGCGTGATGGCGAAGGATGCAGTGGACGTCGCGGCGGGGCGTCTCGGGCGCAGCGTTCCGGCATCGAAGACGGATCACACGCCGCTCGTCGGTGCGCTGGGCTTCGAAGCGTGCAAGCAGCGCCGCGAGGAACTCGCCGCCACACTCGGCGTCCGCCCCGACGACGTCGACCGTCTGCTCGGCCGCTACGGCGACGCGATCGAGGAACTCGTCGCCCTCGTGAAGTCGCGGCCGGACCTCGCGTCCCCCATCGACGGAGCCGAGGCCTATCTGTGCGTCGAGGCCGCGTACGCGGTGAGCCACGAGGCCGCCCTGCACGTCGACGACGTCCTCACGCGCCGCACCCGAATCTCCATCGAAACACCGGACCGCGGAGTCAGCGCGGCGCGAACGGTCGCCGACCTCATGGCCCAGACCCTCGGCTGGGACGACGCCACCCGTGACCGTGAGCTCGAACACTATGACGCCCGCGTCGCGGCCGAGCGCGAATCGCAGGAGCAGCCCAACGACCGCACGGCCGACGCCGCCCGCCTGGGCGCCCCGGACGTTCGCACCTCGGGCTCCCCCTAGGCTCGACCCCTCGCCGCGGGTCTCTCCTCCGGTCGAAAGACGCGCAACGTCGGCGAGTTGGGCAGCAGTGTCCCCAAGTTGCGCGGGATCAGGTGTCGGCGCCGGGGAGGTTGCCTTGTTTGCCGAAGTGGCCCTTGCCGGGGACGAAGTTGGCTTCGACGCGGAGGCCGTCGGGGTCTTCGAAGAGGACGGAGTAGTAGCCGGGAGCGAAGTCGCCTACTTCGGGCGGGTGGACGATGTGGGCGTCGAGCTCGTCGACGGCGAAGCGGTGGATGGCGTCCACGTCGTCGGCAGAGCGGGCGCGGAAACAGAAGTGGTGGAGACCCGGACGATCCTGGTCGAAACGGGTCGATCGGTGTTCCGGCGTCGACTCGCGAACCAGCACGCCGGTGCGACTGCCGATGCAATAGACGGTGTTCTCGCTCTTGATGAGCGTCTTCATGCCGAGGAAGTGACAGAGCTTCTCCCAGAACGGAAGACAGCGCTCGATGTCGTTCACGCTGAGCTGGATGTGGGCGATTCCATTCACGGAGACGGACACGGCGTCCTCCTGGTTTCCGGCTCGAAGAGCGAGCCTGGCAATGTGTTCGAAACCCTGGCGGACCCCTAGCCCGACGGAGAAGAAAATCCCCAGATCTCGAGCGAGTCGCGCGTCGCTTCGAACCAGCGCAGGTAGACCGCCGCATATTCGGCGGGACATTCGGCGGTAATCACGATGACGCGACCGTCGCCCACCTCCACGACGGTGACGTGCTCCGCGCGATCCCCGCCCCCGGTTTCGATCAGCGCTTCGACCGCGCGATGCCCGTCCACCTGGAGCGATTGGTACATCCGCAGGCGACCGCGGCCCATGTAGAACGTCGAGTAGCGCTCGAAGTACTCCTCCAGGCTGTCATACCGCTCGACCACCACCTGGAACAACGCCGAGTAGTCCCAGGTGACCCCGTCGACGGCCACCATTCCGCGCGACGTTTCGACTCGCATCCACCCGTAGGGCGGACGCAGTGTGTAGCCGAAGCGCGCGTCGACGTACGGCGCGATCGCGAGCTGCGGCGCTCCCGTCGGGGGGAGCACGGGCCCTCGCTCGGTTTTTCTGCCCGCCGGTAGTCGCCCGAAGATTGCGCCGTTCGGCAGCTGGTAGAGCGAGACGAACGTGTTGACGTCCTCGACGGAGAGCCCCGGAACGAGCACGCGGTCCCGCACGCGCTCGAACATGAGGTCGGCGGGGATCGGGCTGTGAGAACGCATCCCCAGGAGGTGGCCGATCTCGTGGAGTGCGATCCACTTCACCTGCTCGGACGTGAGCAGCCCGAACTCGTCGGCCATGAAGATGCGCAACGCCGACACCTCGTACTCGAGCTCGAGACGCTCGGCGTCGGGGTCGACGCCCGTGGGACGACACGCGCCGCGAAGCCGAACGCTGCCGAAGATCTGCCTGTCGCGCACCTCCGGCGCAACCTCGGGAATCAGCTGCAGCGCGAAGCGTGCGTCTTCGGGCTCGGCGACGCGGCGGAAGGTGACGAGGCCCTCGAGCTCGCGTTCCCACATGGCCAGCGCCTCTTCGGCGGCACGGACGTAGCTCGCCGGGTCGCGCGGGCCGAACTCGAACTGGAGGGTTTCGGGGATCTCGGGCGTCGCCACGTAGACGGGAAGCGGCATGTCGTCATCGGACCAGCGGCACAGCACGAGCAGATCGCCCTCGGGCCCGGCGGCGTGGAAGCGGTGCGCGACGAAGGGGAGGTAGTTGGGTTCGAGGAGGTCGGGGTACGCCGCAGCGAACGCCGCGTAGTCGCGGCGGTCGGGCGTCCACGAGCGCGAAGATTCGTCGAGGAAGCGGGGGCTGCATCCCGCGACGAGCAGGACGCTGGCGAGCGCGACACACGGGTTCGCTCCCGGCCTCACGGGCGGGATCTCCCCCGGCCGCGCATCGTGCGCGCGAGGTCGCGGTCGGTCTCGCGCCGCTTGATCGACTCGCGCTTGTCGTAGCGCTTCTTGCCGCGGGCGAGTCCGAGCTCGACCTTGGCGCGACCGTTCGCGAAGTAGAGCTTGAGCGGCACGAGCGTGAAGCCGCGCTCGGCGAGCTTGCCGCCCAGTCGACGGATCTCGGCGCGGTGGAGCAGGAGCTTCCGCTCGCGCAGCGGCTCCGCATTGGCGCGTCCCGCCTGCTCGTACGCACCGATGTGGAGGTTCAGGAGAAACACCTCGCCACGACGGATGGTCGCGTACGAGTCGGACAGGTTGGCCTTGCCGGCCCGCAGCGCCTTCACCTCCGAGCCAAGCAGCGACATTCCCGCTTCGAACGTGTCGAAGATCTCGTACTCGAAGCGGGCGCGCCGGTTCGTCGCGATGACGTCGCTTCGTTGCTGCTTCTCCGCCATGTCGGGTGCGAGCGTAACGCGTCGCCGCGTGCGCCTGAAATCGCGTCGAGCCGGCGCAAACGGCTGCTCAACAGGGGGTTGCGCGCACTGACGGGCATTGACCCCAGGGCACCTTTCAGGTATACAGCGCCGCTGAATGGGTCGGTGTGCACTTCCTGCTGCACCCTCCGGTGACCCTCCACACCGTGCCCGCTCCCGTGCAGCTCGAATGCCCGGCTGTCGCACCCGCGCCGGTCTCGGCCCCAAACCTCCCACCCACCCCGCCCGGGCCCACGAATCCGGGGTACGGAACCCCACATGCCCAGCTACTCGTACGACCGGCTCTCCGCCCAGGACAACGCGTTTCTCCTCTGGGAGACGCCGGAAGTCCACATGCATGTGTCGGCCACGCAGATCTACAAGGCCGGACCGCTCAAGACTCCCGACGGTGGCATCGACATCGCTGCGATCAAGCAGGCCATGAGCCGAAACCTGCACCGCATTCCGCGCTACCGGCAGAAGCTGCAGTGGATTCCCGTCGAGAACCACGCCGTCTGGGTCGACGACTCGCACTTCAACATCGACTTCCACATCCGTCACACGAGCCTCCCCCGCCCCGGGAGCGAAGAGCAGCTCAAGAAGCTGGCCGCCCGGATCATGGCCCAGCAACTCGACCGCGCGCGGCCGCTGTGGGAGATCTGGGTCGTCGAGGGGCTCGAGGGCGATCGGTTCGCGTTCATCAGCAAGACCCACCACTGCATGATCGACGGCGCTTCGGGCATCGGCATCGCCGACATCCTGATGTCGACTTCCCCCGACGCCGAGCTCGCAGAGGCCCCGGTCTTCATACCGCGCACTGCACCCACCTCATCGGAGCTCTTCACCGACTCCGTGCGACGTCGATTGTCCCTCCCGTTCGAGTTCGTGCGCAGCGTGCGCCGCTTCCGCGATGAGGTGGACGACTTCCGGGACGAAGTCACGGCGCGTGTGAGCGCGGTGCGTGAGCTGATGGGCTGGTCGGCGAGCCCCCCCTCGAAGACGCCGATCAACCAAAAGGTCGGCCCGCACCGGAAGATCGACTGGCTCGAGATGCCCCTCGCCGACGTCAAGGCGGTCCGCAAGGCCCTCGATTGTACGGTGAACGACGTCGTCCTCACCACCGTGACCGGCGCGGTGCGCGACTTCCTCATGCGCCGACAGGTGCGGCCGGAAGAGATCGACTTTCGCGTCTCGGCTCCCGTGAGTGTGCGCAGGGAGGGCGACCACCAGCTCGGCAACCAGGTGTCGTCCTGGGTGGTCGCCCTGCCCGTCGCGGAGTCCGATCCGAAGGAGCAGCTCGCCGCCATCCACGAGGAGACCCAGCGGCTCAAGGAATCGAAGCAGGCACTGGGCATCGAGACCATCATCGCCATCGCCGACTGGACTACGTCGAGTCTGCTTTCGATGGGCGCCCAGGCGTCCTCGGCGGCCACGAACACGATCGTTACGAACGTGCCGGGCCCACAGATGCCGCTCTACATGCTCGGTGCGGAGATGATGTCGATGTTCCCGCAGGTTCCGCTGCTGCCGAACCTCGGTCTCGGGATCGCGCTCATCAGCTACAACGGCAGGGTCTGCTGGGGCTTCAACGCAGACGCCGACATGATTCCCGACCTCGACGCCTTCAAGGAGCTCATCGCAAAGTCGTTCGCCCGTCTGGCGACCGCCGCCGAGGTCACGCTGAGCGACGGCGACGTGATCAACCTCGATCCCGAAGCGCCGAAGAAGAAGACGCGCAGCCGTCGGTCGCGCGCCGCCGCGAAGCCGAGCGCTCCGCCGTCGGACGACGCCGAGTCGCTCCACGCAAAGGGCGACGCTGGCTCTTGATCAGCGACCTCCGTGCTCGCGGAGATAGTCGACGATTTCGCTGTGGGACAGGCGGCGCGCGCGACGCAGCGGAGTGTCACCACGGCGGTCCCGGTAGTTCACGTTTGCGCCCCGCTCGACGAGCAGCACCACGACGTCCGCGTGATTGGCGTCGACCGCGATGTGGAGCGGCGTCGTGCGGCGCTTGCCGCGCGCATCGATTTCTGCATCGGCGTCGAGGAGCACGCGCACGACCCCGACGCGACCGAGTCGGGCCGCCCGGTGGAGGGGCCGATCGCCGGATTCGTTCTGCGCCTCGACGTCCGCTCCGGCGCGAAGCAGTGCCTGTGCGGATGCCACCTGCCCTCTCCGCGCGGCCGCGTGGAGCGCAGTACCCTCGGGTCGCGCATCCACCTCGAGCCCGCTTCCTCGTTCGATCAGGAGCTCGACGACCTCCGTGTGACCGCGGAGCGCAGCGAGATGCAACGCGGTGGTGCCGTCTTCGAGCGTTGCGCTGGTAGCTGCGCCGCCGTCGAGCAGGACCCTGGCCGCTTCGAGGTCGCCGAAGAATGCGGCGCGGTGGAGCGGCGGGCGTTCCGCGACTCCCGTGTCCTGCGCTGCGCCCCCCGCCGCGACGAACACCGCGCACGCGGCGAGCAGAAGCCGCCGGATTCGATCCATCAGCTGTCTCCTTCCACGGCCCCGTGGCCGGGGCAGCGCAACGTGGAACGCAACTTGGCGACTTGGGGACCTTGGTAGCACCGTTGCATCAATGGATTTCGCGGTCGCGTCCCTTCCAGAACGGCGCGCGCAACTCGCGTTTGAGAATCTTTCCCGCCCCGGACTTCGGCAGCGGCTCATCGCGGACCTCGATCACCTTCGGAACCTTGTACCCGGCGAGCGAGGCGCGGCAGTGCACGGCGAGGGCCTCGGCGCTCACGTCGGCGCCGTCGCGTGGGTGCACCGAGGCCTGCACCGCCTCGCCCCACTTCTCATCGGGCACGCCGTAGACCGCGCACTCCGCGACCGCCGGGTGCTGGTAGAGAATCTCCTCCACCTCGGTCGAGTAGACGTTCTCACCGCCCGAGATGATCACGTCCTTCTTGCGGTCGACCAGGAACAGACAACCTCCCTCGTCGAGGAAGCCGACGTCACCCGACGCATACCAGCCGTCGCGGAGCACCTCGGCGGTCTGCTCGGGTTTCTCCCAGTAGCCGACCATCACATTCTCGCCGCGCAGCTCGACCTCGCCCACCTCGCGGGGCCCGAGTTCGCTTCGCGACGCGTCCACGATCCGCAGGTCGACGCCGACGATGGCGCGTCCCGCGCTTCGCGCGCGTTCGTCGTCGATGTACCGCTCGAGGTGCTCGATGGTCGTCCCCATGGGCCCGAGCTCCGTGGCGCCGTACATCGAGACGAGCTCGACGTGCGGGAAGCAGTCATGTACCCGGCGCAGCAGGGACGTCGAAGCGGGCGCCGCGCCGTAGCCGAGCAGGCGGAGAGTCCCGACATCGCGCGGCCGCGCCTCCTGCTCATCGACGAGCGCCGCCAGCATGGTGGGCACGCCGAAGGTGATGCTCGTCTTCTCCGCCGCGATCACATCCAGGGCCCCGGCGGCGTCGAAGCCGGGGAGCACGATCTGCCGCGCGCCGACCCAGAGACACAACAGGACGTTGAACGTTCCCGAGGCGTGGAACATCGGCCCCATGATCTGCCAGGCGTCGCCCTCCTCGAGGCGCACGCTGCACTGCAGATGGAAGGTGTCGGCGATCTTGTTGCGGTGGCTGAGCATCACGCCCTTCGCCGCGCCCGTGGTCCCGCCGGTGTAGAAGAGGCCCGCGAGATCGCGATCGGAGACCCCCACCCCGAGCGGCAGCGCCCCGGCGTGGTCGATCCGCTCCTCGTAGCCGTCGCCGAGGGGAACCACGACCTCCACCCGCTGCGACAGCGCGTCGATGTCCTGCATGCGGTCCGTGAACAGGATCCGCGGGCGTGCGTCGCGAAGCGCGTACTCGACTTCCGGGAGCGCGTGGCGGTTGTTGAGGGGGACGACCACGCGACCGCACGCCGGAACCCCGCAGAACAGCTCGAGCACCTGGTGGGAGTTCGCGGCGAGGATCGCGACCCGGTCGCCGTGGGCCGTGTGCTGGGAGACAAAGCCCGCGAGACGCCGGCAGCGATCGACCAGCTCTCCGAAGCGGAGTCGCACCCGGCCGCACACCACGGCCTCGGCGTCCGGAAAGCAGCGCTCGGCCCGGTGGAGGGGGTCGGCGAAGGTGTTCACGCAATCTCCTGAGTGCGGCCGGCACGCGGGCGGCTTCGAATTGTACTGTCCCGCGACTCCTCACAGGCGGACTCGCACCCGGTCCGGACAGAGGGGGCTTGGGACCTCGATCGCCCCATCCGGCGCGCGTCGACCCCGGTTGCTGGGCGACTCTTCGAGGCGGTCGCGTGGCTCGTCTCCGACATCGGCAAAGCTGACTCCGAGTCGCCGCGCGACCCCAACCCAGCCGGCCCCGACCTGCGGCTGAACGACGAGAAAGTCGTTATCTCTTGAGGAGTTGCATTGACGGACCCGTGTCGTAAGCGGCACTCTGTCGGTGCGCGTCGAGTAACCCGCCGCAAGACCGACGAGAGTCGGGAGACAGCCCCGACCGGGTACAACCGGTCAATTCGGGAGAGCCGAGAACATCCCCATGTCTGGAAGCAGTCAAAAGAGCGCGGCCGAAGTGCGGCGCCTCCTCACCAGCCGCAACATCGAGCGCGTCGTCGTGCTCGGCGCCAACGGCACGATGGGCTTCGGCAGCGCCGCGCTGTTCACACAGGCCGTCCCCCACGTCACATTCCTCGCGCGATCGCGCGCAAAGGCGGAGGAAGGTCTCGCCGCCGCGATCAAGCAGGTGCGATCACCCACGGTCGCATCGCGATCGGATGTGGGCGACTACGACAACGATCTCGACGCAGCCGTGAGCCAGGCGGACATCGTCTTCGAAGCCCTCACCGAGGACTTCGACATCAAGAAGGCGATGTTCGACCGAGTCGAAGCCACCCGCCGCGACGACTCCATCATTGCCACCGTCACGTCGGGCCTGTCGATCAACGGGTTGTGCGACGGACGCGGCGACTCGTTCCGCAAGAACTTCCTCGGCCTGCACTTCTTCAACCCGCCGAACGTCATCACCGGCACCGAACTCATCGCCAACCGGGAC
Organism: Myxococcales bacterium; assembly: GCA_013215605.1. Lineage (GTDB taxonomy): Bacteria > Myxococcota_A > UBA9160 > UBA9160 > SMWR01 > JABSQW01. Next base: position 19,770 of record JABSQW010000044.1, read on the forward strand.
ACTGACGCCGGAGTCCTCGATTTCATCGAGGCCTTCGCCCGTCTGCGACTCGGTCGCGAGATGATTCGCACGCACGATACTCCGGCATTCGCGGGCAACCGCGTCGGCTTCAAGGTACTCAACGAATCCGCGCAGCTCGCCGAGCAGCTCGGCCCCGTGCTCGTCGACAAGATCGTCGGACCCTATACGGGCCGTGCGCTCACTCCGCTCGCCACGATCGACCTCGTCGGATGGGACATCCACCGCGCCATCGTCGACAACGTCTACGAGAAGACGAGTGACGAGGCCCATGAGACCAACAAGCTCCCCACCTACATGGCGAAGCTGATGGAGCAGGGCGTCCTCGGCGACAAGACGGGCAGCGGCTTCTTCAAACGCGACGGCAAGACACGCCTCGCCCTCGACATCGCGAGCGGCAACTACAAGCCGGCGTCCGACATCGTACTGCCCGACATGGCGTACGTGGGCGAGGTCGCAAGCCTCTACGCCCAGGGCCGCTACGAGGAGGGCATGCGGATCTTCCTCGCCGCCGAAGGCGACGAGGCGAGCCTCGCCCGCAAGGTGATCGGCGGCTACATCAGCTACGCGTTCCACCGCGTGGGCGAGGTCACCGACGACATCGGTGGTATCGACCGCATCATGGGCATGGGCTTCAACTGGGCGCCGCCGAGCGTGCTGGTCGACGTCATGGGCGCGCCTGCCGCGTGCAAGATGATCGACGGCGCCGGCCTGCCCGTGCCCCCGGCCCTCGAGACCGCCGCTCGAACGGGTGAGCCGCGGCGCTTCTTCCAACACCCTTCCATCAACACTGGACGCTTTTTCGTCGCGGGTTGAGCCCGAACGCATCAGAGGACGACATGGCCAATTCTGAAGTCTACGTACTGGGCGGATATCAGACCGACTTCGGTCGCAACTGGACCAAGGAGAACAAGCACTTCTCCGCGCTCATGCGCGAGAGCGTGCTCGGAGCGCTCGAAGCGTGCGACATCGCGCCGGAAGAAGTGGAGAGCGCCCACGTCGGCAACTTCGCCGCAGAGCTCTACTGCATGCAGGGACACCTCGGTGCCTTCTTCACCGAAGTGCACCCGGATTTCAGCGGCCTGCCCACGAGTCGCCACGAGGCAGCCTGCGCATCGGGGAGCATCGCGGTCCTCGCGGCTTCGGCCGAGATCGAGGCCGGTCGCTACGACTTGCAGGCGGTGGTCGGCATCGAGCAGATGAAGACCGTCTCCGCGGCTGACGGCGGCGCCTTCCTCGGCACCGCGGCCTGGTACGAGGAAGAGGCGAAGGACATCGAGTTTCCCTTCCCGAAGCTCTTCGGTCGCCTCGGCGACGAGTACGACAAGCGCTACGGCCTGAAGGACGAGTACCTCGCCGAGATCAGCAAGATCAACTACGCCAACGCCAAGCTCAACCCGAACGCTCAGACGCGCACCTGGTACATGAACAAGGAGCACGCGCTGTGTCGAACGGACGACAACCCGGCGGTCGGTGGGCGCATCCGCATCGCCGACTGCTCGCAGGTCACCGATGGCGCGGTCTGCGTGTTTCTCGCATCCCGCACGTACGCCGAGAAATACGCCAAGGGCATGGGGAAGAAGCTGGCGGACATTCCGCGCATCAAGGGCTGGGGTCACAACACGGCCCGCCTGCGCTTCGCCGACAAGGTCGCCGAGAGCAAGGACGACCGCTACGTGCTCCCGCACGTGCGCTCGACGATCACCTCGGCCATGGAACGCGCGGGCGTCGAAGATGTGAACGGCATCGACGGGATCGAGACCCACGACTGCTTCACCACGTCGGAGTACATGGCCGTCGACCACTTCGGCATCACCAAGCCCGGTGAGAGCTGGAAGGCCGTCGAAGAGGGCTGGCTCGAGATCGACGGCAAGCACCCCATCAACCCGAGCGGCGGTCTGATCGGCGCCGGCCACCCGGTGGGAGCGACGGGAACGCGCCAGCTGCTCGACGCCTATCTACAGGTCGCTGGCCAGGCCGGTGACTATCAGGTCGAGGGAGCGAAGAACTTCCAGACCCTGAACATCGGCGGAAGCGGGACCACCAGTGTGAGTTTCGTGGTAGGGCGCTGACCGGCACGAGCGGTCGACGTTCACTCCGCGTAGCCGAGGGCCCGGATCGCCTCGCGCTCTTCTGGGGTCAGCTCCCGGGGAGCGAGCCGCGGGTGGGAGCGGCTCGCGGACAGGATGTCGTCGAGGTTCCGCTTCAGCTCGCTCCGCGTAGCGGGACGTGCGGAGGCGAGATTCGAAAGCTCGTGCGGATCCGCGGCCACATCGAAGAGTTGGTGGCGGCCGTCCTTGCGCGTGCGCAGCTTCCAGTGGCGCAGCACAGTGTCGTCGATGCTCGAACCGACGATCGCGTAGTCGGCGCGGGGCTGCTCGATCGACACCGGGGTCTGGGAGACGAGGTGGCTCCGCGAGCCGGCCAGCAGGTCGATGCCGTCGCTGGATCCGAAATCGAGATGCAGGTTCAGCGCTCCGGACAGCGTGGGGAAGATGTCGACCGTCGACGCGAGGTCCGTCCGGCGACCCCGGTACCCGTTCGGCAGGTGAACGATCAATGGCACACGCAGCTGCTCGTTCCAGATCTCCGAGTGCTTCTCGTGCCGGTGTTGACCGAGGCCCTCGCCGTGGTCGGCCGTGACGACGATCGCCACCGGACCGAGCTCTCGCAGGCGCTCGAACAGGCGACCTAGCTGGGCGTCGGCGTAGCGGATCTCGTCGTCGTAGGCGTTGGCGGCACCCGCGAGGTGGCGCGGGATGCGACGTTCCCGCATGAAGGCGTGGAGTTCGGGACTCGTGGCGAAGAAGTCCTGATACGGCGCGGGTGCGGCGTACGGAAGGTGGGGATCGAAGACGTGGAGCCACAGAAAGAACGGGGCAGCGGCGGTGGAGAGCCACTCGAGAGCGGCGCTCACGGTCTGCTCGGCGCGAAACTCCGTGCGCTGCTTCACGGAGTCGTACGGGGGTGTGCCGTAGAAGCTCGCGAAGCCCGCCGCGACTCCCGAGGGCTCTGCCAGGGCCGAGGCGCTCGTGAAGGCAGCGGTGTCGAAGCCGGCCGCCCGAAGGCGCTGGGCCATGCTCTGCAAGCTGTCGTCGGTGGCGAGCGGATGCTTGTAGAAACGGAAGTTTCCCTCGACACCGTGGCGCGCGGGGTACGTCGACGTGAGGATCGAGACGTGGCTCGGTAGCGTGTTCGACGATGTCGCGTACGCGTTCTCGAAGAGCAGCGATTCGCTCGCAAGGCGATCGAGGTGCGGTGAGGTGTCGCGGAAGTAGCCGTAGCTGCCGAGGTGATCGGCGCGCAGCGTATCCACCGTCACCAGGACGATCGACGTCGGAGGATCGCCGCAGCCCACGAGTCCGATCGCCGCGAGCCAGCCGGCGGCGCGGCGCAGCCACACGTTCATCGAGGGGAGGATACCGGCTGCTCGATGACGATGCGCCGGTTCACGGACCTTGGACCGGTCGACGTCGTCGTGCCGTCGGGCCACGTGACCGTGACGTCGTCGACCCGCTCGACCGCGCCGAGTCCGCGGTACAGGCGATGGTGGCCCTGCGAAAAGTGCGAGCCCTCGGACTCACCCACCACGTGTGCGGTGACACGATTGCCCGTGCGGATCCGCACCGAGCTGCCGATCGCCGCCCGGTTGCCGGGCGGCCCCACGAGGTCGATCTGCAGCCAGCTCCGCGCCGGCGAATCGTTGCGCAGGAAGGTGGCGTTCCAGCGCCCTGGTCCAGGCTTCGACGTGGTCAGCGTCGTCTGCAGGAGATCGCGATCGCCATCGCCGTCGACATCGAACCACGCGACGCGCGCGTCGTGGATCGGTCCTGGCTCACCGCCGCCCGGGAGAGCATCGATCCGGCTGAAGGTCCCGGCCTCGTTCTGGAGGTACAGCCCGCCGGGCACCTGGTGGACGTCGAGCCTGCCGTCGCCGTCGACGTCCACCCAGTTTGCGGTACGCGTGCGGCTCCGGAGTCCGACCGATTTCGCGGCGATGAAACGCCACGTCGCGCCGGTGCGTTTGGCGATCCAGCTCTTGGCCTGCGAAGCCACGAAGAGATCGAGGTCGCCATCCGCGTCGTAGTCGCCGAGACTGAGTTTCGACGTCTTGGCGGCGCCGCGATCGCGGCGGACGACCGAGCGCACGAAACGGGCCGGTCGGTTCTCGAACAACGTGAACGCCCGGTCCTCCACGAGGAAGAGATCCGGGTCGCCATCGGAGTCTGCGTCGAACCACACGGCGGGTCCGTCGCTGCGGCTCGCGAGACCGAGCTGCTCGGCGCGGTCTTCGAACGATCCGTCTTCGCGCTGGTGGTACAGGCGGTTTTCCTGATCCCGTGCGCAGACGACGTGGAGATCGAGACGCCCGTCGCGATCCGCGTCGACCCAAGACGTCTGGCGGCTCGAGCAGCCGGTGTTCCGAAGTCCCTTCTCGGCGGCGCGGTCGACGCGAAACGAGTCGCTTCCGCTGCGCAGCTCGGCGAAGAACTCGAAGGGAAACGACGCCATCCGCCCCTTCAAGCCGCCGCGCGTGATGGCGACGTCGATCCGCCCATCGGCGTCACGGTCGGCCACCGCGTAGGCGTGACGGTCGCGCAGTCGAACCTCGAAGCGCGCCGATGCCGCCGGCACGGCTTTCGAGCCCACGAAGATCCGTTGCGCGTCGGAGCCGAGGCGGATCGAGAAACGCATGGGGATCGCGACGAACTCGGGCTTCACGACCAGCCGCCCGTCGGTGCGGCTCGCGAACTTCACCCGCGAGGCGGGGATCCCCCCTGCCGTGGCTTCCCGATGCGTCTCCACCTCGAAGCCACGCGATTTGACGACTTCGACGGGGGAGGCGACCTCGAGCTCGCCCTCGACCGGAGCCTCCGGCGTCACTCCCGAGGCTCGAATCACGAGCTGTCGCCGATGCCAGTAGACGTGCACGCCCGAGCCCGGTACGGGCGGCTCCCGGTCGCCGTCCTCGAAGCCGGGAAACGCCGGGTCCTGCTGGAGCCCCCACTCCGTGCCCCGGTCGACGAACCCCCCGGCGCCGTCGCCCACGAGGTGACTCTGGCGGGCATTGTGGTTGGTGGTGACCACATCGAGGATGCCATCGGCATTCAAGTCCGCCACGAGGAGATCGTAGACGTGGTAGGTCTCGAGCGGTAACGAGATCGGCGAGAATCGCACCGACGACTCTCCCCGGGCAGCCGGGGCGACGGCCACGACGAGCCCCAGCAGCAGCAACGCGGCGAGATTCGCGGGCTTGGCGCGACCCCTGCACGCGAGCACGAAAGCGAACCTGGGCGCCTCGTCGCTCATCGCTTCCCGCGTTTCCGTCTGGAGGCCCCCGCCTTCTGTGCTCCGACGGAATGCAGATGGCTGAGCAGCGCAGCCCGCAACGCGTGCGCCTTCAGGGGCTCTCGGCGCGCCAGGTTCCGCTCCGCTTCGCGGGGATCCGGGTCGACACGGTAGAGCTGGGATTTCCCGAAGCGGCCGTTTCGCTTCCACGACAGGAGGAGCTTGTAGTCGCCGCGTCGGATCGCCGAGGCGTTGCGCGCGGGGAGGTGGAAGAACAGCGCGTCGGTGGGCCGGTCGAGCTGCGCCGCTCCCGGGTCCCCCAGCAGCGGGCGAAAACTCACCCCGTCGACCTCGGGCGGCAAGGCGTCACGCCCCCCGGCCAGGTCGTAGAAGGTCGATAGGAAGTCGTAGGCAACGACAGGCGTGTGATCGACCGAGTCGGGCTCGATGCCCGGCCCACGGACGAGGAGGGGAACGCGAATTCCTCCTTCGTGGAGAGTGTGCTTGCCCCCGGTCAGCGGGTAGTTGGGATCGAGCCGGTTCGGATCTCCGCCGGGGATCGATTCTCGGCCGCCGTTGTCGGAGGTGAGGAATACGTACGTGTCGTCCTCGATCCCGAGCTCTTCGAGTGCGCTCATCAGACGTCCGATGCCGACGTCGAGCTCTTCGAGCATGGCGGCCCAGGCCGGCGTGTAGCCGCGATCCGGCGGCCCCTTCCGCTCGTACTTCTCCCAGGTGGACTTCCGGCTCACCACCGAAAGGTGCACGGCGTAGTAGCTCACCTGAAGATAGAACGGCCGCTTCGCGAGGGCCTGCTCCCGCGCAAAGGCGATCGCGCGGTCGGTCACGCTACGAGTCCGCTTGGGATCGTCGTCATCGATGAAGTGCGGCGGTCCGTCCTCGTGTTCGCCCGAAGCCACTCCCAGCGTAGCCGGCATGCCTCCGCTGTCGTTGCTCGTCGGCCCGTCGCTCACATCGTAGCCGCTCTCTTTGGGCGTCGAATTCATGCTCTCCCCCCACTTTCCGAGATGGGCAGAGCGGTAGTTTGCATTGGCGCGCTCGAGGGCACGCGGGATCGTCAGATGCTCGGCCGGGATCCATCGGCTCTCGATCTCGCCGCCGCTGCGCGCGGCGCTCGAGCCCGACAGGATGCTGCGACGGCTCGGTGAGCAGAGCGGCGCGGCTGCGTAGGCGTTGGTGAGACGCAGTCCCTCGCGCGCAAGGCGGGTCATGTTCGGCGTCTCGAGATACGTCGACCGAGACGCCGCGACGCGCGGATCCATCGCTAGAGCGACCTGACTCCACCCCTGGTCGTCGGTCAGGATCAACACGATGTTGGGCGCGGCCTCGGCGGCGATCGAAGCGCTCGCGATCCAGAGGGCCGCGAGGGGGAGAAAGGGGATCGTCCATCGCATGACGAGCTTCCTATCGGCGGCCAGCGGCGCGCTCGGAGACGGTTCCACGTGCGGAAGCCTCGGACCCTGCGAGCTTGCGCTGTGTGACCACTCCATCCGCCAACCGGTACACGTTCTCGATGTCCTTGTAATCCGGATCGACAGCGTAGAGCGTACGAGCCACGGCGAGCGCCTCCTCGGCGCGACCGAGCTGCAGCAGTCCGTCCGCCAGGCGACGCCGCGGCTCCCGGCTGTCCGGAGCCCGCTCGACGAGCTCGGCGTCGAGGACCACCTGGTCCGCGTGATTCCCGATTCTCCAGTACCGCTCGGCGAGGGCTTCGAGGGCGTGGTCGCGAGCGGGCGAGGCGCCGGCTTCGAGGTCCGCCAGCAGGTCGGCGTGGCTGGGGGACAGAAGACCGCTCTCGAACGCGAAGGGCGGCGCCGCGGCGACGATCGCCGCGATATCCAGACCTTCGCGACCGTCGAACGGCACCCCCCGCTCGCGGTAGTGGGCGGCGATGCGGAAGAAGTTGAGCTCGTTCCGCGCGTGGCGTCGCAGGTACACCGCGTGGTAGTGGGACTGGAAGACGCGCACCCACTCCGGCAGTCGTCGGATCGCGGCTGTCTGCTGAAGGTTCGCGTAGCGCTCGCTGGGAAAATTGACGGCGAAGAAGATGTCGATCGCTCGCTCGTCCAGCAGCGCCCGGAGCTTTCCGTGAGCTCCCGAGGTCGCCGCCGTCACGGTGTCCCGGTAGTCGTGGTAGACCGCGCGGGGGTAGTGGTCCATTCGACCGTCGATATAGGTGCGCAGGCGCGGAGCGTGCCAGTAAGCGAGGAAGCCGCCGAGGAAGTAGGGATTGAACAAGCGCCCCTCGAGCTTCGTGTCCGCGAGAAACCGGCTCCCGGCGTCACAATACCGGGTCTCGAGGTATCCGGGCGCCAGGTATCCGCGGCCGCTCTGCGCAACCTCCGACGCGAAGTCGCCGAGCCGGTTCGCGGCCGGAAACGCGACGGCGATCGCGACCGCGAGGGCGGCGAGGGTCCACGACCCGGCATGCCGCAAACCACCGCGCGCCTCGGCTTCCCGACGCAGCGCGCGCACGACGTAGAGAAGTGGGAAGACCGAAAGCCAGTGGAAGCGGACACTCGCGAACATCGCCACGAGGCCGGCGCCACCGAGAGCGAGGTGAACGGGATCGAGCAGAGCGACGCAACGCGCGCGATCCCGCGCCGCGCACCACAGCGAACGAAGCGCCGCCGCCGCAAAAGCCACGAGAAGAGCGTTGGCGAGCCCCCACGAGAAGAGCGTCAGTGCCCGGTTGCCCTCGAGCGGCGCGAACGGGTTCCAGGGGGTCCAGTCGTCCTCGATGGCCCACATCGCCGATTCCCGGGAGTACTGGAAGAAGGTCGCGAGCTGGTGGAATCCGCGCGGGTTCAGAGCGGTGACGCCCATCGCGAGGACCAGGAACAGCACCAGGGCCGCGAAACGCGCGCGGTGCACCGCGGCAGCCGCGGGGGTTCCGCGATCGGCCCACCACGCGGTGCCCACGCCGACACAAGCTGCGAAGACCAACGCGAGCCCCACGCCGAACACGGAGTGGGCATTCGCCCAGGCGAGCAACAGGAGCAAGCCGCCGATGAAAGTCGCGCGTCCCGGTGCCGAAGGTTCGCGGAGTACAGCGCGGTAGAGGACCAGGGTCAGGGGAATGCTCAGGAGATCCGGACGGAACTGGACCAGGCGATACCAGGAAAGGGCGGCAAACACGCTCGTCGCGAGGGCGGCGACCCCCAGGTCGTTCGAACCGCGGCGCAGTGTCGCGAAGGCGAGGCTCAGAACGACGACGACGGCGAGAGCGTGCAGAACCCGCAGCCCGTGGTGGCCGGCCGCGACGTCCACCCCGTGCACTGCCACCTGGAAGAGCCACTCGTGGGGCACCGGTGGGCGGCCGTGGGTCGTGTGAACCAGGGGATCTTCGTCGGGCCAGAGATCGCCCGTCGCGTAGACCTCCCCCATGCGCAGGTGCCACCAGAGGTCGTCGGTGGCCAGCGGCCGGGCAGCGACAAAGAGGATGGCGGCCGCGACCCCGAGGAGCCCGAGGCCAGCGATCCGAGCGGCACCCGGGGATGCGACCGGCGCCATGCACCAACACTACCCCACACGCCGCGCCATCCGGGTCACGCCCAGGCCCGAACCCCCGTGGGGGGAAGCCCGAGCCGGCGTCACGCAGCGCGCCGCTCGAAGGACGACACGTCGCCCGCGGCCCGAATGCTCGCGAGGGACGCGTCTGCCGGAACCGGCTCTAGTCCTGCGGCGACCCGGTGATCGAGAGCCCGCGATCGATGAGGAAGCGTCGACTCGCCTCGAGGGCGTCGAGCATGTCCGTTGCGCAGTCGTCGAGCTCGACGATGTGCCAGTCGGAGTACTTCGCGGCGGCCACACACGCTTCGATGTCGACGCTGCCCGTGCCGAGTGCGACCTGCGGCTCGCCGAGGACGCAGGGACCGTCCTTCAGGTGCACCCGGCGACAGCGCGGTCCCAGGGCCACGATCTCCGCGACCGGATCCCGGCCCGCCGTCTGCGCCCAGTACACGTCGACCTCCGCGTTCACACGCGCGTCGACACCGTCCCAGAAGACGTCCCACGCGAAGCGACCGCCGAGATCGACCTCCCACTCGAAGTGGTGGTTGTGAAAGCCGAGCGATACACCGCGCTTCGCCGCAAGCTCGGCCGCCGCGCCAAATCGCTCGATGGCCAGCGCGAGTACGTCGGCATCCGCGTGGGCATTTCCGGCATCCGGCAGCGCCAGGAAGCTCGCGAGAACCAACTGGTCGGTGCCGAGCGCCTCGGCGTAGTCGAACACGTAGTCAGCGACCTCACTCTCGGGCAGCGGCGCGTGCAAGCTCGCCGTGCGAAGCCCCAGTCGGGCGAGCATCGCCGCGAACTCGGCGGGCCCCGGCGTCGGAACGCGCATGTCCTCGGGCAACGCCTCGAGGGGTATCGGCCCGAACAGCATCGGCTCGACACCGGCGTAACCCATCTCGGCAATCCGCCCCAGCGTGCCCTCGAAGTCCTCGATCAGCTCGCGCCGGACACTGAACAGATTCACGGCGATCGGCTTCGGTTCCATCTCAGCTCTCCAACGACGACGCGGTTGGTCCGCAAGTATAAGGAATCAAAGGAGAACCTTTTTCTCTTGGGGTGGGGCCTCGCCGAGCCAGGCTCGCAGCGGAACGCGACCCGCCGCTGCGACACGAAAGGTCATCGAAGCTCTTCTCCGGGCAACAGACCGGCTTCCACGGCAACGGGTCGCCTGCCTAGGGCTTCGGGTCTGCTGCGTAGAGGCGATCGCGGTCCGCGAAGAAGCGGCGCCCCGCGATCCAGAAGCACGGGATCGCGACCGCCGAAAGCGCGGTGAAGACGAGCAGGGTCGTGGTAAACGGCTCCGGATTCCCGGCTTCGGCCAGGGCGTCGATCAGGATTCCGCCGCCCGTGATGCCGATGCCCAGGCCGACGAAGTTGAGCATGAGGATGTAGAACGCGACGACCGACGCGCGGATTCGGGGCGGCACGAGTTCCTGCACCGTGGCGAACGTCGGGCCGTAGAACGTGCCCAGCTGGAAATAGCCGACGCCGACACCGATCCAGAACCAGGCGGAGTCCGGATCGACGATTCGATACACGAAGGCGATGGGCGTCAACAGCAGGCCAACCCAGAAGAGGAACATGGGGCGACCGCTGTTCGTGTTGCGCTGCCACCAGTCGCCGGCGAAGCCGCCGAAGAGATTGCCCGAGACGCCGCCGATGAGGCCGATCCAGCCGGTCCACTGGGCGATCACGTTTCTGTCGAAGCCCCGTTCCTTCACGAGCCAGAGCTGATCGAAGGCAGCCGCACCCAGGATGAAATGAAAGGCCACGCCGCCCGCGATGGTCGCGACGAGCGCCCGGGACGACAGTGCGCCACGCAGGGTTTGGACGATCCCGCGAAATCCCTCACGCTCGGCGCCGTTGGCGTCCGGGGTGACGTGCTTCCGCGGCGTCTCCTTCACCAAGAGCATGACGACGGCGAGCACCACACCCAATCCGCCGAGCAGCATGAAACAGCTCCGCCAGCCAATGGCGGGACCCAGGTAGCCCACGATCAGGAGGCTCGCCGCGACGCCGATCGGCACCCCCATGTAGTAGAAGCCCGCAGCAAAACCCATCCGGTCCGACGGAAAGCGATCCGAGAGCATCGACATCGACGCGGGGGTGAGCACGGACTCGCCGACGCCGATGAACATGCGCGGGACGAGCAGCGTCGCGAAGCCGCGAGCGGCTCCGGAGGCCGCGGTGAGAACGCTCCACAGCACGAGGGCGCCCGCGATGAGGCGCGGCCGGTGCACCATGTCCGCCAGGGCACCGGCGAAGAGGCCCATCGCCGAGTAGAAGACGATGAACGCGAAGCCCGTGAGCAAGCCGAACTCGGTGTTCGTGAGACCGAGGTCGGGCACGATGTAGTTCGCGAAGCTCGCGAGGAGCTGGCGATCGACGAAGTTCATCACGTTGAGGAGCGTCAGCAACGCGAGGAAGCCGTAGTGGCGCACCTCGACCCGGTCGGATTCGGGAGTCGCAGATCTCAACGGGCCCTCCAGCTCGGGCCAAAGAGTTGGCCCAGGTCGCCGATCTCCTCGACGACCTCGACCGACGCTACCCCCGCATTCGATTCCGCAGGATCGACGGGCAGGACGGAACCCGTCGGCACATCCGGATCTTCATCACCCGAGAACGCACGTGGAAGTCAGGCCACCTCACGCACCGCGTTCTTCTCGTCGACGAACACCCGGGTGCCCTGCCAACCTCGGCACTCTTCGTCGGGCATCTGCGCGTAGCTGCAGATGATCACGAGGTCCATCGGCTTCACGAGGTGGGCAGCCGCGCCGTTCACACAGATCTCGCCGGAGCCTGCCTCTCCCTCGATGACGTAGGTCTGGAGGCGATTGCCGTTCGTGCAGTCGTAGATCTCGACCCGCTCGTAGGGCAGGATGTTCGAAGCGTCGAGGAGATCCTTGTCGATCGTAACGCTCCCCTCGTACTCGATGTTGGCTTCGGTCACGGTGGCGCGGTGAATCTTGGATTTGAGCATGGTGCGGATCACGGGGGGTCCTCCGGAATTCAGTCCACGTGTCCGCGTGCGGGACGCAGTACACGATTGTCGATGAGGCGAATGGACTCGCTGTCGCCGTCCTTCGCGGGGAAGCCAACGGCGAGCGCGAGCAACGCCGCACGGTCGGTGATCTCGGTCACGGCAGAGAGGGAATCGGGGTCACGGAGCTCCACGTAGTCGATGCGCGCGAGGGGCGCCTTGCCGATCTCGTTGCGCACCAGGAACAGCAGCCGCTCGATCGACGTCTCGCCCGCGGTCACGGCTCGTTCGGCGGCGTCGAGCGCCGCGACGAGCACACACGCCTGCGCGCGCGATGCGTCGGACAGACGCACGTTGCGACTCGACAGCGCGACCCGGTCGGGTTCGCGGACCGTCGGGACGCCGTCGATTTCGACGTCGAAGCCCAGATCGGAGACCATCCGCCGGATGATGGCCAGCTGCTGGTAGTCCTTCTCGCCGAACACGGCGACGTGCGGCTTCGCGGCGAGCAGGAGCTTCGATACGATCGTCGTGACGCCGTCGAAGTGGCCCGGGCGCGACGCGCCACAGAGCGGTTGCGACAGTTCGCGAACCGTCACCACCGTCTGCGCGCCGTCGGGGTACATCTCTTCGACCGACGGGTGGAACACGACGTCGACGCCGCGTTCTCGACACGCGGCCAGGTCGGTCGCGAGCTGACGCGGATAGGCGTCGAGGTCCGACGGCTCGTTGAACTGCGTCGGGTTCACGAAGATCGACACCCACACGCGGTCCGCCCGAGCGCGCGCCGCGTCGACGAGCGCGAGGTGGCCCTCGTGGAGCGCGCCCATCGTGGGCACGAGTGCAATCGTTTGACCGGCGCCGCGTTCGGCCTCGGACAGCAGTTGCAGCGCTCTGATGGTTTCGATGACTTGCATGGAGGGCTCGCGACCCGACGGGCTACCGGTACGAGTGGGCGTCGTCCGGGAACTTCTCGTTCGCCACCTCTTCGGCGAACGTGCGTGCCGCCGAGGACGCCACAGCACCGAGATTCGCGTACTGCTTGACGAAGCTCGGCGTCCAGTCGGAAAGCCCCAGAAGATCGTGCATGACCAGCACCTGACCGTCGCAGTGAACCCCCGCGCCGATGCCGATCGTCGGGATCGAGAGCGAGTCGGTCACCTCGGCCGCGAGCTCGGCGGGCATGCCCTCGAGCACCACGGCGAACGCGCCAGCGTCCTGTACGGCCTTCGCGTCGTCGAGGACGCGCTGTCGGCTCTTCTCGGTGCGCCCCTGGACGCGGTGCCCCCCCATGCGGTGGACCGCCTGGGGGGTCAGGCCGACGTGGCCCATCACGGGGATCTCGGCTACGACGATTCGCTCGATCGCGGAGGCGACCGCCTTCCCTCCCTCGAGCTTCACCGCCTGGGCACCGCCTTCCTTGACGAAACGGATCGCGCTGCGAACGGCGTCTTCCGCGCAGACCTGGTAGCTGCCGAACGGCATGTCGCCGACCACGAGCGCCCGCTGGGCGCCGCGCGCGACGAGCCTCGTGTGGTAGATGACCTCGTCGAGGGTGACCGGGAGCGTGGTCTCCACTCCCTGAACGACATTGCCGAGTGAGTCCCCCACCAGCAGGACATCGATTCCCGCGGTGTCGAAGATGCGCGAAAACGTGAAGTCGTAGGCGGTCAGCATGCTGATCTTCTGCCCGCGGCGTTTGCGTCGGGCGAGACCGGGGACGGTGACCCGGTGTTCTCGTGTGGACTCGATCGTTACGGATGACATGGCGCCTCCAGGTCCCCTTCACGGTCGCCTTGCGCGGCTGTCCTGCCTCGATGCTGGCCATCGAATCCGAGATGTGTCCGGAAAAGAAAAAACGCGCCGACCGGAAAAGAGTCCGGAGGCGCGGCGTGTCGAGCGGTGGAACGGATTCCGGGGCGCTCGAGGATTCGCCAGTTCAGCCCCCGTCTCGCTCCCTGTTGACCGGGATACGAGCGTAGTCTGAGTTTTGGCGGCTTCATCTGTTCCGGTCGCACCCGACTGTCGGCCAGCTCGCGTGACGCCCGGTGGGGGGTTTCGTCAAATGAGGATCGCTACCTGCGAGACCTCTCTGAGTCACTGAAAGCGTAGATCCCCGCACTCGATGCCGTCAACCCCGATTCTCTATCGCCACTAGAACACGTTTCGGCCCGCCTCGGGATCGGGGGCCTCGAGCCGCTCGCGGACGGCGGGCGAGAGGTAGCGGGTCTCGAGGAACTTCGAGCAGTGGTCGCGCAGCGCCCCCACCAGCACCGCGATGCGCGCCTCGACGGGCTCCTGGCGTGACAGCAGCACCCAGCGCGCACCGCGCAGCACGCACACCCCGCTGGTCGCAACCGGTTCGCCATCGACCCCGGCCCCCGGTCGCATCGAGTCGACCCGCAGCCCGGCGGCTTCTGCGAGCGCGGACAGCTCGTCGAGGAGGGACTCGGGATTCACGCCTCCGCCCCGCTCCGTCCATCTGCGCGCGGTCGCCAGCCGCGCGTGCGCAGCTCGGCCACGAACGTCGCAAACTGCGGGGCGGTCAACACTTCGGCGCGGACGCCGGCATCGACCCCGGCTGCTGCCAGCGCTGCGCGGACGTCTTCGGCGGCAACCGGCGGATCGAGGCCCCCGCGCAGGGCGTTCGCGAGCGTCTTGCGTCGTGTCGAGAACGCCGCCCGCACGACGATCTCGAAGCCCGCCATTTCGGCCGGGGTCACGATCGGATCGTCGATCGGAGTCAGTCGGAGGAAGCTCGAACGAACCTTCGGAACCGGGTAGAAGTGGTTCGGAGAGATGCCGAGCTTCCGATCGACGCGGACCGCGGAGTGGTGCAGCACGGTCAGCGAACTGTAGTCGCGTGTTCCCGCCGTTGCGACGAGGCGATCCGCCACCTCGCTCTGCACCATCACCGACCAGTCTTCGAGCGCTTCGCGGAGATCGAAGACGCAGCGCAGCAGTGGACCGGTGACCGAGTACGGCAGGTTCGCCACGAGACGCACCGGGCCCTCGACTGAGGCGACGATCGCTTCGAGGTCGACGTCGAGGACGTCGCCGTGGACGAGCTCGACGTTGTCGGGAAGGAGCGCCTCCGAACGCAACGCCCTGACGAGTCCCGCGTCGACTTCGATGGCCACGACCCGTCGCGCGCGCTTCGCGAGTGCCAAAGTAAGCTGACCGAGACCCGGGCCGATCTCGACCACCGTATCGTCGGGCGAAACGCCGGCCGCCGCGGCGAGGCGCTCCGCCATGGTGGCGTCGACGAGGAAGTTCTGACCCAATCGCGGGTTGGGACGAAGACCGTGACGCTCGAGGAAGCCGCGAACCCCGGCGCGAGAGATCGGCGCTATTCCGGCGTCGGCGCCCACGGCGCGGCCTCGATGGGCACCCGGGAGAACGAGTTGAGCTCGAGGCCGTGGCGTTCTCCGCCGACCAGTAAGCGGGTTCCGGCGCTCGCGATCATCGCCGCGTTGTCGGTGCACAACTCCGCGGGCGGAAACGTGACGCGAAAGCCGTCGTCTCTACCGGCGCGCGCCATGTCTGCGCGCAGGCGCCGGTTTGCCGCGACACCCCCCACCACGGCCACCTCGCCGAGGCCCTCCGCGCGAATCGCCTTGCGCGCCCGCGCCACGAGGACGCCGATGGCCGCGGCCTCGAAGGACGCCGCGACGTCGGCGACGTCCTCTTCACCGAGCGCACCGCGCCGCTCCACCTCGAGCGCGACCGCGGTCTTGAGACCGCTGTACGAGAAGTCGAGGCCGTCGCGATTCAACATCGGTCGGGGAAACGCGATCGCATCGTCGCGGCCGCGCGTGGCCGCCTGCGACACGGCGGGCCCACCCGGGTAGGGGAGACCGAGCAGCACCGCGACCTTGTCGAACGCCTCGCCGACCGCGTCGTCGCGCGACGTCCCGAGCAACGCCGGAGCGCCCTGCTCCTCCACGCGGTACAGCGACGTGTGGGCTCCCGACGCCACGAGCCCGATGTACGGCGCTGACAGATCCGGGTCCGCGAGCTCCGCGGATGCGAGGTGCCCGGCCAGGTGGTGCACCCCGACCACCGGCACCCCCAGCCGATACGCCAGAGACTTGCCAAACGACAGCCCCACCAGCAGCGACCCCACGAGGCCGGGCCCGGCGGTCACGGCGACGCCATCGACCTCCTCGAGTCCCACCGCCGCCGTGCGGAACGCCTCCTCGACCACCGCCGACACCACCCTGACGTGATCACGCGACGCGAGCTCCGGTACTACGCCCCCGTACGGCGTGTGTACGTCCACCTGCCCGCGAACCACACTCGACAGGATCTCGATCCCGTCGCGCACGAGTGCCGCGGCCATTTCGTCGCAGGAGGACTCGATACCAAGAACGAGCATGACGGGGGAGCATAGCGGCGTCGCGCCCCGCGGAGCCGAGACTGCCCCGGGTTCGGGCCACGAACGCGGCCGACGCGCGCAGCGAGGCGAAGCCGAGCGAAGGCTGGCAGCTGGGCTCTGCCCGCCGAACCCCAGCCGAACTACCCCGTGCGGCGCTCGAGCTTCTCCTGATCCGACTTGCAGTCGATGCAGAGCTGCGCCACCGGGCGCGCCTTGAGGCGCTTCATGCCGATGTCTTCGCCGCAGTTCAAACACTCGCCGTAGTCGCCCCGCTCGATCTTCTGGAGGGCTTCCTCGATCTTGGCGAGGAGCCCCTGCTCGCGCTCGCGAAGGCGACCGGTGAACTGGAGGTTCACCTCGGACGAAGCGGTGTCGATCTCGTCCGGGAAGTCGTCCGGGTCGACGTGGATGTCGCCCGACATCGCGCGCCGAGCGTTGCCGACGAGGTCGTCACGCTGCTGGTTCAGAATCTTTTGAAACTTCTCGCGATTGCGCTTGTTCAACGTCTTCCCCTGATCCGTGATCCGTTCGACTACCCGGAACTCAGCAGGTCCAGTTGTTTCTTCGCTTCCGGGACCCGCGCAGAATCGGGGTATTCGTTTAGCACCCTCTCGAACGCCTTGCCCGCCGCATTCGCATAGTTGGGGCCCAGCCGAAGCAGGGCTTCTCCTTGTCGGTACAGAGCGTCGGCGGCTTTATTCCCTGTGGGATAGCGCGCTACGACGTCATCGAAGCGCAGAACGGCGGTCTTGTAGTCTCCATTCTTGAAGAAGCAGTCAGCCATCCAAAACGCGCCGTCGTCGGCGTACGCCGAATCCGGGTAAGTCTGCAAAAAGTGCCGAAACTGGTCGATACAGTTGGAGTATTCGCCGGAGCGCCAGGCGCCGTACGCGGCGCGGTAGGCACCGACCTCGGCCGCGTTCTCGCCGTCGCCGGCTGGAAGATCTGGCTGGTCCCCGGGGATCGGCGCCGCGACGATCGCCTTCGCCGCGTCGGAGCGAGCGCTGCGAGCCTCGCTCAGCGCCGACTTCGCCTGGTGCTCGACGACGTCCAGGCGACCGCCGAGCTTCGCGAGCGTCTTCGCGAGGCGGTCGATCTCCGCGGCGAGCTCGGCGACGCGCTCGCGTTCGCTGGACGAGCCCGCGGGCAGCGTCTGGGCGCGCTCCATCTTCACGACCTTGACTCGCACCTTCTCGAACTCCGCAGGCGTCACGCAGGCGGACGACACCGCGACAGCGAGCGTCAACGGCGGCAGCAGCCAGCGGTGGCGCGTCCGGTTCCCCATGGCTTCCTCCCTCCCTGAATCAGTCGAACTCGCGCCTGTCCAGGAGTGTGCGCGGTAGCAGCCGCCGGGCTTCTGCCGCGTGCTTCCGGAGAAGCGTATCGTCGCCCTAGCGCGGATACCGGCCCCACGCGGGATTCTTGTTGTCTCCCGCGTTCCGGGTGATCCGGCGCAGATTGTCTCCGTTCACGTCGATCACGTAGATGTCCGAACGTCCGCGCCGCATCGAGCTGAAGGCCAGCTTGCGGGCGTTTGGCGCCCAGGTGGGCGCCTCGTCGCTCGCCGGATGCGACACCAGCGGCACGCTCGAGCCGCCGTGGGGATCAATCAACCAGATGTCGAACTGGCCGCCGACCCGCGATTCGTAGGCGATCCACAGGCCGTCGGGCGACCAGGCCGGCGCGCTGTTGTAGCCGCCGTCGTAGGTCAACCGCCGGATGTTGCCGCCGTCAGCGTCCATCACGTAGACCTGAGGCGAGCCCGAGCGATCCGAGACGAAGGCGATCTGCTCGCCGTCCGGTGACCAGCTCGGCGAGACGTCGATGGAGCGATTGCGCGTGAGCCGGCGCAGATCGCCGCCCGACACGTTCACGGTGAAGATCTCGGCGGGTTCGTCGGAACTCAACACGAGTGCCAACCGCTCTCCGGACGGGTCGAATACGCCGCGAAACTGCTGTCCCTCGATTTCCAGCGAATCGAGCACCCGCCCGCCGGGGCGCCGCCCGCCGCGCGCGGACAGGAAGAGGAACGGGCGATTCAGGTGACGGTACGACGTGTAGACGATCGCGTCGCCGCCCGGCGACCACGAGGGAAAGACATTGATCGAGCCGTTCTTCGTGGCGGCTCGCGCCGACCGGCCGTCCGCGTCCATGACGAAGATCTCGGGGTTTCCCGTGCGCGTCGACACGAAAGCGATCTCCGTGCTGGAGACGCCTCGCTGTCCGACAAATGCGCCCACGATGTCGTCCGCGATCCGCTTCGCCACGGCGTCGACTTCGCCGCTGACGTCCTGGCGGTAGCGCTTCGCGACGAGTCGGCTGCAGCGGGTGCCGTCCCAGACGCGGAACTCGGCGGTGAAATTCTGGGCTTCGACGATGAGGCGCCCGTCGACCATGCCGTCTGCCCCGATCTGCGTCCAGTCGCCGCAGTTCGCGAGCACCTCTTCGTTGTCGAGTCCCTCGGTGACCGTGGGCCCGAGGAACGCGTCGAAGTCGATCACCTGGAACACGCCGGAGAAATCGAGGCCCGCGACGATCTCGTCCCGGAATGCCGAGACATCGGCCCGGTCGGGCGCGACGGAGCCGTCGGCGAAGAGCTGCAGCGCGATGCGGAAGGTGCGCTCGCTACCGGGCGTGACCACGACGGGGGGACGGGCCTCGGCGGCTCCCTGACGCGGAGCGCCGAGAGCGACGACGCCGGCCGCGGCAACGGCCAGCAGCCACGCGACCCAGCCCCCGCCGCGCGTCGAGGCGGGCGAAGGATCGGGATGCTCGAGGACGCTGTGGCGCGTGGTTCGCGACATCAGTAGCTGTCCTCGGGCAGGAAGACGAAGGGCCAGCGGTCGGCTTCCGGCGGCGCCGGCAGCGGGCTCGCCTTCTGGATCGCCCGCACGACGCCGTCGTCGTACCAGGGATTGCCCGATCGGCGGGTAATCTCGGGGTCGCCCCGCACGCGACCGGTGGCGTCGAGAGCGACGAGCACGTGAGTCTCGAGTTCCTGCGTGCGGAACCCGGGCGGCACCACCCAGCTGCGACGGACGTGGGCCTTCGCGCGCCGAATCCACGCGGCCACCTCCGGAGACACGGTCGAAGAAGTCGCGGAAGCGCTGGGCGTCAGCGCTGCCACGCGCCGGGGTTTCCGCGCCTCGGGTCGGATTTCGCCCGCCTCTGCGCGGAGTTGCGCGAGCACGTCGGTGTACTCCTTCGGTGCGGGCTGCGCCGCTTGCGGGGTCGGGGCGGGCCGTGGTTTCGGAGGCGCGGGTTGGGGCTTGGACGGATCAGCCCTCGCTTGCTTCGGTAGGACGACCTTTTTCGGTTCGCGCCGCGCCGGGGCGGGCGGAGGAGCGGCCCTGGAGGACTCGGGGGGCGCCGCCACGAGTTCCACCGCGATCACCGTCAGCGGGGTGGCAACGCTCGTGCGATCGAGCGTCCCCACGAGGATCGCCCCGCCGACGTGGAGCGCACCCGACAGGGCGAACCAGGTGGCGAGCTCGCGGCGCCGCGCCGCACTCCACCCATCGTCGAAGATCGTCGCAAAGCTCATTCAGCGCTCGGGCTCGGTGACCATCCCGAGCTTCGTTGCGCCGGCGTTGCGCGCCGCGGCCATGGCCTTCACGACACTCCCATAGGCGGCCTTGGCGTCCGCTCGGAGGAAGATCTCCTTGTCGTCGCGGCCCTCGAAGATCGCTTCGAGCTTCGCCCGCAGGCCTTCGAGCGGGACCTGCTTGCGGGCCAGGAAGACCTTGCCGTCCGCCTTCACGGTGAGGATGAGAGGCTCGCTGCGGATGCGCAGCGCCTGGGTGGTCGTTTCGGGGAGATCGACATCGACCCCCTGCTGCATCATCGGTGCCGTCACCATGAAGATGATCAGCAGGACGAGCATCACGTCGACCATCGGAGTGACGTTGATCTCCGACATCGGGCGGTGCACCGAGCCCGCGCGCGGTGCGGAGTCGGGGATCGCCGTACCCATGGCTACCTCTGCGCCGCGCGCGGAGGCGCCGGCGCCGAATCGGAGTTCCCCACGATCCGCCTGAGGTCGCTCTCGTATTCGCTGCTGAACAGATCGATGGAACTGGTGAGTTCTCGCAGCGTGCCGACGAAGTAGTTGTAGAAGATGGTGGCGGGGATGGCGGCGAACAGACCCATGGCGGTGGCGATCAGCGCCTCGGCGATGCCCGGCGCCACTACGGCGAGGCTGGCGGAGCCCGCCCGGCCGATGGCCTGGAACGAGTCGATGATTCCAATGACGGTGCCGAAGAGACCGATGAACGGCGCCGAACTCCCCGTGGTGGCGAGAAACGGGAGCCCGCGCTCGATGCGAAGCCCCTCTCTCGCGGCGGTCCAGCGCACGTGACGGAACAGCCCGTCGAGGTGAGCTTGTGTCAGCGAGGAAAGCTTGCGATCCCCGGAGAAACGCGCCCTCCGGTTCATCTCGGCGTTGGCGGCGAGGAAGATCGTGGACAGGGGGCTCTTTTGGAGGTCCCGCGCGGCCTCGAAGGCGGCGTCGAGTGAGCCCCCCTGATACACCTCGAGGAACGCCTCGCTATCCTGCCGGGCGCGGCGAAGCTCGCGCCACTTGAACAAGATGATGGTCCAGGAAATGACGGACAGCAGTACGAGGATGCCCAACACGAGCTGCACGACCAGGCCCGCCTGAAAGACCAGGCTGAGCGCGTCGAGGCTCGCGAGACGTCCCCCCATCGCCGTCCCGACGATCAACAACATGCAGTTCTCGCTTTGAGTCCGGGCGAGTCTAGAAAAGCGCCAGCGGGACTTCAACCAAAGTCTCGATGTCAAAGGAGAGGTGATGAAGATCACAGTCGACTCGCGAAAACCGGCGGATTCGCCCGCAGACCTGCTGGCGGTGATCGTCGCGAAGATCACGGACCCGAAGAAACGCCTCACGCCGCGCCTGGCGGCCATCAATCGCGCCCTCGGCGGCGGCCTCTCCGACGTCGTCACAAACGGCGACTTCCGCGGCGGGTCCGCCCAGACGCTGCTCCTCTACCCCGGAAGCAACTCGCTCCGCGCGAAGCGTGTGCTCTTCGTCGGGCTGGGGGACGAGAAGGAAAACGATCTCAACGCGCTCCGGGTGGCCGCGGGTACGGTCAGCCGACAGGCCTCCGCAAAGAAGGCCCCGAAGGTCGTCCTCGCGGTGCCCTCGGTAAAAGGCATCTCGGCCGAGGCCATGTGCCAGGCCCTCGCCGAGGGAGCGGTGCTCGCCGCCTACCGATTCGATCGCTATCGCGAGAAGCCGAAGGAACCGGAGCGTCCCGTGGAGACGCTCGCCATCAGCATCGAGCGCGCCGGGGACCTGCGGTCCGCCCGTGCCGGCGCCAGGGCGGGCGTCATCCTCGCCGAGTCCCAGAACATCGCCCGTGATCTGTCCAACGAGCCCGGCAACGCCATGACCCCAATCGCGCTGGCCCACGCCGCACAGAAGGTGGCGAAGGAGGTGGGCCTCCGCGTCCGGGTGATGGACGTGCCCGAGCTCAAGCGCCGGAAGATGGGCGCGATCCTCGCCGTCGGCGGCGGCAGCGCGAATCCGCCCCGGATGATCGTGCTCGAGCACAACGCGCCGCGCGGGCGCAAGAAGACCGGAAAGAAGCCGCCGACCCTCTGCTTCGTCGGCAAGGGCATCACGTTCGACTCCGGCGGCATCTCCATCAAGCCGTCGGGCGGCATGGAGGAGATGAAGCACGACATGTCCGGCGCGGCCACCGTGGTGGGCACACTGCGGGCGTGCGCGCTCCTCGACATCCCGCACCACGTCGTCGGCGTCATCGCCGCCGCCGAGAACATGCCGAGCGGCACCGCCTACCGGCCCGGCGACGTCGTGACGGCCATGTCGGGAAAAACCATCGAAGTGTTGAATACCGACGCCGAGGGGCGCGTCGTACTGGCCGACGCGCTCCACTATGCGCGCAAGGAGTACTCGCCGCTGGCCATGGTGGACCTCGCGACCCTCACGGGCGCGTGCATGGTGGCCCTCGGAAAATGGGCGACGGGACTCTTCTCGAATGACGACGATCTCACCGAGCGCCTGCGCCGCGCCGGAGAGGAATCCGGGGAACGGGTGTGGCCGTTGCCCCTGTGGGAAGACCACAAGAAGGCGATTCGCAGCGATGTCGGAGACATCAAGAACACGGGAGGCCGCGAAGCCGGTGCCTCGACCGCCGCGGCGTTCCTCTCGAACTTCGTCGGCGACACCCCATGGGTGCACCTCGACATCGCGGGCACCGGCTGGTCGGGCAAGACCAGCTCCTACCAGAAGAAGGGCGCGACGGGCGTGGGCGTCCGAATGCTCCTGCAGATGCTGCGCGGTTGGGAGGAGTAGACGCCGCACCGCAGCGCTGATCGCCGGGTCGCTCCCCGGTCTTCTCCCGAGATTGACGCCCCGGATTCCGCCCCCTAGAGTTCGCGCCCTCATGGACGGCGCAGGTCCGTCCGGTGCGCTCAGGCGTCGGCCCCGCAGCCGCGACTTCAGAAAATTCCCGTGCCGGAAACCCCCGTGCGGATCGACAGGGAGAACCTCATGAACCGAACACTCCGCAGCCTCCTCGTTTCAGCGTGCGCCCTGTTCGCGCTCGGGCTCGCGATGAGCGCCTCGGCGGGCGACGCCGCGGCCGGGAAGGCGAAGTACGACATGTTCTGCGCGTCGTGCCACGGCCCTGAGGGCAAGGGAGATGGTCCGGTGGCCGTAGCGATCAATCCGCCGCCCCGCGACTTCTCCGAAGGAGCGTTCAAGTTCGACACCGACGAGGACGGTTCCGCCGGCACAGACGCCGACTTGAGGAACGTGATCGCGAATGGCGCCGCCAAGTACGGCGGCAATCAGATGATGGCACCCTGGGGCGGCACGATGAGTGCCGCGGACCTCGACAACGTGGTCGCCTTCATCCATTCGCTGAAGCAGTAGACGCGCCGGCGGTTTCCCCCGCGGGCCCGGGCGCGCGAACGCTGGCCGTTCGCGCCACAGGCCCCTGGCGGCGAACGTCCGCTCGCTGCGGACCACGGTTCCGACGCTCGCTGGCCTTCGGCCCCGTAAACTCCTAGCCTTGTTAGCGATTCCCGTTCCGGCGCAGGATGCGCACAACGCGCGGACGCGAACGGCGTGAGCGGGGAGCCGGTTGTGAACACCAACAAATCCTCTTCCACACCTCTCGCCCCTGCGGATCAGGAGGCACTCGAGCCCGTCGAACTCGATCCGAACTCCGACGCGACCGTGCTCGCCGACGACCCGGAGTTCGCCGACGCAGGCCCCGACGACGAAACGGAGAGTGCCGGCGCGGGCGGGGGAACGAGCGCCGGCGAAGTCCCCGAGTCGACGCGTCTCCCCGTCCCGAGTTCCGGCGATCGGTCGCTCG
Source organism: Myxococcales bacterium (assembly GCA_013215605.1). Classification (GTDB taxonomy): domain Bacteria; phylum Myxococcota_A; class UBA9160; order UBA9160; family SMWR01; genus JABSQW01. The sequence goes on from JABSQW010000044.1 coordinate 43,342, forward strand.
AGCCCACCGACACCCTCTCCGCCTATATGGCCGAGCTCGCCCACCACGCGCCCATTTCGCGCGAGGAGGAGCACGACCTCGCCGTGCGCTGGGTCGAGCAGGGCGATGTCGACGCCGCGCGGAAGCTCGTGCTGTCGAACCTGCGCCTCGTGGTCAAGATCGCGATGGAGTATCGGCGCGCCTGGACGAACATCCTCGACCTGATCCAGGAGGGGAACGTCGGGCTCGTGAAGGCCGCTCACCGCTTCGACCCCTACAAGGGCGTGAAGCTCTCGACGTACGCCGCCTACTGGATCCGCGCGTTCATCCTCAAGTACATCCTCGACAACTTTCGCATCGTGCGGATGGGCACGACGCGGGCCCAGCGCAAGCTCTTCTTCCGGCTCAACAAGGAGAAGCGCCAGCTCGAACGCGAGGGTTACGAGGTCGAGCCCAAATTGATCGCCGAGCGGCTCGAGGTCAACGAGGACGACGTCCGCGACATGGACCGGCGCCTGAATCAGAGCGACCTCTCCCTGAACGCGCCCACTCGGCACGAGGACAGCAATGCCGAGGTGGGCGATTTCATGGCGATCTCGGGCGAGAGCGCCGAGGAGCAGGTGGCGAGCACGGAGCTGCTCGGTGTCTTTCAGGAAAAGATCGCGGAGTTCAAGACCACGCTCCAGGAGCGCGACCTGCAGATCATCGATCAACGGGTGCTCGCGGAGGAACCGAAAACCCTGCAGGAGCTCGCCGACGAGTTCGGGGTGTCGCGCGAGCGGGTTCGCCAGCTCGAGGCGCGCATCGTCGACCGACTGCGAGACTATTTCAAAGAGAACCTCGTCGATTTCGAGTACTACGCGTCGCCGCGGGAATGAGCCAGTGGAATCCACCGATCCGCGCGCTCGAACGCGCCGGCGCGTGGTGGTCCACGGCCGGGTCCAGGGCGTGTTCTTTCGCGGCTCGACGGAGGACGAGGCGCGGCGAAGGGGCGTGACCGGCTGGGTGCGCAACCGGCGCGACGGCAGCGTGGAGGCGGTTTTCGAAGGCGCCGACGAGGCGGTGGCCGCGATGCTGAGGTTCTGCGAACGGGGTCCGGGCGCCGCGCGCGTCGATCGCCTGGAGAGCTTCGAGGAGTCGCCCGAGGGCCTCCGGGATTTCAGTGTGCGCGGATAGCTCAGTCGCGCCAGCGTCCCGCGGGGGTTCTCTGGTCAAGCCGCGGCACGGGTTTGCCGACCCGTGAACGGCATGCCGACGGCCGATCGCCCGATGCTCTTCATTCCCCCGGAGCCGCCGCTCGCCCTGCGGCCGGACGCGACGCTCGTGATCGGGCGGAGCCGCAGCTGTGACCTGCGCCTGCCCACGGGCGACGCGTCGCGCCGTCACGCAGAGATCATCCACTCCGAGGGCAGCTATTGGGTCCGCGACCTCGCGAGCACCAACGGCACATACGTCAACGGGACGCGCATCACCGAGCACAGCCTCGCCGCCGGCGACCGCATCGAGATCGGCTCGAGTGAGATTCGCTACTGCCAGGTCGGTGCCGGCCTCGACGAAACCCCGTCGATGAGCGACATCGAGACCGGCGAGGCGAAGACGATCATCGCGGAGCGCCCCGCGTTCCAGGTGTTCCGTGGCGAGCTCGCCGAGATTCCGCCCTTCGCCGTCCTCCAGATTCTCGAGATGGGCCGCAAGACGGGCATCCTGAAGCTCGAGACCGACCAGGGAGTCGGAACCCTCTGGTTCGCAGAGGGCGCGCCCGTGCACGCCGAGTCGAAGAACCAGATCGGCTTCGACGCGGCGCTCACGATCATCCAGGCCTCGGCGGGTCAGTTCACCTTCGAGCCGCTCACGACCGCTCCGGAACCCACCATCGCGGCGTCGGTCACGGAGCTGTTGCTCGAGGCGTCGCGGCTGCTGGACGAGGCGATTCTCTAGCTTTCCGGGCTTCGCTCGCCTACGGCTCGCTGCGCGGCGGCCCGGAGAGCTCGTTCCGGGACCGATGGAGGCGGCTGGCCGGTCTTTCCGGACTTCGCTCGCCTGCCGCTCGCTGCGCGGCGGCCCGGTGGGCCGCCTTGCTTCAATCGCTCGAGAAAACCGGGAACTCGGAGCGGATGGCTTCGCGGACGGCTCGATCGATGCCATCGGTGTCGAGGCCCACGGCCTCGACGAGCGCCCGGTCGGAACTCGCTCCGTTGCCAAGGCGCATGAGCAACCGGCGGCGCGCGGCGCGGTCGGTGTGGGCATCGATCCAGGCGGCTGCGGCCGTGGCCTCGAGATAGGCGACCCGCGCGTCGCTGTTGTCGAGACCGGAGAAGCTCGGAGCCAGCCGCCGGAGAGGGATCCAGCTGCCCTCGTCGATGCGGATATGCAGGCTGACGCGCTCGCTGCGCGTGAGACCGTCGTGGCTCAGATCCTCGCGCTCGGAGAGCTCGGCGAGCCCCTCATTCAGCCAGAACGGGCGATCGCCCCCCGTCTGCTCGCGGAACATCGCGTGCGTGTATTCGTGGAACAACAGGTCGCGCAGCTCGCGCTCAGGGTGGGCGGCGGAGACCACGTGGATGCGCCCGTCGAAGAACCCGACGGTCTGGAACGAGAAGCGGTGGCGATGGGCCCGCAGGTACGCGGCCTTGCCGTACAGCACGACGCCCATCGGCTCCTCGGGGGTGACGCCGAGGCCCTCACCCACGCGAATCCTTGCGCGTTCGAGGAAGCCGACCACGATCTCGGAGTAGTGGGGAGACGCGCGACCGAGCTCCGAGTCGAAGCTCACGCGGAAGTGCGGGCTCTCGAGATCGACGAACGAACCCGGACCGCGCTCGATCGACTCGTCGGCGAGGTGCCGCTCATCCGACAGCACCTCGAGTCGACGCTCGGCCTGGACGCGCCACGGCTGGAGGTCGTCGCCGGCGGACGCCAGGAAGAAGCGCAGGTGGGTCTCCGAAGAATCGAAGCGGCCGCGGTGCCGGTCGAGTTCGGCCAGGTACCAGTGGGCCTTTGCGTTCGCGGGGGATGTGCGCAGGACGCTCTCGAGCGCAGCGGCGGCGCGACCGCGCTCGCCGCGTTCCATGTCCGCAACCGCGCCGTGGACCAGGCGCTCGTCGCGTCCCGTGGTTCCGCCCACCGAAGCGGCGCGCTCGCCCTTCGGGCCATCCACGTGGTCCCAGAGGCCGCCGAGATTCCGCGCCCGGGCACCGGCCCCCTCGAGCGAATCCGGCGGCACCGCGCTGCGGTCGTCCGTGATGTGCGTGACGCCGGAAACGTCGACCCAGACGAAGGTCTCGGCTCCAGCAGGAACGGAGAGGAGCCAGCAGACCGCAGCACAGACACGAAGGCGCACGAGCTTCTCTTCGGAGGAGTGGCGCTTCAGATTGAACGAACGGCAGGGCGACCTGCCCGCCCGCGCACGCGAAGCGCGCAGCGAAGCTGAAGGCTGTCAGGCGGGCATGTGGGCTTCCGGCCCGGCGAACCCCAGCCGAACTACCGGCTCTTGCCGGCCTCGGCCGCGAGATGGCCGATCTCAGGGAGGATCAGCTTCTCCATGGCGAGGCGTACGGCACCTCGAGAGCCCGGCAGAACGAATACCACGACACCGCTCGCAAGACCCGCGAGCGCGCGAGAGAGCAACGCCGCCGACCCGATGTCCTGGTACGACAGCATGCGGAAGAGCTCGCCGAAGCCCGGCACCACGCGATCGAGCAGCGGTTCGATCGTCTCCGGCGTCTGGTCGCGCGGCGCCACGCCCGTGCCGCCGGTGAGGATCACGGCCCGCGCGCGGCCGCCGTCGAGCTGGTCGCGCAGTGCAGCGGCGATCGCCTTCGGCTCGTCGGCCACGACCTCGCGGTGAACGACGTCGTGCCCACCTCCAGTGAGCAGCTCCTCGACTGTGGCGCCGCCCGTGTCGGTCTCGAGGGTGCGCGTGTCGCTCACGGTGATGATCGCCGTGGGGACGGAAACAGCGGCCTGCTTGCGGTGATGGTGGGCGCGGGACGAGGGTTTGTGCTCGCTCATGGTCGATCGTCCACCCAGTACTCTCCGTCCGTCGCCACTTCCTTCTTCCAGATCGGCACGGTCTGCTTGAGCGTGTCGATCGCGTAGCGACAGGCTTCGAAGGCCTCGGCGCGGTGCGCTGCAGCAGCGACTACCACCACCACGACTTCGCCGATCTCGAGGTGACCCGCGCGGTGGGCGATGGCGACCTTCGTTCCGCTCCAGCGCTGAGCGGCCTGCTCGCAGATCTTGTCCATCTCGCGCTCGGCCATGCCGGGGTAGGCCTCGTACTCGAGGTGGCGGATGTCGCGTCCGCGTGCGCTGTCGCGCACGGTGCCCACGAAGGTGACGATGCCCCCCATGCCGGGTCCCGACACGCGCGACACGACCTCGCCGACGTCGAGCGGGGTTTCCGAGAGCGTGCAGCTGCCGCCCCCCCCGGAGACCGGGGGCAGGAATGCGACCTCATCGCCATTCGACAGAACGCAGTCTGCCGACGCGATCTCGAAGTTCACCGAGATCGCGAGCCGGTCGCCGAGTTCCTCGAAGATCGGGTGATCCGCGGCGAGCAGGTCGCGCAGATCCGCCGCCGTGGATGCATCGGCGAGCACCGCGGAGAGCTCCTTCACGCCGGCGGCCTCCCGCACGGCGCCGAACAATTTTACATTTACCCTCACGGCGAAACAGACTACTCGATCGGGGGCGCCACGCGCGTCCTCGACAGCGTATACGGCCTTCAGCCGCTGAGTGAGCCGTCGTCGTCGCGGCGGCGGGACTCGGACGACCGGAATCTCGGCGTTGACCCGGTTTCCCGGCAGCGCCACACTTCTCGCGAAGGGGGCTGGGGATGGCGGCACGAAAGAAGAAGACGACCAGGAAGACCGCTCGCCGCGGGAATGTGAAGAAGAAGACCGCCCGAAAGACGGTCCGCAAGAAGGCGCCGCGGCGCGGCGCTCGCAAGGCCGCTGCGAAGAAGAAGACGTTGCGCCGCAAGAAGGCCACCACCAGGAAGACCACGCGCAAGAAGTCCACCCGCAAGAAGGCGACGCGGAAGAAGACCGCCCGAAAGAAGACAGCAAAGAAGAAGGCCAGCCGGAAGCCGGCGACCCGGAAGAAGACGGTCCGCAAGAAGGCGACTCGCAAGAAGGCCACCCGAAGGAAGACCGCTCGAAAGAGCTCGCGGAAGAAGGCCGCGTCGAAGAAGTCGACGCGGCGCAAGGTCGCAACCCGCAAGAAGGCCTTGGCCACCGCGCGAAGGACGGCGTCGAAGAAGACCGCGCGGCGCAAGACGACGACGCGCGCCGCGGCGCCGAAGCCGGTCCGAAAGCCGGTGCCCGCCACCAAGGCGCCCACGCCGGCGACTTCGCTGGCGGCCCGGCTGCCCGAGCGAATCGGGCAAGTGACCCACTACTTCGCCGGGGCGGGTGCCGCGATCGTGGACGTGGAGCAGGGAGAGTTGAGGCGCGGCGACACGATCCACGTCCGCGGGCACACGACCGACTTTTACCAGCGTGTCGAGCGAATCGAGGCAGACCACATCGAAGTGACTTCAGCGAGGGCGGGTCAGCGGGTGGGCGTGCAGGTCTCGCAGCGAGTACGTGAGGGAGACGACGTCATCCGGGTCTCGGGCTGACGTTCCAGTACTCCCACATCTCGGGGGCGCGGCGAGCGCTCAGCCCTTGTCGTCGCTCTTCTTCTCGTTCATCCCACCGCCGTCGATGGCCTTGAGGGAGGCGGGATTGGTGCTCTTCTCACTGGTCTTCCCGGTCTTCATCACGATCTGACCGTTCACGAAGGCGCCCTCTTCGATCACGATCGAAGGCGTCTGGATGTTTCCCTCGACCCGGGCGGTCTTGTGGAGCACGACCTTCATGGCGGCGTGAACGTCGCCCTTCACCGTGCCACTGATCGAGATCGTGTTCGACTTGATCGTCGCCTCGATCTCGCCGCTCTCGCCGATGATCAACGTGTTCTCACTCGTGATCTCGCCGTGGAAGCGACCGTCGATGCGGACCGTGTCGCGGAACGAGAGCTTCCCCTCGAATTCCGAACCCTGATCGATGAAGGCAGTGAGCCCACCGGCGGTGGGGACGGGTGTCGGAGCGCGCGGGGCCTCGATCTCGTCGGTTCGGTCTCGGCCAAAAGGCGTAAGCGACATCTGGGATTCCCTCCATTTCCTCGAGCGGGAGCACGTCGAAGTGGTAAACGCTCCAACTTTTCGGCCGGGGGCCGCGAAGACTTGAGAAGGTCCGGGCGGGGTCCACTTGGACGAGCAGCTGCGCGCGATTGATCCACGTAGGTCGTGCCCCACGCCGAGAGTCCGACACACCCGCTGAGCCCCGGGACCGAGGGCAGAGGTCGGCGGAACCCACCTCGTGCAGGCGAACGAAGTTCGAAAGGGCAAGGCCTCCGACCCCCGGGCCGGCGGCCGCGCGGTGAGCCGTAGGCGAACGAAGTTCGAACGAACTAGACTGCGGCGCCATGAGTCGCGCACCGTCTGACGAACTCGCGCTGCTCACGCGCAGCCTCGAGAGCGACCGCATCCACTCGGCCTACCTCCTCTCAGGACGCGGCGATCGCCCGCGGGAGGCCGCTCAAGAGTTCGCCCGCGGCGTCGTGTGCACCGGCGCGCACCCGCGTCCGTGCGAGTCGTGCGGCGACTGCCAGCGCTCGACGACCCGAAAGGAGATCGCGATCGACGGAACCGGCAAGAAGGGCCCGCTGCTGCGCCACGTGGGCGACCATGCCGATCTCCTCTGGGTCGAACGCGGCGCAAATGACACGCGCGTGCGTATCGGCCAGGTGAGATTCCTGCAGAACGCGCTGCGCCTGCGTCCCGCCGGCTCGGACCGCCGCGTCGCCGTGATCGCCGACGCCGAGTGGCTGAACGAGGAGGCTCAGAACGCCCTGCTCGGACTCCTCGAGGAGCCGCCGCCGCGCACGACGCTCGTGCTCGTTGCGGCGACCTCCGCGGGCATGCGCGCCACCGTTCGTTCGCGCTGCCAGAAGGTCGCGTTTCGACCCGAGGCGAACGATCCCCTCGATGACCCGGACAACATCGAGATCGCAGAGCGACTGTCGCGAATCGGCCAGACCAGCGTGCCCGACGTGCTCGATTGGGCCGAGGACTACCGCGGCGCACGCGCCCCGGCCGCAGCGGCGGTCCAGCACCTGCTGCTCCTGGGTTTGGCGTCGCTGCGGCGGAGCGTCGGCGGGCGTCTCTCGACCGAGGGGTCCGACACCGGGACTGCGTACCGCCCGGCCCTCGACGCCTTCCGGACCCTCGGCGACTGCCGAAAGACCCTCGTCCAGCGCAACGCGAACCCCCAGATGGTCGCGGAGCGCGCGCTGTTGGCGCTCCGCGAGGCCGAGCGGCGATGAGCGACTCGTTCTACATCACCTCGCCGATCTACTACGTGAACGCAGAGCCCCACATCGGCCACACGTACACGACCGTCGTGATCGACACTCTCGCGCGCTACCACAGACTCGCCGGCGAGGACACCTTCTTCCTCACCGGCACCGACGAGCACGGCGAGAAGATCGCCGAAGTCGCCGCTGACCGCGGCGTTCCCCCGCGCCAGGTCGCCGACGAGATCTCGGGGGCGTTTCGATCGGCCTGGGAGCAGCTGGGCTTCTCGTACGACCGTTTCATCCGCACCACCGAGGACGAGCACATCCGTACCGTGCAGGCGTTCCTGCAGAAGGTCTACGACGCGGGCGAGATCTACTTCACCGAGTACGAGGGGCTCTACTGCGTCGGATGCGAGCGCTTCCTCACGGACCGCGACCTCGTCGACGGACTCTGCGCCGATCACGAGCGTCCGCCCGAGGCGCGCGTCGAGTCGAACTATTTCTTCCGGATGACCGCTCATTTCGAGTGGCTCGCCGACTACATCGAGAATCATCCCGACTTCATCCGACCCGAGCGCTACAGGAATGAAACCCTCGCGATGCTGCGCGAGGAGAGCGGACTCGGCGATCTATGCATCTCCCGGCCGAAGAATCGCCTCGAGTGGGGCATCGAGCTTCCGTTCGACGACAAGTATGTCTGCTACGTCTGGTTCGACGCGCTGATCAACTACCTGACCGGCATTGGCTACCCTGACGATCCCGGCTTCGAGCCGCGCTGGGCCGTGGCCGAGCACGTGATTGGAAAAGACATCCTGAAGCCCCACGGCGTGTACTGGCCCACGATGCTGCGGGCCGCCGGCCTGCCACCCGCCCGCCACCTCAACGTACACGGGCACTGGAACGTCGACGACCGCAAGGTGTCGAAGAGCCTCGGCAACATGATTTCGCCCCTCGTGATGAAGGAGAAGTACGGCTTCGATGCGTTCCGCTACTTCCTCCTGCGCGACATGGTGTTCGGCCTCGACGCCAACTTCAGCGAGGCCGCTCTCATCAGCCGCATCAACGCGGACCTCGCGAACAACCTCGGCAACCTCGCGAGCCGCACGCTCAACATGACGGAACGCTTCGCGGACGGCGCGGTTCCCTCGCCTGGCGAAGCGGGTGAGCCGGAGCTCGTGGTGCAGCGCGCGCTGCCCGTCGCGGCGGAGCGCGTCGACGCCCACCTGCGCAAGTTCGAGTTCCACCGCGCGCTCGAGGCCGTGATGGAGCTCGTCGACACCGTGAATCGCTACCTCGAGATCCGCGCACCGTGGAAGGCCGCAAAGGACCCCGAGCTCGCGGATCAGGTCGCGACGGCGCTCTACACGAGCTGCGAAGCCCTGCGCGCCGTGGCGCTGCTGATGGCACCATTCCTGCCGGAGACGGCTCCCGTGATCCTCGAGCGCCTCGGCCTTCCCGACGCGCTCAGCGGGACGCGCCTTCCGGACGATGCCGCGCGTTTTGGCGCGCTGCAGCCCGGAACGCCCACGACGAAGGGAGCCCCGCTCTTCCCGCGCATCGAAGTTCCCGACGGAGACGCCGACTAGTGTGGCTCGACAGCCACTGCCACGTCAGCGCGGACGAATTCGCCGAGGATCGCGCGGAGGTTCTGGAACGCGCGACGCAGTCCGGGGTCGAGGCCTTCGTGGCGATCGGCTCGGGCTACGGCGTCGCTCAGAACGAACGCGCCGTGAAGCTCGCCGCGGAGGACCCGCGGGTCTTCGCCGCGGTCGGCGTGCATCCCCACGAGGCGAGCGAGCTCGACGACGACGCCCGCACGCTGCTCGAGCGACTGCTCGGAGCACCGCGCGTCGTCGCCGTAGGCGAGTGCGGGCTCGACTACCACTACATGAACTCCGACCGAGACGTGCAGCGCAGCGTGTTCGCCGAACAGGTCGGATGGGCGGTGGCGCGAGACCTGCCGGTCACCGTCCACGTCCGCGGCGACGAGCCGAATGCCTTTGATGAACTGCTCGACATCTGGAACGCGGAGTCACACGGGCGCCTCGAAGGCGTGCTCCACTGCTACACCGGCACGCTCGAGTTCGCGAAGAAGGCGATCGCCGCGGGCTTCTTCGTCTCGTTCTCGGGCATCCTTACCTTCAAGCGCGACCGCGGACTGCGCGACGTCGCGGCCGCCCTCCCGCTCGACCGCCTGATGGTCGAGACGGACGCACCGCTGCTTTCGCCCGAGGGACACCGGGGACGCCGCAACGAGCCCGCACACGTCACGGAGGTGGGAAAGGTGCTCGCCGCGACGCAGGGCGTCCCCCTCGAGGACGTGGCGCGCATCACCACCGCGAACGCCCGCCGACTGTTCCGCCTGCCGGAGGCCGCGTGACGGGCGAAGACGACACGGTTCTCGAACTCGCGGTGCGCCTCGCGCGAGCGGCGGGGGCCATCCAGCGCGAGCGCTACGAGACGAATTTCGAAGTGCGCACGAAGAGCGCCGCCATCGACCTCGTCACCGAGGTCGACCATGCGTGCGAGGCGCTGATCGTCGAGACCCTCAATGAGGAGCGACCCGACGACGCCATCGTCGCCGAAGAGGGCGGCGGCGAAGACTGGGAGAATGCCTCGTGGCGTTGGGTGATCGACCCCCTCGACGGCACCACCAACTACGCCCACGGCTACCCGCGCTTCTGTGTCTCGATCGGCGTCGAGCGCGACGGCGATGGCGCGGTGGGCGTGGTCTTCGACCCGATGCTCGACGAACTCTACACCGCAGTTCGCGGACGCGGCGCCGCCCTGAATGGCCGCCGCCTCCGCGTCTCAGAAGAGACCGAGCTCAACCGGGCACTCGTCGCCACCGGCTTCGCCTACGACGTGCAGCGCAGTCGGGAGGACAACCTCAACCACTTCGCGAGCTTCATCAAGACCGTTCGAGCGGTACGCCGCGACGGCAGCGCCGCGCTCGACCTCTGCTACGTCGCGGCCGGACGCCTCGACGGCTTCTGGGAGCTGAAGCTCCACCCCTGGGACGTCGCCGCCGGCAACCTCATCGTGGCCGAAGCGGGAGGCCGCGTCTCCGACCTCTCCGGCGGCCCCGCTCTCCGCTCGGGCCAGCAGACCGTCGCGAGCAATGGCCACCTCCACGCCTCCATCCTCAACCTCCTCGCCCGCCCCTGACCCCACGCAGCTTGGGGGTCTCAGGGGAGTTCGGGGTCGGCGAGGAATCGATTGTGGAGCGCTTCGAGGCTCACGGGAATCTCCGCGGCGAGTTCGAGATCGATTTCGAAGATTCGGGTGTTCCCGGCGCTCTGGGCGACGATGCCGTCGCTGCCCTTGAACGCACCGATGAAAACCTCGGCGAGCAGCACCTCGGTTTCCTCCCCGTCTTCAGCGGCGTCCGCGTCGGCCTTGCCGAAGACTCGGTAGGTGACTTTCGGCGGCGCGAGGTCGAGTTCCGCCCGCTCGCCCTCCCCCATGCTTTCCGCGAGGATGCCAACGGCGCGCAGGTTCGACAGCCGCATTCCGAGCGTGCGCAGCTTCTCGGGGTCGATCGTCTCCGGCTCCGAACTCCAGGATCCGTCGGTCTTCGTCGCGGTGATTGCCAGCGTCTCGCCATCCTGGAAGAGGATCTCCATCCGCTGGGCATCCCAGGAATCGAACTCCGCGAGCGTGCGGAAGCGAAACTCGAAGAGGGTCTGCGGGAGCTCGAGCATCTGCTCCGACGGGATCTGGAAGAGTGTCGGCAGCCCGGCGCGCACGAGGCGTTTTCCCCGTTCGGTGCGACGGCCGATCGAGAGCTCGAGGTCGACGACGGGATCACTGCCGCGTCCGACGAGGCGCGCGTGGAATGCGGGCGGTGTCAGACCGGCGAACTCTGCGTCGGTGGGCTGGTCGATGAAATGCTCCGCGCGCAGGAACGAGAGCGTCGAAAGCAGGCCGTCGACGGTCTCCTGATCGGCGGCCTCGCGGCGCGGTTCGACGAGGGCCCACGCGCCGTCGCTACGCTCGGCGACCACGCGATCTTCTCCGAGATCCACCTCGATGCGATCGATCGCGCTGGTGTCGAAGTCTGCGATGCGCTTCCGGCGGAGGTCGTGGAGCAACTTCTGGAACGAGTTGACGCTGAAGCTCTTGACGAGGTGCACCGTATCGTCGCCGACGACGGACACGTAGGTGTTGCCGCCCACCGGCGAGCTCTTCCCGATGCGCACCGTGTACTCGGTGTGGGCGTCGCCTCGAGTGACGCGAAACGTCAGCGCCCCCCCATCGCGGTCGAAGCCGTACACCGACGGCGCCTGCGGATCACCGAGCTCGCGCTCGCTCGAGAGCCCGGACAGCGCCGCGGCGATCGCGTCCACCGCGAACTCATCGGCGGGAAAGACGAGGGGCTGTGCGAGGTGCCACCCGTCGCCGTCGCGCACTAGGTGCACGAGCTTCGCGTCGCTGGTGGTGAGGTCGATCTCGGTGATCGCGTCGGCGTCGACCCCGTCGAACAGGCGCTTCGCATCGACTTCGGCCTGGTCGCGGGCGTCCTGCCCTTCGATCTCGTAGAAGTAGATGAAAGCCGCAATGGCGGCGGCAATGAGAAACAGGATCCCCGTGGTGCGCGGGTTCACGACGGGCCTAGGATCCGATGTCGCGCCGGCGAGACCACCAAGTAAACACCCCCATCACCGCGATGGTCTCGGGCAGCACGAACAGCGAGAGCGACCGGATGCGCTGAAATTCGTCGTTCGACAGCTGGAAGCGCGACGCTCGCGCCCGGTTGGGCCGAATCGAGATCGCCTCGACGTCGCCGAGGAGCCAGTTCACCGTGTTTACGAACAGGTCTCGATTGCGATACGACTCGATGAACTCGTTGGCCGCGAAGTCGGCGTCACCGAACACCGCCACCCGGGCCTCCCCGACTTCGGCTTCGGCTTCGGGATCGTCCGCGTCCGGGCCGCCGTCGACCGGCACCGCGCGCGGCAGCGTGCCAGCCACGGCGATGGAAACCGGCCCCGGGAGGTCTTCGGGACCGAGCTCCGCCGTACCCTCGCCGAAGAAGCGCTCGAGGTCGCGCTCCGCCCAGGAACTCTCGCCCGTGTAGGCGATCTCGGTAAGGCGCTCGGCCGCTTCGCTGCCGACCCGGGTGCTGCGGACAACGTGGAAGAGCGTCGTCTCGCGGAGCTCACGCGTGATCGGGTGGTCGGGCGCGTAGTGGCTCGCGAAGGGTGTCGTCGCGCGGCCGAACAATGCGAGGTTGCGGTCGACGACGATGTCGTCGCCGAGATCGACTCCCCAGCCCTGCACCACGTCGACGAGGTTGGTGTTCGCGCGTGGGTCGATGAGCGCGAGTACCGCGCCGCCGCGCGCGAGGTAGCGATCGATCGCGCCGCGCTCGACGTCGAGCAGCGGACGGGTCGCGCCCGGTAGGATCACGACGTCGGCGTCGGCGGGGACATCGGCCTTCGAGGCGAGCAGGAGCGACTCGACCTCGTAGTTCTCGTTCCGAAGGGAGTCGGCTGCGCGCGCGTAGCCCTCCTTCGCCGTTCCGCCCTCCCCGTCGAACGGCCGCTCATTGTGACCGACGACGAAGTAGACGCGCTTCACGTTCGTACGCGATAGCTTCACCATCGCGTTGGTGACGTTCTGCTCCGTGACTTCGGTGACCTCGACGGACTCATTGCCGATCGCTACGCGCACGAGCCCGGGGTTGAGCTTCTCGGGCCCGATCGCGTAACGCTCGAGCAGGTCCGGCCGCTCGTTGGGGTCGGCGAACTCGAGCTTGAAGCGATCGCTCACGTAGGCGTAGCGCTCGAGCAACTCGCGAACGGGCGGGGCGTCGATGGGTCCGTAGAACGCCGCGACGTCGATGTCATTCTCGAGGCCTTCGAGCAGCTTGATCGACTGGTCCGAGAGCGAGTGGATCTTCTGATCGGAGAAGTCGAAGCGCACCGAGTGACGCTTCGCCATGTAGCCGCCAAAACCGACGATCGCGATCGAGAGCAGCGTCGAGAGAACGGCGCTCGAGCCGTACCTCCCCGCGCGCTTCGCCTCTCCGGAGCTCATGCGCTCCCGCAGCGACTCGAAATTGAGCACAACGCCGACACCGAGCAACATCACGCCGAGAACGAGATTGCCGGCGATCCACAGGAGATCCGTGGGCGCGCCGAAGAGGAACATGAGGAAGCTCAGCAGGCCGAACGCGAGGCCCACCGTCCCGAGACCGACGAGCAGTGCGGAGTAGGAGGTCATCGCCACCTCGACGATTCGACCGACGCCTTCGTGAGCAGGGCGAAGGTCACGATCATCACGGCGAAGTACGCGAGGTCGCCGGTCTCGACGAGGCCGTGCATCAGCTGCTCGAAGTGAGCATTCGCCGAGAGGTAGCGAAAGAACTCGCCGATCCACGGCGCACCGGTGGCGACTCCGAGGTCGGCCACCGCCGGAAGAAGCAGCACCACCAGCAGCATGACGAGGGAGATCAGGAACGCGATGATCTGGCTGCGCGTGACCGACGAGGCGAACGCGCCAATCGCCACGTACACCCAGCCCACGAGCAGCAATCCGAGGAGCCCCGTGAGCGTCCGCCCCAACTCGGGATCGCCGTAGAAGAACAGCAGCCCGGGAAAGAGCCCGACGATGCCCACGAGGATCGCCACGAAGAGGCCACCGCCGAGCAGCTTGCCGAGCACGATGTCCCAGGCGGTGAGCGGACTCGTCAGCAGGAGTTCGTCCGTGCCGTTGCTCTTCTCCGACGCGAAGAGCCCCATGGTGATACCGGGAATGAGAAAGAGCAGCACCACGGACATCGACCCGTAGAACTCTCCGATCAGCTGATCGTTGAGGTTCATCCGCGCGAGCTGGTCGAACGCCTGGAACTGCTGCATGCGGATCAACATGTCGTTGAACCACGCCACGTTCAGAATGAAGAACGTGCCGGCCAACACGGAGAACAGACTGAGCACTCCGTAGGCGACCGGTGAGACGAACAGGGAACGCAGCTCGCGCCCGGCGATGTTCGCGACGTGCTTCACGGCGTCGCCTCCCGCGCTCCGCCGTCACTGGCTTCGCGCTTGGCCACGGCGTCGCTCGCGGTCTCGCGAACGAACAGCTCCTCGAGGCTCTGCCCGTTGCGCGTGAGATCCTCGATGGGCGCGTCGACTACCTTGCGTCCCTGGTTGATGAGAATCACGCGCCGACAGATCGCCTCGACCTCGGCCAGGATGTGGGTCGAGAGGATGACCGTCTGCTGCGTGTCGCCCTTGCCCGGCGCCGCGAGGTCGCGGATGAGCGAGCGGATCTCGTGGATCTGCAGGGGGTCGAGTCCCACGGTGGGCTCGTCGAGAATGAGCACGGGCGGCTCGTGGACGATCGCCTGGGCGAGACCGACGCGCTGGCGGAACCCCTTCGACAGGGTCCCGATCACGCGGCGCCGAACCGACGTGAGGCCGCAGCGCTCCACAGCGCGGTCGATATGCTCGCGGCGCGCGCGCCGCGGAATGTCCTTGATGCGGGCGATGAACGCGAGATACGACGAGACCGTCATCTCGGGGTACAGGGGCGGCGTCTCGGGCAGGTAGCCGATGCGCCGACGCGCCTCGAGCGGGTTCTCGAAGATGTCGTAGTCGGCGATGGTGGCGGTGCCGTTGGTTGGTGGAATGAACCCGGTGAGCATGCGCATCGTGGTGGTCTTGCCCGCGGCGTTCGGCCCGAGAAAGCCCACGACCTCGCCCTTCTGCACCGAGAAGTCGACACCGTCCACCGCAACGGTATCTCCGTAACGTTTGGTGAGCTCTCGCGCCTCGATCATTCCGCCTCCACTCGATCGCGTCCCGATCCGTCCGACCCCGGCGCATGCGGCCCTCGCCCAGATCGGGAGCGGGCCCGCGGTGAACGCTCCCGGGGGTCCTGCAGCCGCGACACGGAGCGTCGACGCCGAAGCGCGTCAGGTGGGCGAATTCTATGGATCGCGATCCGTTCGTCAAGACGTGATTCCGCGCATTTACAGCCCTTTTCGCCGCGTGGGCGTTCCTCCACGTTGTCCCGTCGTTCGCCCAGCGGGCCTTTCGAGGTACCTTTTTGGAGATGTCCGCCACACGCAGAAGCACCGCGTCGTCGGCCAGCCGGCTCGCCGCGCTGATCGCGGGACTCGTATGGGCCAGTGCCGCGTCGGCTGCCCTGCCGGGTCCGGCCCTTTTCGCCCAACCGACCGCGAAGCGCCCAATCGGATCGGCCGCACAGTGGGCGGGTCGCTACTGCACGCCGCAGGGATGCAGCGGAGCGTCGCAGGCTCCGCTCTCGAACGCGGCGGGCTTCGGTACCGCAGTTCTCTGCGCCGCGCTGCTCGCGCGCCGCGGCACCGCGACGAAGCGCTGACCCACCCCTCGCAGCCGCTGCGGGTCGGACTCGTCATCGAGCGCTTCCGGCGCGACGGCGGCGGCGCAGAGTCCGTCACCTGGCGAACCGCGCACGCTCTCCGCGACGGCGGTGACGAGGTCTCCGTGCTCGCGCGCGAGAGCGACGACGCGCCGGGGATCGCGCTCCATCGTCTCCGCGCCCCGCGGACCTGGCAGCCACTACGCGTACTGCGCTTTTCGCGGGCCGCGACGGATTGCGCGCGGCGGCTTTCGCTCGACGTCGTCTACTCGCTCGCGCGCACCGCGGAGCAGGACGTCTACCGCGCCGGCGCCGGTTCCCACGCCGACTACCTCGAGGCGCGGCACCCGGGCTTGTCGGGCGCACTGCGGCGGGTCTCGCCCCGCCACGCCGCGCTACTCGCTCTCGAGCGGCGCGTCTTTCGCGACCCCGACCAGTTCGTGATCTGCAACTCCCACGCGGTGCGCCGACAGATCGTCGCGCGGTACGCGGTACCCGAAGAGCGGATCGCCGTGCTCTACAACGGCGTCGACCTCGAGACCTTCCAGCCGCGCCCCGAGGAGCGCAGCCGGGTGCGCGACGAGGTCGACCCCTCCGGCCCGGCCGACGCACCCGTCTGGTTGTTTGCCGCGAACGACTACGCGCGCAAGGGCCTCGACACGGCGCTCGATGCCCTCGCGCGTGCGCAACACGGGCGAAGCCGTCTCTGGGTGGCGGGTGGACACGGCGACCCACCCCTCGATTCCGCGTGGCGACGGCGCGCTCTCGAACTCGGGATCGGCGAACGCGTCCGCTTCCTGGGTCCGCGCCGCGATCTCGGGCGCGTGTTCGCCGCCGCGGACGGGTTGATCCTGCCGACCCGCTACGACGCGTTTGCGAACGTCTGCCTCGAGGCGGCGTCGAGCGGTCTGCCCGTGCTCACCAGCACGGCCAACGGAGCGGCGGAGCTCTTCCAGGGAATCGGGCCGGCGCCCCTCCCGGCGACCGACGCGTCGGCGTTCGCCGCGCAGCTCGACGCACTCGCATCGGCCGACGCACGCCGAGCGATCGGCGCGCAGATGCGATCGATGGCCGAACGCCACGGCTGGGCACGACACGTTGCCGAGCTCCGCGCTCTCCTGCGGCGCCGCGTATCCGAGCGCCGGTCCGCAGCCACGTTCTCGGTGAGACGTCCTGCTTTCCGGCCTGGCCTCTAGCGGGAGAGCGTGACCCAGCGGAACGAGCTCGACGATCCCGCAACCCGACCGCCCGTCCCGAGCTCGTAGTTCAGCTCACCGGTGGCCGACGAGGCCCCGATGATCTCCTTGAAGGCTTCGATCTTCGCCTCGGGGTCCTCTGGGTTGAGCCCGTGGAAGACGATCTCCACGCTCGGCTTCGCGTCGAGCACGTTGAGCACGAGGGTCGCGAGCGTAAAGAGCTTGCCGATGCCCTCGACGGCCTCTACCGAGAAGCGAGGCACCTCGACATTCGAGAGTTCGAAGCCATATTCGAGTCGCATGTTGGAAACCTCCAGTGAGCCCGCGGACGCTGGCGAGCGCCGGGAGGATGCGCGGGCGACGCAGACTCACCTCGGCAGGCGCACGTGTCAAGCGCTTCCGGGGGACGCTCGCGAGCCGTCCTACCGAGCGCCGTCCTCTGCCTCGGAAGACAGGGAGGTCGCCGAGCACGGGGCGCAAAGCCCACGCTGAGTTTCGTGGTGCTCGAGGTTCGGATGGGCGATAACTCCTCCACCCCCCCCCACAGTCGGCGACCGGAGGAATGCACGGCGCACATGGCCGCGGATCCGAACCCCACGAGATCGTCGAAGTACCGAACCGCGCCGGCGGACACGGCGGAGATGCCGAAGGGCGTCCCGTACATCGTCTCGAACGAGGCGGCGGAGCGCTTCAGCTACTACGGCATGCGGACCATTCTCGTGGTCTTCATGACGACTCATCTGCTCGGGTCGGACGGCGCGCTCGATCCGATGACCGAAGACGACGCGACCGGCTGGTACCACCTCTTCTCCTCCGCCGTGTACTTCTTTCCCCTGCTCGGCGCGATCCTCTCCGATGCGCTGCTCGGGAAGTACCGGACCATCCTGTGCCTCTCGATGGTCTACTGCCTCGGGCACTTCGCGCTCGCCCTCGACGAGTCGCGCGTCGGCCTGGCCGCGGGTCTGACGCTCATCGCCATCGGGTCGGGGGGCATCAAGCCGTGCGTGTCGGCGCACGTCGGCGACCAGTTCGGTCGCTCGAACCAGAATCTGCTCGCGCGCGTCTTCTCGTTCTTCTACTTCTCGATCAACCTCGGCGCCTTCATCTCCCAGTTGCTGACCCCCTGGCTGCTTCTCCACTACGGATCGTCGGTGGCCTTCGGGGTGCCCGGAATCCTGATGGCCCTCGCGACACTCGCGTTCTGGATGGGACGGAACAAGTTCGTGCACATCCCCGCCGCGGGGATGGGATTCGTTCGCGAGGTGTTCAGCAAGGAGGGATTGGGTTCGCTGCTGCGTCTCTTTCCCGTCTACGCGTTCGTTGCGATGTTCTGGGCGCTGTTCGACCAGACCGGATCGAAGTGGGTCTTCCAGGCCCAGAAGCTGGATTTGAACTTCCTCGGTATCGAGTGGCTGCCGTCGCAGATGCAGGCGATGAATCCGTTGCTCGTGATGCTGCTGATCCCGCTCTTCACGTACATCGTGTACCCGGCGATCGACCGCATCTTCCCTCTGACACCGCTGCGAAAGATCTCGATCGGCTTCTTCGTCACGGTTCCCGCCTTCCTCGTACCGGCGTGGATCGAGATGCAGATCAGCGCCGGGGCGACGCCGTCGGTGGGCTGGCAGCTGCTCGCCTACATCATCCTCACCACGGCTGAGATCTTCGTCTCGATCACCTGCCTCGAGTTCTCCTACACCCAGGCGCCAAATCGCATGAAGTCGCTCGTGATGTCGCTGTTCCTGATGTCGATTTCGCTGGGCAACCTGTTCACGTCGGGTGTGAACTTCTTCGTCCAGAACCCCGACGGGAGCAGCAAGCTCGAGGGCGCGGACTACTACCTGTTCTTCGCCGCTGCAATGTTCGCGACAGCCGTGGGCTTCGTCTTCTACGCGAAGCGCTTCAACGAGAAGCGCTACATCCAACACGCCGAGGCGGAAGCCGCCTAGTGGGGCTGTGGAAGGAGGGCGGAGGGGGGGGCTCGTAGTCGGAACAGCGACGCGGGCACCGGCGGGTCGAGTTCGGGGTTCTGGAGCGTGATCAGGGCGGAGCTGCCGCCCGCGGCGACCTCGATCTCGATGCTGTGAGCGACGACTCCCCCTTCGACCTCTCGGTAGTCGCGGTACGCGGCGCGCCACTCTCGGGCGCCGTCGGCACGCCGCACCTCGAGCTCGGTGAGCCGTCCCAGGGCGTCGAACGCAACGCGCTCGCGCACGGTTCCCGCTTCGTCGACGAGTTCGGTCACGATCCCGCCGTCGGGCAGGATTCCCGAGCGCGTCGGAACGAGGGTCCGGTCCAGGGTGGGTGCGCCGAGCAGGATCTCGACCGCCTCTTCGGGCGTGAGCGCGAGGTGCGCGACCTCGAAGAGGAGAGCGTCGTGCACCGCTCCGCTCTCGTAGTAGCGGTCGTTGGCGCGAAAGAACTCGTAGTGGTCGCCGTCGGTCACAAGCACGGCGGCCGTCTGGTCGAGCCAGCCGAGAATCTCGACGCGCAGTCGCCCCGGTCGCTCGACCACCAGGATCTGCTTCGCACGCAGGTTGATGCCAGCGGCGTCGGCGTCGACGGCGAGGCGGGCGGTGGCGCGCAGCCCCTCGCGCTTGCGGGCGTGCTCGGTCCACGCGTCGACGAGGGCACGCGGTCGCGGATCCGAGGGATCGAGGGGGGTCGCCCGGGGCGCGACCGTCTGACAGCCGACGAGAACGATCCCGAACAGCGCGATCGCGAGGCGGCCGAGCGACCGCACGAACGACGTGCGAGTGTCGCTAATGGAGTTCGCGCCTCAGCGTCTCGAGCTTCTCGTAGAGATTCGGCTGCTCCGAGAGCCGCGGATCGAGCCCGACCGCCTCTTCGAACATCTCCACGGCTCGCTCGCGCTCGCCCTTCAACAGGTAGATGTCGCCGAGGTGTTCGGACACGACGGGATCGCCGCCGGTGAGCTCCTTGGCGCGCTCGAGCTCGCGGAGAGCCTTCTCGATGAGGGGGCGGGCGCTCTCGTCGCTCCCGTTTTCGACCAGGGAGAGCGCACGCATGTAGTAGACCCAGCCGAGGCTGTCGGTGATGTAGCCGTCGTTCGGTCGCAGCTCGAGGGCGCGCTCGATCATCTCCTGCGCCTCGTCGAGGTGCTCTCCCTTCTCCGCCCAGGTATATCCCACGTAGTTGAGGGCGCTTGCGTTGTCGGGATTCTCGCGCAAAGCGAGCTGCATGTAGCGGATCGACTCGTCGCGGCGCTTGGCTTCGCCGTACACGACACCGAGGTTGTAGAGGAGCTCGTCGTCGGTAGGCTGCTTGCTGAGGAGGCCTTCGAGGTGAGCCACGGCGCCGTCGAAGTCTCCCGCCTTCGCCTGCAGCTGCGCCGAATACAATTCGAGTGCTCGCGACGGACCCGCGTCGCGGGCGCGAGCCACCTCTTCGAGCGCGCGTGGGTAGTCGCCGCGCCGCTCGTAGATACTGGCGAGCTCGGTGCGGGCGTCGGCGTAGTTCTTGTGCTCCAGGGGAATGCTCTCGAACTCTACGATCGCACCCCCTTCGTCACCGCCGCGACGTCGCACGCGTCCGAGGAAGTAGACGACGTCGTACTCGTTGGGGTGCATCGCGAGGAACTTGCGAAAGCGCTCGGCTGCGCTGTCCCACTCGCGCGCCTCGAACTTGAGGAAGCCGAGCCGCACGACGGAGCGGAGATCGTCCGGGTAGTAGCGCTCGATCTTCTCGAAGGTCTCGATGGCGGCCGCGAGGTCATCGCGGCTCATCTGGACTTCGGCGAGGGCGATGAGCGTGAGGTGGTGACGCGGGTGCAGCTCGAGGAGCTGCTCGTACAGCGCGATCTCCTCCTCGTAGGCCTTCCGCGCGCGGTACGACCGCGCCAATGCGGTCGAGATGCGCAAGTTGCTCGGATTCGATTCGAGTGTCTCGCGATAGACGGCTTCCGCTTCGAGATTGCGACCGAGCTTTTGGTAGGCCGTTGCGAGCGCGAGGCTCGCGCGCAGGGACTCGGGATCCTGCGCGAGCATCCATTGCGCGATGCTGAGCGCGTGCTCTGGGCGCTCGGATTCGAGCATCACCTGGAACAGCAGAAGCCCGGCGCGCTCGTCGATCGGATCACCCGCTGCATTGGTCAGCACGCGCTCGGCCGCTGGCAGGTCGCGGCGCATGCGGTGCAGCTGACCGAGGAAGAGCCGTGTGGGAATTTCCTCCGGCTCGATCTCGTGCGCGCGCGTGGCGTGTTCGAGTGCCTCGTCGAGGCGGTTCTCGCGGGCGAGACCCTCGGCGACCTTGCGATGCAGGTACGCGGATTCGGAATCCTTCGCGACCGCCCGCTCGTACGCGGCGAGCGCCGCGTCGCCGTCGCCCTCGCTCTCGTGCTGATGCGCCACGAGCACGTCGTAGGAGGCATCGGCATCGGGACGGATCTCCACGTCCTCGGCGCCCCCGAAAATGCCCGCCGGGAGCGTGGACGCGCAGCCACCCAGCAGCCAAGCGAGGCACAGCGCGAGAGCGAGGCCCCGCGGCCTCGGCCTCCCCCGGTTGCCGGCGGAGCGCCTCTTCGCGCCGATCGGCCTAGCCTCAGACGGTCCTACCACATCAATTCCATCGGCGTGCCCGGTGGCCTCACTTCGGCGTCTCTCGAGCGCCGTTCAGTCGGCCGGAGGGACGTAGCCATTCGCCTCGAGGTAGTCGATCACGGTCTGGACGCTCTCTTCGACCGTCTGGCCGTTCGTGTCAACCACGATCTCGGCGTTTTCGGGAGCTTCGTAGGGTGCGGAGATCCCGGTGAAGTCGGAGATCTCACCGGCGCGAGCCTTCTTGTACAGGCCCTTCACGTCGCGGCTCTCGCAGGTCTCTACGGTGGCATCGACGTGAACCTCGATGAAGTCGCCGTCGTCCATCATCTCTCGGATGGCGTCGCGATCGGCGCGGTACGGCGAGATGAAGGAGCTGAAGCAGAGGATGCCCGAGTCGGTGAACAGCTTCGCCACCTCGCCGATGCGGCGGATGTTCTCGCTGCGGTCTTCCGGCGAGAATCCGAGGTTCTTGTTCAGACCGTGGCGGACGTTGTCGCCATCGAGCACGTAGGCGGCACGCCCGCGGGCGATGAGCACACTCTCTGCCGCCACCGCGACCGTGCTCTTGCCCGATCCCGACAGACCGGTGAGCCAGACCGTCGCCCCCTTCTGTCCGAGGACCCGCTCGCGGTCAGCGCGGGAGACGGCCCCTTCATGCCAGGTGATGTTGGTGCTCTTCGACGCCAAGAAACTGGACCCCACTGGGAATCTGGGTTGCGCCAGGGGATGCGGGATCGCCCCGGTGATCGATGGTTCCAGAGTAGCGCGGAGTACTGCTCCCGCAGCGCTCGCGACCGAACGAGCCCCGAAACGCGGGGCCTACCGGGCCGCACGCGCCAGCCGAACCTGCTCGATCACGGCATCCGCGGCGCAATCGATCTCCTCGGCCGTCGTGGAACGCCCGAGTCCAAAGCGCAGTGCGGCGCGCGCCATCGCATCCGAAAGGCCGATCGCCCGCAACACGTGGCTGGGTTCGCCTCGGGCGGACGAACACGCCGAGCCCGATGACACGGCCAGCCCGTGAAGCTTCGCGATCAACCCGTCGGCCTCGATACCCGCGAAGGAGACGTTCAGATTGCCCGGCAGGCAGAACTCGGTGTGGCCGTTTCGAACCACGTCTTCGAGGGCTTTCGAGAGGCGCTCCCACAACCGGTCGCGGAGGGCGCCCACGCGCGCCGCTTCTTCGGAAAGCTCGGCCACCGCGAGCTCGACCGCCGCGCCGAAGCCCACGATCGTGGCGACGGGGAGGGTGCCGGAGCGCAGCCCCCCCTCGTGCCCCCCGCCGTGGATCAGCGGCTCGAGGCGCAGTCGGGGGCGCCGTTTCCGCACGTAGAGGGCCCCGACTCCCTTCGGCCCGTACAGCTTGTGCGCGCAGAGACTCAGGAGATCGACGCCGAGAGCATCCACGTTCACCGGGATCTTTCCGACCGCCTGGGCGGCGTCGGTGTGGAGGACGACGCCGCGCTCGCGACACACCTCGCCCACCGCATCGAGGCGCTGCAAGACACCGATCTCGCTGTTCGCAGCCATCACGGAGACGAGGAGAGTTCGTTCGGTGAGGGCTCCCGCGACTTGATCGCAGTCGACCCGTCCGCTGGCATCGACCGGCAGAACCGTCACCTCGAAGCCCTCGACTTCGAGCTGCCGGCACGCATCGAGCACCGCCGGATGCTCCGTCGCGACGGTAACGATGTGGTTCCCGCGCCGGCGATTCGCCCGCGCGAAGCCGATCACGGCGAGGTTGTCGCTCTCGGTGGTCCCGCTCGTGAAGACGATCTCCGACGGATCGGACGCACCGATCGCATCGGCGATCCGCTCACGCGCAAGCCCCACGGCCGCCTCGGCCCGCCACCCATACACGTGTGTCGACGACGACGCGTTGCCAAAGTCCTCAGCAAAGAACGGCAACATCACCTCGACGACCCTCGGATCCACCGGTGTCGTCGCATGATGATCGAGATAGATCGGCGGCTTCAAACCCATCACCTCACGCCGCTAGCACGCGGATGCTTCCGACCCGCAAGCACGGAGCGCGCGCAGCGAGCCGAAGGCGAGCGTAGAACGGGTCAATCTGGGCTCCGCCCAGATTGGGACCTCGTAAACTAAGCGGCGAAGGACTCGCCGCACCCGCAGGTGGTGCTCGCGTTGGGATTGACCATCTTGAAGCCCGATTCGTTGAGCGTGTCGACGAAATCGAGCGTGGTTCCGACGAGGTAGAGAGCGCTCTTCTCGTCAACGATCACGCGAACACCGTTGCGCTGAATCTCGTTGTCGTTCTCCGAGATCTGGTCGTCGAAGGCGAGCTCGTAGCGCAGCCCGGAGCAGCCACCTCCCACCACTTTGAGGCGCAGGCCGTGGGTCTCGGTCTTGGATTCCTTCTCGAGCAGCTCGAGGATCCGCTCGGCGGCGATGTCAGTGACTTCGATGAGGGCCATGGTGTCTCCGCTGGGCGCGCCTCGCGGCCGCCTGGGGCTCGGTTCGCCCCCGGGGCTCCGCTCGATGAGAGAGGATACGCTCGCACTCCCCCGCGTCAACCAAGCGTTTGGGTTTCCCCACACGCATCGGACGAACTCCGGCGCAGCCAGAGGAAGATTTCCCGGTTCCCCTTGGGGCCGTGAATCGCACTGTCGACCTGGCCCAGCGGCTCGTAGCCGAGTCCGGCGGCGCACATTCGAACACGGTCGACCGCTGCCTCGCGCAGGCCGTCATCGCGAACCACGCCACCCTTCCCCACCTGGTCGCGACGCAGCTCGAACTGCGGCTTCACCATGACGAGGAGCTCGGCGGCCGGGGCTACCTCCGCGAGACGCGGCAGCAAGAGCGTCACGGAGATGAACGACGTGTCGACGGTGACGAACTCGACGGGGTACGGGAGCTGCGACGCTTCGAGGTGACGCGCATTGACGCGCTCGAGGGCGAAGACGCGCGGGTCCTGGCGCAGCTTCTCGTGGAGCTGACCCGTGCCGACGTCGAGGGCCACGACGTGGCGCGCGCCGCGTTGGAGCAGACAATCGGTGAAACCGCCGGTCGACGCTCCGACATCGAGGCAGTGGCGATCGGTACAGTCGACGCCGAGCGCGTCGAGCGCCCCGGCGAGCTTGTCGCCGCCCCGAGATACGAACCTGCGTACCCCGCCCTTGATGCGCAAAGACGCTTCGGAGCGGATACGCGTACCCGGCTTGTCGACGGGGGTGTCGTCGACCAGGACGCGGCCGGCGCGAATCAACCCCTGCGCGATCGACCGCGACTCCGCGAGGCCTTCGGCGAGAACGCGCTCGTCGAGTCGCTGGCCCGCGGCCACGTCGGGCTCTCCCTCTCAGCCCTTCGCTTCGAGGAGGTCCGTCGCGGCGGCGATGATGCCGTCGCGGTCGAGCCCGACTTCCGCGCGCTGCTTGCCGGGATCGCCGTGCTCCATGATGCGGTCGGGAATCGCAAGACAGCGCACCGGGACGGCGAGCCTCGCATCGGCCAAGGCCTCGAGCACCGCGCTGCCAAAGCCGCCCATTCCGCTGTGCTCCTCGACGGTGACGATGGCACCGCAGCGCTTCGCGAGTGCAATGATGCGGTCGCGGTCGAGGGGTTTCACGAAGCGCGCGTTGAGCACGGCCACCGAGTGGCCGCGAGACGCCAGTTCGGACGCGGCGTCCATGGTGTCGTGCACCCGGTTCCCCAACGCGATCAGCGCAATGTCGTCGCCCTGTCGGAGCAACTCGGATTCGCCGAGGGACAGCGCCTTGATCTCGGGGTCGAGCGGCACGCCGACACCGTTTCCGCGCGGGAAGCGCAGCGCGGCGGGGCCAGGATACTCGATGGCCGTCGCCAACATGTGCTGAAGCTCGTTCTCGTCCTTCGGCGCCATCACCACGACGTTCGGGAGCGTGCGCAGATAGGCGAGATCGAACATGCCCTGGTGCGTCGTGCCGTCGGCCCCCACGAGACCGGCGCGGTCGAGCGCGAACGTGACATCGAGATTCTGGATGCAGACGTCGTGCACCACCTGATCGTACGCGCGCTGCAGGAACGTCGAGTAGATCGCTGCGACCGGCTTCATCCCCTCGGTGGCGAGACCCGCCGCGAACGTGACGCCGTGCTGCTCGGCGATGCCGACATCGTAGAAACGGTCGGGAAACACCTTCGCGAAGCGGTCGAGACCCGTGCCGTCGGCCATGGCGGCCGTGATGCCGATGATGCGCTCGTCTTCTCGGGCGAGGCGGATCAGGGTGTCGGCGAAGACGTTCTGATACTTCGGCGGCCCGGGCTTCGTCGGCGCGAAATGGCCCGACGCGACGTCGAACTTGCCGACGCCGTGGTAGGTGAACGGATCGTTCTGAGCCGGCTCGTAGCCGAATCCCTTCTCCGTGATGGCGTGCACGAGCACGGGGCCGTCTCCGTTCGCGAGCATCTCCTTCACGTTCTCGAAGGTCTCGAGCAGCACCTCGACGCGATGCCCCTGGATCGGGCCGACGTAACGGAAGTTCAGCGCCTCGAAGAGCAGCCCGGGCGAGAAGAAGACCTTCACCGACTCCTCGGCCTTCTGCGCCCAGTGGAGCATGTCGCCGGGCATCGAGCTCAGAAAGTCCTTCGCGAGCCCCTTCATGCGCCGCACCAGTGGCTTGCTGAACTTCGCGGACAGGTACGAGGACAAGGCGCCCACGTTGGGTGAGATCGACATCTCGTTGTCGTTCAGCACGACGACGAGGTTGCTCTGCTTCAGGTGGCCGGCGTGATTGAGGGCCTCGAAGGCCATGCCCGCCGTCATGCTGCCGTCGCCGATGAGCGCGATTGCGCAGCCGCCCCTTCCCGTATGTTCGAGAGCGCGCGCCATGCCGAGCGCGGACGAGATGGACGTTCCCGCGTGACCGGCGCCGAAGTGGTCATAGTCGGATTCCGAGCGGCGGAGAAACTTTGCGATGCCGCCGGTCTGACCGATGCGATCGAACTCCCTGCGTCGCCCGGTGAGCATCTTGTGGGGGTAGCCCTGATGGCCGACGTCGAGCACGAGCCGATCGCGCGGCGTCTCGAACACGTAGTGAATGCAGGTGAGGAGCTCGAGGGCACCGAGACTCGACGCGAGGTGGCCCCCGGTTCGCGAGACGCGCTCTACGATCTCCGTGCGCAGCTCGTCCACGACGTCCTGCACCTTTTCGCGCGGGAGTTCACGCAGGTCTTCGGGCGAATCGATGTGATCCAACAGCACCGGTTCCGTCATTCACTCCTCCGCACCGCGAAGCGTGCCAGCTCTCGCAGAGGCTCCGCATCGGGACCCCAGCGTTCGATCTCTCCGAGGGCCCCGGCGAGAAGTGATTCGGCGCGTGCACGCGCCTCTTCGGGTGTGGCGAAGTGGAGGAACGAGCAGGGATCGTTCTCGTCCGCGTCGAGGAGATCGTCTGCGATCTGGAAAGCCATACCCGTGCTGCGGCCGAAGCGGCGCAGCTGCTCGATCTGCTCGGCGTCGGCGCCGCCGAGGCGCGCGCCCCCCACGATCGCGAGCTCGATGAGCGCGGCGGACTTGCGCCAGTGAATCGATTCAACGGAGCCCAGATTCGCGGAGGCCGAGTCGAATGCGATGTCGTCGACCTGTCCGCCCACGAGTTCGCGCGACCCAGCCACGGCCGCGAGGTCGCGGCTGGTGGCAAGCAGCGCGACCGCTTCGCCGGGACCGTCGCCGAGGACCTCGAAGGCGAGTGCCAGCAGAGCATCGCCCGCGAGCACCGCTACCGCCTCGCCGAACGCGACGTGGACCGCCGGTCGACCGCGTCGCTCGGCGTCGTCGTCCATGCAGGGGAGATCGTCGTGGATGAGTGAATAGGTGTGGACGAGCTCGACGGCCGTGGCGATGGGCAGTGCGTGCTCGGGCGGTGCGCCGACCGCCTCGGCGCCCGCGATCGCGAGCACGGGTCGAAAGAGCTTGCCGGCCGGAAACATCAGGTGCCGCATGGCGGCGTGCAGCGAGTGGGGCGCCGTATCGGCCGGCGGCAACGCCCGGTCGAGGGCGGGCTCGACGAGCGCTGCCCGCTCCTTGAGAATCACCGCGGCGATCATCACGCGTCGCCCTCGGACTCCTCGAACGGGCGCGCGAGCCACTGCTCGCCGGCTTTGACGAGCACCTCGATGCGACGCTCTGCCGCTTCGAGCTGACCCGCGCAGCGGCGCGTGAGGGCAACGCCCTCTTCGAACGCCGTGAGGGAATCCTCGAGCTCGAGGTCGCCCTGCTCGAGGCGGTCAACGATTCCCTCGAGGCGTTCGAGCGCCTCCTCGAACGACACTTCCGGTGCATCGGCGAGAGCTGCGTCCGGCGCCGGCGCAGCAGCGCTGGCTCGGCCCTTCTTCTTTGCGGTCGAATTTTTCGATTTCGAATCGGGCGTCACGTTCTCTCGGCTGGCCGGAACTCTCCGGAGCGTTCGCGTCGGTACGCGTCACTCTACAGGAGCGTCGGAGAAAATCGTGGGATCGGGATCCCATCGCGGGCGTGCGTGGCGCGGCGATCGTACCCCAGGGTCAGCGATCTGGCACGCGCACGGACTCGACGAGAGCGTCGATTTCCGCGGCTGCGACGCGGATCACAACGCGGTCTCCCGCACCTACGTCGTCGCTCGAGCGCACGATCCCCGCATCTGCGCCGCGACGCACGAGTGCGTATCCACGATCGAGAACCGCGAGCGGAGAGAGCGAACCGAGGCGTCCGGCGAGTGCCGCGAGGTGCGCGCGCGAGCGCTCGGCGCGGCGTTCGCTCGCGCGCACGAGGGCTCGCGCTGCAGCGCGGAAGCGCGCGCGCTGGGCAGCCAGACGCGCCGAAGGCGCGAGGGCCTTCAGCGCCTCCCCCTCTCGCTCGAGGTTGCCGGCGAACCGCTCCATGACTGCGCGCGTGGCCATCAGGAGCCGCTGCCAGTCGCGTTGCAACGTGACCCGGTGTGCCGCGCGATCCGGAAGCACCAGCTCGGCGGCGGCCGAAGGTGTTGGCGCGCGGACGTCGGCGGCGAGGTCGCAGATGGTGACGTCCACTTCGTGCCCCACACCGCTCACGACCGGCACCGTCGCG
>JABSQW010000439.1 GCA_013215605.1 Myxococcales bacterium
CGGCCCGAGGAGCTCACGAGACGTTGAATCTGCTCGGCTTTTCGGACGCCACGGCCGCGGGCCGCCACACCCCGGTAACGGGTCATGTCCGCCGTGGTAACCGGTTGATACCGCCAGGCGGCTCTGCTTCCGGACCCCGGTCAAAGGCAAGAGCTGGGAAGCGCCAGACTCTCGAGCTCGAATTTCGGGCTCCGTGGCCGGCCCGCCGCATCGAATCGGGTGCGCCAGCTCCGCCCGTTCGAACCGGGGCGCGGCCTCCCTGCTCGCCAGACGATCTCGAAGCCCGCGGCGTAGAGATCGCCCCTGGAAGCGAGCGCAAGGCCGTGGGAAGCGCCGGCATTCGCCCGCCGGTGGGGCGGCTGCCAACACGCGTCGCCCGTCACCCTGCAGGGCGTCGCCGGAGACCGTTCTGCGGATTGCCGGACACGGATCAGGGATCAGGGATCAGATGGAGCCATCCCGGTCCGAAGCGGGATGGGCCCAGCGGTGCGTTTGATTCTTCGCCCATTTTGACAAACGGTTGCGGCTACAACGTAGGCGAAAACGCAGCTTGAACTTCCTATCTACCTGATGAACTCTCTCGTCCCCCTTCTCGCTCTCTAAGGGCGGCGACGACCATGGAGGGCAAGACCCAGCAGGCCCAGCGTGGACAGGACGAACGTCGAAGGCTCCGGGACCACATAGAGCGCTCTGATCCCGGCGATGTCGTCGGCAGCCAGTGTCCGTTTGACCGTCTCTGCCGAGATGGATGCGAACATCACCGCGCTCGAATCCGTCGAATGCCCCAGACCCAGCGAATGACCGAACTCGTGGAGCGCGACGCTGGCGAAATCGAACCCGCCCGATCCCGGGCCACAGCCCGATCCGCCGAGGACGTAGTCGCACCACAGCTCACTGCTGTCGAAGTGCGCATCGCCACCGATGGTCGGCGTACCCGGGAAGATGACGCCCGTTCCCGGTGTATCCCGTCAGCAGAAGTCGGACACACAGGGGCCCGAAGCTAAGAGACACTTTCAGGGGCCATGCCCCCCGAGGGTGCCCTCGGCGGGCACTACTGTGTCCTACGACTCACCGGACGTTCATGACCGGGTATGCCTTGCCCAACACGGACTGGCACTGCTCCGGCGTGACTTGGCCCTTCGCGGCCCACTTGTCTGTGGCCTTGAGCCCCTGGCCGGCGGCCGTGTTGAGGTCGCGGAGGATGACGCCGGGCACCTTGACATCGCCCGCAAGGAGCAGGTGGTGCGACGCGTCCGCGGCGTCGTAGCCGGCGCCGCGCGCGTCTGCCTCGTCCCGGCACGCGAACACGGTGTAGGCGCTGCCCCAGCCGCCCAGGTCCTCGTCGCTCAGGGAGGCCACCGTCGCCGTGCTTTTCATCTCCACCGCCATGAAGCCGTAAAACTCGCGGCCGGACGCCGCCGCCGGCACGCGGCCGTGGAAGACCGCGCACTTGCCGCCCTCGAGGGTCGGGTACGTGATCATGTAGCGGGCGTCCTCGTTGGGAAACACGCCAGGCAGGCTCGCTTCGGCCGGGCGGAACATCTGCATGTCGCGCTCCGACGTCATCTGCTTCGTGAGGGCGTTGCCCACGGCGTACTGGATCGGCCACTCGAGAATCTTGCCGTTGACGCGCGCCTTGGTCTCGCTCGCGATCTTCCACGCCTGGCCGTCGACCGACACGGCGAACTTCTCGGCGTCGGTGAGGCCGTCCGGGTGGCTCTTCGAGCGATACACGCGGGCCAGGACGACGAAGTCGCTCTCGGTCGACGTGAAGGTGGTCGTGAAAGTGCGGTCCGCTCCCTGGTCGACCATGTTGACCGAGGCAAACGGCATGCCGTCCGTGCCGTAGGCCGTTAGGGCCGCGTACCGCGCCCACTCGGGGAAGCTGCCGGTGAGCGTCGCCGTGGTGTCCTTCTCGAATGCGGTCACCCAGTACTCGACGCTGAAGTCCGGCATGGCGATGTTGAGCGAGTTGGTCGACCAGTTGTCCGACGCGCGGGCGAGGATGTTCCACGCCGAGCCGTGGTACAGCTTGTAGACGAAGCCCAGGGCCAGCTCCAAGTTGGCGGTGGGGGAGCTGCTGCCGAGTCCCCGGTCGGCGGCACTGCTGTCAGTGTGGCCCCGGAGCACGGCGAGGGCGGGGGGGGTGCCTGCGGCCACCAGGATGACGGCCACGAGTGCCAGGGCAAGGGTCTGCTTCTTGTTATTGGTGTTCATCATTGGCGAAGACGACGAAGAAGAAGAGAGAAAGTGGCGCTCGCCATCCAGATTTCCTCCCCTCTTCCGCCTACGGGCGCCAATCAGCTCCAAACATCGCCCGCATACGGGCCGCTACCTGCGGTCCAGCGGAAGGCCTCAAATCAATAAGCCGAGTTGCTCTTGCCCACCACCACTGAACCGCCGGCAGAGACACCGAATGCCTCACTACTGAAGATCCCGCCGGCGAGATCACCGAGTCCTACCATGCCCCCGGCAGCCGTCCAGCGGAAGGCTTCCTCTCCGAATGCTGAAACCGCCATCCCCGCCGCTACCGACCCATCCGCTGAGACCGCGTTCGCCCTGCTGCTGCCACCGCCTAAATCTCCAAGGAGCGTCACGCCCGCGCTGGAAGTCCAACGAAACGCCTCGGAAGCTGACCGCCCGACGATCACCGAACCGTCCGCAGATACAGTATTGGAGGCCCCTGACTCGGGGAGTCCAAGGTCAATCATGCCGCCAGCTTCAGTCCACCGCCACGCAGTGCTCGAAGAGACCCCGACGATCACCGATCCATCTGTCGACACTCCGCGAGACTCGCTGGAGTTCGCGCCGGTAAGTGTGCCGAGACCAACCATTTCTTCGGCCTGGTTCCACCGAAACGCTTCGCCAAAACCACTACCAACCCTGCCATAGCCTACGGCTACCGAACCATCGACGGAGACATCGGCAACCCGGCTTTGGAACACCCCGCCGGGAAGATCACCGAGCCCCATGAACATTGGCGCGGCGCTGGCATTGAAGGCGATGCCAGCGCAGGCGACCCCCCACGGCAGTGACAGCAATCGCATGGCGCACTCCTCGTGTTACACAGGAAAGTGGGCACAAGGGGGCGTGGGGTGGCTAGCAAATCGAGGAGTTTCAGCACTCGCGCGATACCCAGGGGGCCTCTTGGGGCCCCAGAAGCTCCTCGGACGAGCAGAATCGTGTGGTAGGGGAACGTGAGGGACCCGTTGGCAAATAGGGGGGGTGGGGGATCGCACATCGAGGTGTCCGTATGCGGGTCACCGGTTCCTGGTTCACAGAATCTCTAGGATAGGACCTTGCAGAAACGCAGCTTGAACTTCCTATCTACGCGGCGCGTCCTCATCTGACACTTAAAAGCGTGCTCCAGCGCATGGCTTCATCCAGACTCAATCGCGACAAGAGACGAGGACGTTCGAGTCTGCTGGACCGAGAGCCCGAACAAGAGGGAGAGGCGACGAACCGTACCAGAGCTGCGGTGGTACTGTTCGCTGTGGTCTGGCGGCTGTAGGCATGTGCGGTCATTATACAAACCATCAGCATGCCCCCCAAAAGGCCCCTAGGGATTTTCTGCGTACATCCGTCGCGAGGAGATCCGAGCCAATCCGACAGATCCCCTACTCTCTCGCCTAGCGAATCCGGTGCTTATTCTTCCTATCCACATCGTCGATGTGATGAGTATCATGGTTACGGAGGGTGCCCGAGATATGCGACAGTGACGCACCGCATCCAAGCCGGTCGAAAGCCATGAGTCAGTCTGCTGACGACAAGCCTGAAGCCGTACGCCCTTCCCGATCAGAAAGCGTGTCTGGCACGCACCCGTGCATTATTTCCCTCGGATTCTCTTGTCATACCCGATTTGGCATCAATGCAGTAGTCGGTGAACGCCATCTCCCAGAGGAAACCAACCACGGGCCGCGTTTCCCCTTCGATTGGTTGGTAACGACTCGCGACGGCCTTTTGAATACGCTTCGGCAGAATGGTCGACCACTTTGGGCGCCAGCCGATGAACTCAGTGTCTACTATCAGCGTTTGATTCCTTCGTCGGGGGTCGAAGGTGATGGCCTGCTGTTCTGGCACGACTACCCGCGGGATGCGGATCGACTCTTGCTGTCATCATGGCACGAGTCGGTGAAGGAGGTAGCCGACAAGTACAGATTCCTGTGGGCGAGAATGATGGCTGTCCTGCGCGATCCAGATGTTGACAAGGTGCTTGTCATCTCGAATACCCAATCTGACCTTGCGGGCTTCATTCCCGACGGGTCTACCTTCGAACTGGCTTTCGGGCTGTCGAACGCCTTCGTCAAGTCCCTGGTCGAAACGCTTCATGACCTGGGTGCGGTTCGTTTTCGTTTGCATCTCATGTGCCATTCGTTAAGTGAGAAGCTCGAACTGCTTTCCTTGCCAGCGCTGGATGGCGCCGGGGTGAGACATTGCTTCTTTGGGTCTCAGCTGACGGATCCTCGGGAATTGGCCACACAAGCGGTCTTCCGACCCTTGCTGGGCGAGCCCATGGATCTCGAACTGAGCACGCTCGTTGGTATGTACGACGGTGACTCGAAGGCCGTGATCCCCGGTGACGCTGGACAAGTGCTGGTCTGTCAACGGCAAGGGGATGAATGGGAGCCATGGGGAGCCATCAGCGCTGCACAGTCGTGCTATTACGCGGTCTTCGAGACAGCATCGGTATCCAAAGCAATGGCAGCAACTTGGCGCGAAGACGGTCTCGCCTTCGACGACGGGTCATTGTGGGCGCGTTCTTCGGCGTCAATCAGCGACGACAGGCTTTGCGAACTTAGCGCGGCGCGACAGCCCATAGCAATTTCTCAAGATTCGACCCACAGGATAGATTTGGAGAGTACGATTTGCAGCGCTGAGCTACTCGCCCAAGGCCGGGCCAACAACTGGAGTCAGGCGCGTATCGCACGCCTCCAGCCCGAGGCCTGGCCCCAGATTCGCGCGTCGTTCCAAGTCAGTCCAGGCGCGGCAATCTTCACCATCGGCAGCTGCTTCGCGCGCAACATCGAGGATCACCTGAGCCATTTGGGACATCGGATTCCGACTCTCGAGTATCGCGCGCCAAGCACTGAGATCGGCGCTGGCCGGCCTTCGCGGCCCTTCAGCAAGTACACGCCGGCGGATATCTTCCAGGAGCTCGGCTGGGCAGCGGCAATCTACGAAAGGGACGGCCATCCTACGGAAGCCGATTCACGCTTGTTCGCCTATCCCGATGCCGACGGTAATCTCCGCGACCTGGCGCTTGCCGGCGCACGAGCGACCGTTCCGCCCGAACGTTTCTACGAGCGGCGACGTGACATTTATCGCATTTGGGAGCAGGTGTTCCACGCTGAATGCGTCGTGATCACGCTCGGTCTCATCGAAGCCTGGTTCGATCGCAAGACGGGTTGCGCACTGATCGCGCCACCATTCTTCGAGCAAGATGCCACACGCCTGGATCGCTTCGAGTTTCGTTCACTGGACTACGATGAATGTTTGACCCTCACTCAGGCGAGTGTCGATCTAATACGCCGGCACAACCCGCAAGCGAAATTCTTGATCACGACGTCTCCGGTACCCCTTGAAATGAGTTTCTCGGGAGACGACATCTTGATTGCCAATACGCTGTCCAAGGCAACGCTTCGGGCTGTGTGCGGCGCATTGGTGAGCGACAACGACGATCTCGATTACTTTCCAAGCTACGAGAACGTGACCTTGACTCGTACTGGGGAGGTATGGGACGCCGATCTGCATCAAGTGTCACCGGGTTTTGTGGGAAAAATCGTAAGTCACCTGACGCAAACCTACTTTGGTGGCGCAGCTCCAGCGCACCTACACACCCAGAAGGCGTTCGCCGCTTTGGATGATGGAGACGCCCCGGGTGCCCTCGAATGGGCCCGCGCGGCCTGCGATGCGGATGCGAACAACTCTGATGCCTGGTTGGCCCTGAGCGAGGCCAGTCGTCGACTGGAATTGAAACAGGACGCCGCGCACGCCGCAAAGCAAGCTGTGATGCTGGCCCCGCACAATACGGAGGCGCATCGACATTGGATCGAAGCGTTGCTTGCGCTCGAACGCATCGAGGAAGCGGCCGAGGCAGCGGCAGTTCTCATTGGTCTCGACGCCGACAACCCCAGGAATCTCTGGCTGCACGGAAGAACTCGTGAATGTGTTGGCGATCTGCAGGGCGCCGAGGCATCACATCGTCGCGCGTTCGAGCTGCAGCCGGAAACACCCGACTACAGTTTTGCATTGTTGTCGATATTGCGTCGAAACGGACGTGTTGACGAAGCCTTGGACCTTCACCGATGGGTCGTCGGCCGGTTCCCTGATTTCTTGTGGCAGCGTCTGGATCTGTCCCGCAGCTTGGTCGCTGCGGGACGCATCGAGGAGGCTAGAGACCTTCTGGAGGCGGGCTTGGTACTGAGTAGCGACGAGGCGCATCGCCGTCAGTTGGGAGATGCACTGGATGCCCTGGCACGACCCGCGTGGTCGGCGCCCAATATCAGGTCAACGCTTTCGTGAAACTTGGTGCGACAACTGCAGCACGCGACTGAAGACCATGACGCGGACATGCTCGGTCGTGAAGCGGGATCGGGCCGAGTTCGACACGCACAGCACGTTTCGTCCGTCCCGGCGTGACGACGCTGAGCAGCGTGCGGATGGGATCATAGAGCTTCGTCCGGTAGCTCGCGTGAGCAGAAGGTCGAGTTCGGGATCCGTTGGCAGCAGCGCAGGCATGCCCGGTTGCTACCGACGAGTGCAATCGTGTCTCCTCGCGCGACGGAAATGCGACCCTCGATTTCTGCGCGGCTTCGCCTCGGCTCAGCGTGGTTCGCGCCTGCGCGCGCTTCCCACTGGCGCCCCCGCTGCGGGCGCTTCACAGGACGCTCATACGCGGACCCGGAGCCAGAACGCAGCCTGAGCCTCCTATGCTTGGCCAGCTAACGCGCGTCCTCTCTGACCTCCGCCAAGGCCAGGTCGATACGTTTCGGCTCTGGAGTCTCATCCCAGCCGCCATCGTGCTCAATTCCGGCTTGATCTTTCTCACTCGCTCGCCGAACATGTCGATATGTTCGGACTCGGCCTCCAAGAGTTCCTCATCCTCCTCGCGATCGTCCTGCTGCTATTTGGTTGGTGGCGACTGCCCGAGATCGGGCAGAGCTTCGGTCGGGCGCTGCAGGGCTTCAAGCGGGGCGTGACCGAAGAGCAAAAGGAGCAGGTACGGGAGCCGGTCACGGAGAATGCGGAGAGCGCCAGCTCCGATTCCGTGCAGGGCGCGGAGCGTCCCGTTAGGGACCCAGCCAAATCCTCCACGCCTACCTGAGTTTAGCCCTTCGTCGACTAACGACGATGCCGACCGCCATCAGCGTGGCGACGAGGATCACCTTGCCCCAGAAAGGCAGGGCGGGCAGCGCCACCTCGGCGCGCCCCGGCGCGATCAGCGTGCTGCTGAAACCCGTGCCGTCGATCGAAAGCGCCTTCGCGCTCGCCACCAGCAGAAGCGAGAGGCCCAGGAGGATCCGAAGGGCGCGGCCGAATTGCATGGTCCGCTCCACCGCGAACCCCACATAACACAGGGGGATTCGCCACCCGGCATAATCCCCCTTGCGCACCGGAAGCTATCACAGTTGGGACACAACGGTCAATTCTCCCACACGCGTCTACCGACGGTGACGTCACCGCTGCGACCCGGAGCGATGCGGAAGGAATACGGAAGTCGTCAACCGGACTGCCGCGCCTCGGCGGCGGTCCGCGCGGGCAGCGAGCCGGCGTAGAGAAGCCAGAGCAGGATCGGGAGCAGGCCCGCGGCCGATCTGCGGTGCACCGCGTCGAAGATCGCCGCTGTCTCCCAGAGGAAACCGCTCGTTGTCTTGCGTCCGAACGCCTCATGCTCCCACGCCTGCACGTCCGACAGCAGCAGCCCCGCCGTGAGCGCAAAGGCCATCGCGCTCGCGACGACGAGGCACCCGAGCCGGCGTCGCCAGCCGAGTCCGGGCGTAGCGAGGATCAGCGCGATGAGCAGCACGAGGACATAGGCGTGGGCGTGGTAGCTCTTCTCGACGCGCTTCGTTTCCGTTTGGCGTTCGGAATCCCCCCGGCGCTCGAGATGGAGCGCGTACGACCAGGTCGCCGGCCCGCGGGTCAACTCGAGGCGCCGTGTGACGTCCGGCGCTGAGACCGCCTGAAGCACGTCGTTCACGACCACTACCAGCGGGCGCTCGAAGTGCTCGAAGAGCGGCACGCGCAGCGCGACTCCCATCAGGACCGCGTAAAGCACCGCGAAGCGGATCAGGAGCAACGCAATGGACCGCAGGTCGGGCGGGATCACGTGGGGTTCGCTTCGGCGTCGCCCGGGGGCGCGCGCATCCAGAGCAGCAGGATCGCGACGCAGGCCAGGATGATCACGGCCGGCCACACGTAGGCGTGGGTGACGTCGAACGCCGTGCGGTCTTCCCACAAGAGGAGCGAGAGCGTCATCACCCGGATCCAGTTGAGGCCCGTCACCGCCAGCAGCGAGACTACGGCGCCGAGGAGCTTTCGGCGCAGCGGTGCGGGTTGGACAAACATCGCCGAGGCCAGAAACAGGCTCACATCCAGCCCAATGCACTCTTCGGTCACCGCGACGGCGCCGTTGGCCAACTGTATGTTGATGCCGTCGACTGTGTTCTCGAAACCCGCGTGGCTCAGCACCAGGCCGGCGCTGCGCGCGACCATGAGCTGGGCGCCCTCCAGCGTGGAGCGGGCTAGCTCGCTGTCTTCGAGCCAGAGCGACTCGACCACGACTAGAGTTACCAGCAGTACGGCTCGCGCGAGCATCGATTTCTTGGAGAGGCGACTCATGCCCGAGTTCCTACATTTTACGCGAAGACCACGGTTGGCGTCTGGCAGAGGACCGCGGTCCGGAGCGGGGAAGCTGCTGAGCGCCGAGCTCTAGGAGAGCATGTTGCCTGCGATCCGGGAGGACTTCCAGCGGGTGAAGCCGCTGGAACCCGCCCACGACCCGCTCTGCCTGCGCTGCTTGAAGGAGGCATGAGTCCTACGGGCTACTCGCAGGCCTGCCAAGACCGCTTCGTGCTGGCGATGTTGAGCGATGACCACCTTGGGACCTTCGTGGACGTGGGCTGCCAGTGGCCCTTCGCGATCCACAACACGGCTCTGCTCGAGGAGCTGGGTTGGCGCGGTATCGCGCTCGACCGTGAAGACTTCGCGGACCCGTGGGGGACCGCTTCGCCGCGCTCCAACGGATCCTCGCGAGCGGCCACCCCTTCAAGGTGATCACCGAGGAGCACAACGGGGACAAGGGCCGGAACCACATCGAAGCCGAGTGCGAGCCTCAGCGCAGGCCTCTCGACGCCCCGGCTACGATTGGATCTTCACAACATGCATGGGCCTTTCGCAAACGACGCGACCTCGTATAGCCTAGGTTGTTCCCGTTGGCGCAGGAGCGCCCGGGTGCAGAGGAGTCGGTATGGCGGCGCGCGTACAGGCTGGATCCGACTGGAGCGGGCTGCCGGTGCTCGTGACGGGAGGCGCGTCCTTCATCGGCTCCCATCTCGTCGACGCGCTCGTCGCGCGCGGGGCCCGCGTCTCGGTGGCGGACGACCTCTCGAGCGGTGCCCTCGGCAATCTGGCGGACCACCTCGAGACCGGACGCGTGACGCTCCACGAGGGCGATTTGTGCTCCCAGGCCTTCGCCCGGGACGTCGTGGCGGGCCAGCAGTTGGTCTTCCACTTGGCCGCCGCCCATGGGGGCCGCGGCTACCTCGAGCACAACCAGGCGGCCTGCGCGCGCAACTTGATGCTCGACGGCATCCTGTTCGACGCGGCTCGCGGCGCCGGGGTGGAGAAGGTCGTCTACGCGTCCTCCGGCTGCGTCTATCCAAACCATCTCCAGACCCGGCCCGAAGAGACCGTCTACCTGCGCGAGGAGATGGTCACGCCGCCCTACGACGCGGACAACACCTACGGTTGGGCCAAGCTCATGGCAGAGCTGACGCTCCGGGCCTATCACGACGACTACGGCATGAAGGCCGCTTCGTGCCGCTATTTCACCGTCTACGGTCCTCGCGGGATGGAGAACCACGCGGTGATCGCGATGATCGCCCGGGCGTTCGTCGGCCAGAACCCGTTCGAGGTGTGGGGCACGGGCGAGCAGATCCGCAACTGGACTTTCGTCTCCGACATCGTCGAGGGCACGATCCGGGCCGCCGAGCGCATCGACGACGCGACGGCCGTGAACCTCGGGACCATGGAGCGCATCCGCGTGCTGGACGCCGCCGAGGAGGTCTTGTCCTACACCGGCGTCGACACTGAGATCGTGACCCGCCCGGAGATGCCCACGGGCCCCTACAACCGCGTTGCGGACAACCGGTTGGCGCGCGAGCTCCTCGACTGGGAGCCCCAGGTGAAGTTCATCGACGGACTCCACCGTACGATCGACTGGTACTTCGCCGCCCGCGACCGCACGAATGTCGGCACCGACCTCGAGAAGCTGCTGCTCGAGCGCTAGGCGATCCGGACCGTCACCGCGAAGCGGCTGTCTTCAAAGGCCTTCGTCGGGCAGCGCAGCGGCTGGACCTCTACCAGTGCCGAGGTCGGGAAGATCATGACCGCGTTATTGCGAGGCTCGACGAGGTGGATGCTCTCGCCCTTGCGCAGGCGGAGTTCGCCACCGGAGAGCGGCTTGGACTCCTTGTGGAAGAAGTACGTGCAGGTGATTTCGTCCCAGTCCGTTTCGGCTGCTTGGACGTCTTTGCCGTTGCGGGCGTCGCCATCTCGGTGGGCAAAGAGCTGGAGATCGGCGGGCTGCACCGCACGCAACAGGTCGAAGGACGGCAGCACCTGGGGCAGCAGCAGGCGCAACCGGTTCGCGATCCGCTCCGCGAAGGCGGGGTCGAATCCGCTCGAGACCTCACGTGTCTCGGCGTCCGCGCGCGCGAAGCTCGACTCGCCCCGGAGCACGGAGGCCAGGAGCTGGCTTTGCTCGTCCGGCGTCAGGAAGTCCGTCACCTGCACGAAGGGCAGCGGTTCGAAGTCGCGGGGCGACTCGACGGCCGGGCGCGTCGGCTCCGAGATGTCGCGGACGATAGGCGCGCCGCGCCGGTCCCGCGCGGCGGGTTCGGGTTTCGCAGCCGGGGTGGGCTCGGGCGTGGCCGCCGACCCGGTGGGTTCGGTCTTCGAAAGCGGCTCGGGCGACACCGCCGGCTTCGGAGCCTCCGCCGCCTTCTCCGGCTGCGGACGCGGCTGGGGTTGCGTGGGCACCTCGGCGACGCGTGTCGCCTCCTCGATCAGGACCGGCGGACGCGTCTCGACCGCCACGAGGTTCACGCTCGAAAAGGAGTAGGCCTTCTCGCCGCCGTCGGTCGGAAGCTGGAGCAGCCGGGGCGTCTCGGGCAGGACACCGGGAGTCCCGGCCGCCAGCGCCTGAAACAGATCGCGGAGAATCTCGGAGTCCGAAGCAAGCTCGGCTCGGCAGCTCACCCCGCCGACGAGATGCACGGTCACCTCGACCAAGGCAGCTCCGGAGTTCGGCTCGGTCAATTCGTTCTCCCGCGGGGCCGTTGGGTCCGGCTGCGGTTCGGCGCTTCTTGATGCGAACTCGGCCAGCAGGCCGCTCGAAACCGTATCCCCGTTGCCAGCCATCCACAAGAAGCTCTCGGGCCACTCCCGTTGCCAGGCCGGATTGAGCAAGGGACTCACCCGATTCCACGAATAGAACCCCTCGTGCTCCTCCACCAGACTGCCGTCGGGGTGCAGCGGCACGCAGTCGCTCGGGGGGTGCGATCCACGCGTCTTCAGGACCTCGCCCGGGTTCGGAAGCTCGTTCCAGAGGAACTTGAAGCGCTCCTCCTTGCCGCGGTTGCCACGAAAACGCTGCACCAGGTTGGTGTAGGTACTCGTCATGGTCCCGACGAAGTCTTTCGCCTCGGCGCCGATGAGCTGGGACAGGTAGGCGAGCGCGATGCTGTCGTGTAGTGGGAGCTCGAAGAACTCCTTCTGGTGGTGCTCGAGAATGTGATAGTCGACGAAGACCGAGTCGCGAAAGTGCGCCGTGATCTCGTCGAAGAAGGGATCCCCCCGCTCGTCTGTCAGGATCACGACCTTCTCGTCCCGCCCGAAGCTCTGGTCGAGGACGCGGATCGCCTCTTCCGGCCTGCGGTCCAGCGTGGTCGTCCCGAACGTCTTCTTGAAGTCCCCTCGGCGGATGTGGACGGCGTTGAACTGCCCGAGCTCCCCGGCGACGCGCTTCGCGAGCTCGGCGTAAGGGGCTCGCGGCTTCACGCCCCGCAAGAGAGCGCGCACCACCCGGCGTGTCGGCGCGTCCAGGTAGAAGAAGTACGAGTACTGACCGAGGTTTTCCGTGTTGTGGCCATCTCGAGAGCTCGGGAACAAGCGCACGATCGGGGCCGTGCGGCTTTCCGCGCTCTCCGTCACCACTCGCGTGCGCCCCCTGGCAAAGTGCAGGAAGTCCTCGCTCTGCGTGTCGCGATCCGAGGGCCACACGAACACGTTGTTCATGAGGTCGCCTTCGCCCATCACGAACGCGGCGCCGGGGTCGTAGTCCACGTCGTCGGCATCGACCCATGCGACTGGAAGCTCCATCAGATCGGTGATCCGGGCCTGGTGGCGGTTGGTGACGCCGTGCTCCCTGTACTGGACGATGTTCGCGGGCGGCGCGATGTTGCCCTCGATCACCAGCACGCGATCGAGCAGAAATGCGGCCACGACACCCGACTCGGCCGAGAGCACCAGGTTGCTGAAACCGCTGCCACCGCGACAGTACAGGGGGTAGTGCAGGTACTTCACGAGAGCTGGTACCTAACGGCGGGCAAAGAACAGTCCGCTGCGGCGATAGTGGCCCGCCGGAGCGAGTTCGCGGGAATCCGTGGTACGGGTCTCGTCGAAGCGAAATCCGATCGTTTCCAGCTTCTCGATCCAGTACTGCGCGGGTTGGCAGTTCACGTGGTGGTGCCCCGGCTGGCCGGGGTCGGCGAAGGTCATCATCAGGTAGCGATGGCCGCATGCAAAGGTGGCGAGGAAGTTCGCGAGGTAGCGCTTCTCGACGTGTTCCACGAACTCGCAACTCCAGATGAGGTCGAAGTCGTCGCCCGGAAAGTAGGCGCCGCTCGTATAGTCGTGGAGCACGTGCTGCTCCGGGATCACGCTGTCGTGCCTTGCCTGCACACTCCCGTCCACACCGACGACGCGGCAGCCGAGGTCGCGGAAGAAGCGCGCGGCGTGGCCCTCACCGCAGCCGACGTCGAGCACCGAGGCCACGCCGAGCGTCTCGCGGGCCCAACGCCAGAGATCAGGCGTCCACGTCGCGGGATCGCCGTGCTCGAACGCGTAGACTGTGGGCACTGCCGACTGACGGCCGCGGATGTAGCCCCCGAGATGGCCTTCCTCGAGGTTCATGTCGGGGTGTGTGCCGCGGTTCAACGTGCCACCGCGGGCCGTGTTAGCCTCCATTCCGACGCTCCCCGCGCAGGCCATCAGGACGCCTCGAACCGATGATATTCATCTCCATCGCATCCTACACCGATCCCGAGCTGCCGCGAACCCTGCGCGATTGCCTCGACAACGCCCGCTGGCCCGCGGACCTGCGCTTCGGCATCTGCTGGCAGGGCGATCCCGCCGACCCCGTGCCGCTGAACGTGTTCCGCAGCGACAAGCGCTTTCGCTACGCCGACTACACCATAGCTGAGAGCGAAGGCGGCACCTGGGCGCGCAGCATCGCCCAGCGCTTCTGGGAGGGCGAGACGCACACGCTCCAGATCGACTCTCACATGAAGTTCGACGAGAACTGGGACGTGCGCCTGATCGAGATGCTGGAGGCGCTTCCTTGCGACAAGCCCCTACTGACGGTGAACACGCCGGTGTTCTGGTTCGACGACGACGGTCGCCTGCACCGGCATACGGACCGCGGCATCCCGACCAGCCGCGTCAACCACTGGGGCGAGACGACCTGGGTGGACTACGGGCCGCCCCACCCGAGGCTCCCCGCGTACAACCGCTTCATCACGGGCAACTTCGTGTTCACGCTCGGCCGCTGGAACGAAGAGGTGCCCCAGGACCCGGATCACTACTACTGGGGCGAGGAGCTGAACCTCACCGTGCGCTCCTGGACCTCGGGCTACGACCTCTACGTGCCCAGTGAGATCGTGGTCTGGCACATGCTCCACCGCGCAGGCCCACCCCGGCGTCACTGGGAGAAGGGCGACGAGGTCGTGAACGCGAAAAACCGTGTCGCCTACGCGAGGCTCAACGCGCTCTTGTCCGGCGACGGCTCCGTGGACCTCGGGCCCTACGCTCTGGGCAAGAAGCGCTCACTGCACGACTACGAGGTCTATGCCGGCTTCGACTTCAAGAACAAGCGGGCCCACCCCGACGTCTACACGGGCCGGCCCCCGGATCCGGTGACGATCCGGACCGAGGCGGACTGGCAACGCTGCATCACGGTCGAGGAGTTCTTCGAGGGGAACCCCGAGCGCAAGGCGCTCTCCTCCCTCGAGGACACCTCCGAAGCCCGCTGACGCGCGCCGCGAGCCCCCGCGCTCGATGAGCTTCGTTTCCGTCTCCTTCGCTGCGCTCTATGTCGTGGCGATCGCGCTGCGCTTTACGGCCGGGCGAAGCGGCCGGAGCACCGGCTTCCTGCTCGCACTCTACGGCCTCAGCCTGGTCTTCTACGGCTGGCACGTGCCGTCCTACCTCGCGCTGATCCTGGTGAGCACAGCGACAGACTACGTGGCGGCGCGAGCCATGGAGGGCGTTGCGGAGAGGCCGCGCGCGCGCCGCGCCTGGCTGCTCGGCTCGCTCGCCGTGAACCTCGGCCTGCTCGGCTCCTTCAAGTACGCGGGGCTACTGGCCGAGACCGCCGGCTCCCTCGTTGCGCTGATGGGATTCGACGCCGACACACCCGCCGTCGAGATCGTCCTGCCGATCGGGCTCTCCTTCTACACGTTCCAGTCGATGAGCTACACGATCGACGTCTATCGCGGCCGGCTGCCCGCGGAGCGCAGCTTCTGGCGCCTCGGCCTCTACGTCGCGTTCTTTCCGCAGCTCGTCGCGGGGCCGATCGTGCGAGCGGGCGACTTCCTGTACCAGCTCTCGCGCCCGCGCCGCCCGCGTGCCCGCGTGTTCTGGATGGGCGGCTATCTGATCCTGCGCGGCCTCTTCTTGAAGATGGTCGTGGCCGACAACCTGGGCGCGCTCGTCGACGAGCACTGGGCGGACGCGGCCGCTCCCGATGCACCGCCGCTGCTGGCCGTCTCCATGCTCGTCTTCTTCTCGTGCCAGCTCTTCTGCGACTTCGCCGGCTATTCGGACATCGCCCGCGGCCTGGCCTATCAGCTCGGCTTCCGGCTCCCGATGAACTTCGACGCGCCGTACATCGCGACGAGTTTCCGAGAGTTCTGGAGGCGCTGGCACATTACGCTCAGCCAGTGGATGCGCGACTACGTCTACGTCCCCCTCGGCGGAAACCGCCGCGGGCCGCG
The DNA here is from genome assembly GCA_013215605.1 of Myxococcales bacterium. Lineage (GTDB taxonomy): Bacteria > Myxococcota_A > UBA9160 > UBA9160 > SMWR01 > JABSQW01. The sequence continues at coordinate 15,498 of JABSQW010000439.1, forward strand.
ACGCGCGCTCGTGAACCTGCTGTTGGTGATGGCGGTGAGCGGCCTCTGGCACGGGGCCAATGTCACCTTCGTGCTGTGGGGGGTGCTGCACGGCGTGGCGGCGGCGGTCGAGCGCGGTTTCGGGATCGCCCGCGACGGGCGCGCCCTGAGCCAACCCCGCTCGCTGCTCTGGTTCGCGGTGGTGCAGATCGTGTGGATCCTCAGCATGGCGCTCTTCCGGGCGGAGAACACCGCCCAGGCCTGGGCGATCCTCGGCAACGCACTCTCGGGCGTGGGCGTCGCGGGCGCCGAGCCCGACGGCTGGGCCCAGGTCGTGACGGGCTGGTGGTTCACGCTGCCCGTCTGGGGGCTCCACCTGCGGGTGCTGCTCGGAGAGAAGCTCGGCGTCGGGGAGGCGCGCGCGAGCGAGCGCGCCATCTACGCGGGCGCAATGCTATTCGCACTGCTCACGCTGTACGCGACGCCGCGCGGCTTCATCTACTTCCAGTTCTGAGGCAACCATGGCGACGAGACGAACGCGGAGGGGATTCCTGAAGGCGGCACTGGCCACCAGCCTCGCCGGCCTCTCGTTTCTCGCTGCTTCGCGGGTGCTTCCGCTGCTGCCGCTGCGCCACGGCGAGCCGCCGAACCTCCAGCAGTACCCTGAGTTTGGGGATCCCGGTCCGGACGCCTTCTACGCGGTGGCCGAGCACACCGAGCTCAGCCACGCGATCCTCTACCACGACCTAGGCAGCTCGATCGCAAACGCGCGTCGCGCAGACGTGCTCTTTCTCGGCAACTCGCGCATGCCGCTCGGACTGCGCGAGGAGTTCCTCGTGCCGGAGGCCGACAAGCTCGGCCTGCGCCTCTTCTCCCTCGGCTGCGGGTACTCGGAGCTGCTGCGCTTTCCACTCGAGTTGATCAAGAAGCACGACCTGCGGCCCCGGGTGGTAGTCGTGAGCGGCGGGCCGCATATGTTCTTCGAAGGTGTCTCGTCCGTCGCCGAAGAGGCGCTCGCGATGACGCGTTGGGACGCGGCTAAACAATGGCTCGAGGTCGCGGCAAGCTGGAACCTGCGCACCCGCCTCCACGCCGTGCTGCCGCACCTCGATTTCTTCGACCGTCGCCTCCACTGGGACTGGGTCACCTACCGGTCGGCGCGCACGGGCTGGTGGCGCCCGGTCGCCGAGCCGCGGGGTCGCTACGAGACCCAGCTGGCCGAGAAGCCGATCACGGACTGGAGCGGGGTTCTCCCATTCTCAGAAGAGTTCCACCGGGAGCTCGAGAACCGTGGCGCGCTGCTGGTGCTCACGTTAGTGCCCTACGTGGACGCCCAGGTCGGGCACCTCGAGTTCCTGTCAGACGAGCTCGGCGTGCCGGCCATCGTCCCGAGCTTTGACGGTGTGACCACGGCGGACGGTTCCCACCTCAACAGGGAGAGCGCTGGGACGGTGTCGCTTTCGTTCTGGGAGACGTTCCTCGCGCTTCCAGAGGTGCGAGACGCTCTGGGCATCGATCGCGCCCACTGAACGAGTCAGCTCGCTTCCGCGCGCCCCGCCTAGCGATCGGGGTCGAGCAGCGGGATGATCGGCACCGACGCCGGCGTGGTGGGCGCGACCGTGGGCGCCAGGGTCGTGGGCGCATCGGTCGTCGGCACAGCGGTCGTCGGCACGAGGGTCGTCGGCATGAGGGTCGTCGGCACGAGGGTCGTCGGCACGAGGGTCGTCGGCACGAGGGTCGTCGGCA